>NZ_CP013862.1:3536760-3858284 GCF_001307805.1 Lentibacillus amyloliquefaciens | reverse complement strand
CTGCAGTAATTTACGGTTAAATTCAGTAACTTTTTCGGCCCCGGTAAAGCTTTCATACAATTCATTCTTTCGGTCGTTCACCCAATTCAGCAATGTTTCCTCGAGCAGCAGTCTAGTTATATCAGAAGACGTATAAAATATACCATCTTTTTTCCGTTTGCCCATATCATTAATCGTATGCTCAAAAACATAGCCAAATACATTGATATCAAAGTCTGAGGCAAAATCATAAGCAGTAATTGTTTTAAAGGCGGGGAAAATATTATTTTTGAGAGTCAGTTGAGTTAAAAAAGTATCTTCTTGAAAAAATTTACTGATTGCGGCATCAGCCAGACTCTCTCCAAATGAACGGAACAGACTTTTCGATTTCTCCCAAAGCTGTTTTCCATCCGTATTAAATATATGTTGCTCATTTTGTAAAATCTTTCTGAACGATTTCATCGATAACAGATGATAATCTTCGCAAAAACAGAGTAACAATATACGATTGAGTATTTTTTGTGATTTATCAAAGAGAACAGGTTCACTCAATTGCGTGTTTTTCTCCAATAAATGTAAAAATAGCGCATTCTGTACCGTCTGATAATCCTGGTAGAAAGATTTGGTAATCTCTTGTTCTTTTTGATCATTAAATTGAATAGCAGGCAAGGTATCACCCTCTTCTTAACAGATTTGC
The DNA here is from genome assembly GCF_001307805.1 of Lentibacillus amyloliquefaciens. Classification (GTDB taxonomy): domain Bacteria; phylum Bacillota; class Bacilli; order Bacillales; family Amphibacillaceae; genus Lentibacillus; species Lentibacillus amyloliquefaciens. The sequence continues at coordinate 3,857,608 of NZ_CP013862.1, read as the reverse complement.
CGAGAAGTCCCCTTCAAAATCTGTGATTTAGTGGGGGATGAATCGGTGCTTTATTGTTATGAAAAAACTAAAAATTCTAGACAAGGGAACATTTGTTTGATATAATGAGAATATATCAAACGTTCGGGCGGTGACAACAAATGCTGGTGCGCATGAATTATAAATATGAAATGTTTCCAAACGAAGAACAGATGCAACTATTGGATAGTTGGCTATCGATTTGTCGTCAGCAGTACAATTCCGCTCTTTTGGATAAACAGCGTTTTTACCAAAAGAACCAGATGGGGCTGTCCCGAACGCAATTACAAAAACAGCAAAAAGCAGATAAACAAAAGATCCCATTTCTTAAGACAATGCCGTCGCAACCATTGCAGGAGGTATTCTTCCGTCTGGAACGCGCATACAAGAACTTTTTTGAAGGGCGTGCACGTTATCCAAAACTCAAAAAACACAAAGATTATAACTCACTGACATTTACACAATTTGGGATAGAAAATCGACATGTAAAAAACAAGACAACCGGTGAAGTCAAACGACGCGATGTGCGTTACGCTGCTTCGTTAGACGAGAGCAATCATCTTCTTATTTCAAAGCTTGGCGCAGTGTATGTGAATTTTCATCGCCCGTTGGAAGGAAAAGTGAAACAAGTCATCATCAAACGTCAGGGTCATCGTTGGTTTGCGATATTCAGTGTTGAAAGACACGTAAACGAAACGGTTGAGTTCCCTGTCCAATCAACAGGCATTGATGTTGGTATTCAAAAGTTTGCCGTCCTATCCGATGGGACGACAATCGAAAATCCAAAGTTCCTCTTAAAAGTAGAAAGGAAATTGAAGCGAGCGCAAAAGAAACTTTCCCGCATGAAAAAAAGCTCAAATAACTGGAAGAAACAACGTCAAAACGTGCAGCAGCTGCACATAAAAGTTGCAAATCAGCGTCGTGACTTTCTCCATAAGCTAAGTTACCGGCTTTCGAAGACTTATAAATTTGTTTTTGTAGAAGATCTGATGATCCGAAATATGGTGAAAAATCGTCATTTGGCAAAGTCGATTCATGACGCAGGCTGGGGTGCTTTTGGTAATATGCTCGACTACAAGTGCAACAATAATGGTGGCAAGCTCGTAAGCATTAAACCGCATTATACCAGTCAGGACTGTTCCGGCTGTAAGGCGCGCGTGAGAAAGTCTCTGTCCGTCAGAACCCATGTATGCAAGTCATGCGGGACCATTTTAGACCGCGACCATAATGCGGCCATCAATATTGAAGCAGCTGGACTGGCTCTTTTTGATCTGAGTCCAACTGCATAAATAAATTTGTTCCAACTGTAGGGCAAGGTCCTGTCCGATCAGTATAAACAAAGCCCTTGGAGATGATGTAAGACTCGGTTCTTTAGAACAAAGCTATCGTCCGTGAATAGGGAAGCTCCATCAAAATCTTGGATTTAGGTGGAGAGGTTCACCAAACCCTACACTAATTGTAGCACAGTGGATTGCAATTTTCTGAAAAAAGGATATTCTTTTTTGATTTTTATGGTAAAATAAATATAACCCCTTGCAGAAAGGGGGTGAGCAGATATGGAGATGTGGTTAATTTTTTAACGTCCGTCATTAATTTGACAATCGCTGTTATTAACTTGACAGCCGTCATTTTAACAAGACGGAAAAAGAAAAAGGACTCTCCCATACACGGAGAAAGTCCTACTAACCCAGGAGAGGATTAATTCCTCTCCTCCCATATTCTATTCTAATTGTAATTCATTTATGAAAAATACGCAAGGAAAGAAGTGATAACATGCTTTGGATTTCGCTTTTCATTTCCATTATGGCATTAGTCATATCCGTATATACATTAACCTTAATAAAAAATAACAAATAAAAACCACCAACGTATGTATTGGTGGAGACGGTGGGAATCTATTGGATGGTTTTGTTATTATTTTATTGTTAAATAAAAAGGCATAATATCAATGGTTAAAGCATATCATGGTAAATTGGGATAAGTGTATTATTTTAGATTGATGTTACCAATTTGTTACCACGGAATAAAAAAGAAGGGGTTTTATTCCCCTTCAATCCATACTCACTTCCATTTCACCATCTTTAAAAGAAATGTTACCTATACTCACGTGTGGTTCTTCCATTTCACTAAAGAATACCCACACAACTTCTTCTGAATAATTTTTCTTGATTTCCTCAGCTAGTGTTACGAGTTCATCCTCTTTAGTTGCTTCGGTGTAGACATACACTCTCATCATAGCTCCGTCATCAACTTCTTTTATGGTTTCGTGCGCCGCCACTTCTGGATCATTCGATATGTCTACAATCAATATAACAACAATCGTTGCAAAAAATGCCATAACAATAATTCCCATTGTTATTAATACCTTTTTCCAATTCATTCCGTCTCCCCCTTTTACACTCTAATACTAATTGACTATGGAAAAAGTTTCAATATATTTTAAACTTAACTCCATACCTCTCACACGCTGACTTTAATTTTTCTTTCCGAATATCAGACAACGAATACCATATTAAAGTTGGTGTGTGGTTTAATTGTCCGAATACAGCATCACTTAATTTTTTATACTTTTTTATTTTCTCAATGTTAGTCTGCATCTTTTGCTTGTTGTCAATCTCCACAAAGTGACTTTCGCCATTCCGTGTGAACATGGCATCTGGTATCAGCAGCATTTCACCATTAATTTTGGCAGGCACTTCCTTGCGCCAATCACCAGGCATACCCAATTCGATATAGAGGTCATTCCGCATCAAAACATGTGTAACCCACGATTGCTTTAATTCGGCCTGACTGCTGCCAATTTGTTGTTTTCCTGTATTGGTCAGATAATAAATCTTCTGCTCTTTCCGTATGCTTGAAATCAATCTATCTCTTTCCATATCGTGAAGGATTCTGTGAGCGTTTCTGTCACCGCTCAGGTTATTAATGACTTGCAATTGTCGGCGCGTGGCATACGTCAATTCATCCAAACTGGACATAATCTTTTCGTGTCTCGCTGTTTTCTTTCGCTCTTGGAGCATCATATACACTCAACCTCTCCTTAATGTCGTTGTCGTCCACAAACAAAGATTGCACTTCACGCCGTTCGTGTGTGCGGTAAATGCACCTACCTACATTCGCCAGCGTTTCCGCCCCCTTCTCATCAATAGCCACACGGGAAGCTGTTTCAGTTGGAAGCCGGAAACTGATTTTAGCATCGGCATTTTGTTTGATTTGCCGCGGTAATGTATCAGCCGTAGGGTATTGTGTAGCGAAAATGAGACGATAGCCCAAGGCCCCGGAAACTCTTGCAATTTCTGATAAAGCATTCTGGCAATATTGGTAGTCCTGCTTTTCTTCTTTTGACAAGTGAGAACCTGGTGTAAGCTCTGCACCTTCATCCACGATGATAAATTTACGATTGCTTATATTAGTGTTTAAAACGTTTGTATAGCCTTTTGATTTAAAACAGTACATATCATTCCTTATTTGATTTAAAACGCTTGTGAGTGCCTCTTTCGCCTCAAATACATCACTTGCAACCGCATTGACTTGCTCCAGATTAGAGAAGCGGTTAAATTCAAGCCCGCCTTTTAAATCAATGATTGTAAATTCCGCGTCATCAGGGTGATTATGAATAAGATGTGAAAAGATAAGTTTAAGCAGTACGGTTTTCCCCTGACGCGTCATGCCGGATATGGCCATATGTGGGATTTTATCAAAATCATGTGATATGAATTGATCGTGTGATTGACCGATTGGAACGGTCCAGTCATCGGTTTTGTTCCAATCATATTTAATTCTTACTGGAATCTTATTTTTGTAAACTCTGATGTGCAGTTTGCCATTTACAAACGATACATTGACGGGTTTATTTAACACTTTATCCAGTACGTTTAATTCATCGTCATCAATTAGACCATATGGGACATGATAAGTGTAAAGAGTGGAGTTATCTGATTTGTGGGTTTTAAATAATTTGGGTTCATGATCTTTAACGGTGTAACCCACATTACGAAACGTATGCTGTATTTTATCTTTATCGGACTTCTGCCATTTAGCAGCAGCATAAATCGAAAATGCGGCCAAGCTCCCGCCAATAACGAAATCCATATGCAAATCTCCCTTCATGTCATCTTTATACAAATGCATATTCCGATGTTGTTATATCAGTAGTTTGATAGATTGAAATAATCAATCAGCGATAATTCATAATAAAGGGGAAAGGTAAAAGTGGTTTGGGGATTACGCGCATGTGAATTTCGATATGCATCTCAATATGCATCTGTATATTCTGTTGTATTCATAGTATAGTCAGTTTGTACGGAAAATATACATAAAAATTGCGGAAATATATTTTTATTAAAGGATTTTTATTAATCAGCGTGGAATATTAATGCAGGTGATAAAAATGAAATTATTGATTGATGAACGGATAAAAGAAAGTGGATTGAAGAAGGGATATATAGCAGAAAAGTTAGGTGTAAACAAAGATACACTTTCCAATTGGATGCATGGCCGGAGCATGATTCCGTTTGATAAGGCTGTTAAATTGGCTGAATTGTTGGGGTGTGAGGTTACGGAATTGTATGAATAAAATTTATTAAAAAAGTTTTGACTTACCCCTTGCAATTACCTAATACATGTATTATGATGTAGTTACAGTCAAACAAGGAAGGGTGATTAAATGATAAATAAACAACAAGAGTATAACAAAAGATGGGCTGATAAGAACAAGGAACAAAAACGAAAACTTTCTTATCGGTCTACTGCGAAGACATTTATCAATAAATACGCTGAAAAAGACGATTTGGAAATACTCAATGAATTGATTGAAAAAAAGTTAAAAGAATTTTAGTTTACCCCTTGCAACTATCTAATACATGTATTATAATGTAGTTAGACATCAAGGGAAGGCAAAAACAAAAAAAGGAGGAATTAAAATGTTAGTAAAAAACGTAAACTTTGGCAAAGCAACAGCGAAAATCACAGTTGAAACGAAAGTTCAGGATAAAGTGGCAGACGGACAAAAATACGGTGAAGAAACAATTGCGGAAAGCACGGTTGAAATCGTTGCTCCAAACGGAAAAATTGTGACCGACGCAAGCAAAGCAACAATCATTGGTGAAAGATCAATTGTAGGTAAAGCAGAAACACAAGGATCGGAAGTTGCAGAAGAAATCAATAACACGATTAAAGAAATGGAACAAGAACTTTTGAATCAGGAAACAGAAGAAGTTAGCGAAGTCGAAGTTGCAGAAAAAATAATTGAAGATGCTGGAAACGCTGAAAAACTGATGACTAAAGAAGAAATTAAAGAATGGAAAAAAGGATATAACAACTTGGTAAACGAAGGCGGAGAAGGATATATCCCACACAAGGTGAACAAAGAAGATTACGATTGGGCAGTTATGACACTTGCTAAAAACGAAAACGGATCGGTTAAAGAAAACGAAACAGAAATTGCTATATCACAACAGCCATACATTGACGGTCCGGCGGATGAAAAACCTATTTACAGGGCTTTAGGTATTGACCAAGAAGGTAATGAATATGAAGTAAAATGGGAAGTTGTTGATTACTGGCAGGCATTAGAAGATGAATCAGAAATGTGTGATTGGGATAGTCCGGCGGAGGTTGAAGCAATATAAAAAAACACCCGTGAGCTTTCCACACCCACGGGCTTACTGGCCTTATTTTGTGGTCTGCCGTACCACTGCACATTAATTTTAGTTTAATTTATTTTAAAGTCGCTTATTTACTTCTTTTCTAACTTTTTCGTACTGCGATTTACTGATGCCAAGCGACTGCCTTCTATTGGCATGACCGCTGCCATGTTCACCTCGAATAATCTCGTTAGCCATTTGACTGATTGATTTGCCGGATCCACTTCCTGAACCGCTGATATAATCAAGTAGTTGCATATTCTGTGAAGCAGTTCCTTGATAACCGTTGATACCGTATTGTGCAGCAAGGTCTGACCTATTGCTATATGATGAATCCATACCGATTCTGTTCATGTAATCAACGATTCCTTCACCGGATTTCGGAGCAGGATTGGATCCACCGCTTGATTCATCTTTTGTATACTCACCACCAACCTTAACAAGATCACTGCGACCAGTGGTAAAATATAAATCGTTGTTTTCGTCCTGCACACGATATTGTAAGCTGCCATTGACCTTGTATAGGTTATCAATTTCCCATTTGTAGCCGCGTTTCTTGGCGCCTGTGGGATTGCTCCAGCGCTGAGTGTCGTAATAATTGACGTACGAACCAGTGATAATTAATTCTTTTCCTTTGTCGTCTGTGCCTACCCAATCAACGTTATTACTGACTGTGTGTGACTTCTCTTGATGATTAGGGGTATAGGTACTACCTCCCTTATAATCCACACCAAAATACTCACAAACAGATTTCGCGATTACCTCAGCACATTGTTTGCGGTAACTGTCTTTTTTACTACCAAAAATATAATCAAAGTCATGGTCGTTAGTCATGAAACCATGTTCAATCAAATAAGCAGGCATAGCCGCTTCTCTGACCATGTGGAGGTTAGTCCATGTCCCAACCCTGACAGCGTGTTTACCGTTACCATGTAGACCAACACCTGTGTCAGCATCTTCCCACTGATTTGCCCATATATTAGCAAAGTCCTCTGATGTCGGCCAGTGGAAAATACATGCACCATTAGCCGATGACGCGCCCGCATTTGCGTGAATGGATACAAGTAAGTCAGCGTTTGCGCGGTTTGCTTCATTTGTTCGGCTTGTCAGACTTTCACTGCTTGCGTAGGATTGACTGGTAATATGGACATCAAAACCATGTGATTTTAAAATCTTTTCCGCGTGTTCGGCTATGTCAATATTGCTGTCATGTTCTTCATATGAACGGCCGTTCCTGCGAACACCTTTACCACCGCCGCGGTCGAAAGTGTTTCGTGTGTGCCCTGCGTCAAAATAAACTGTAGCCATATTACTTAACCTCCCGTTTAGGTTTCCGATAACTCATAACCTGCTTAGAGTCCGACAGATTCTCAGTAGTAGGATCATTAACAATACCCAAAATCACTAACACCGCAAAAACAGCATTAACTAACCCCGCTACTTCCTGACTGATAACATCTGCTGGCAGTTCATATCCAAACCATTCAGAAATGATTTGGACCACCAACAATACAGCCGGGATTAATGCCAACCAGAATTTTTTATTGCGTAAACGTACTTTCCAATTTACTTTTTTCACTTAAATACCTCCCCATAAAATAACAGCGACCATGCCTGCAACAATCGTTGCAACGATTGTGCCGCCGATTTTCCACATATTCGTTGATACTGAGTGTTTATAATCTTCTAACTGTTTAATTTCGTTTCGTTGTCTTTCTTCTCGGTCTTTCTGTAAGTCTTCCCGGTCTTGGTCAAGTTTTTGTTCAAGCGTTTTGAAGCTCGATGTCAAGTCGCTTATTTTTTCGTTCGTATGCTGAACACTTTGTTGCGTCATCTGCATGTTCGATTCAAGCTGATAGATGCGTGACTCGTGGTTTCGTATGCTCTTCCCATGTGCCCGCACATCCTCTGATATGTGCTGTACGTTTTGCTCAACGAGTTCCACGTTGTTTTCACCCACTTTTTACCTCCTAACAAGAGAGAGGTTAATTTGACCCCCTGCAAAATAAATAAATTCTCGTATTATATAAAACCACGCTGCATAACCCCTGCAAGCGTGGAAGGGGCGCATGCTCGCCCCGCCTACATAAAAATAGCGCCCTATTCGGCGCTGTCTGCATAATAAAAAAGAACCCTATTGGGATCCTCTGATTTGCTTTGCTTCTGATATTAAGTTTTTAGCTTTATCAGATTCCACGTTGTTCAATGCTGTTTTTACTTCTTGCATTTTATCAAAATAATCCGGCTTATCTACATACTGGCTAACTTCATTTATAAATAGGTTTAAATATTTAGCTTTCGTTACGAGTAGTCCTTCTCTTGTTGTGGATGAATCTTCATGAATTGGAAAATCAATCGTTTCTATAATTGAATCTTCTAACGCTTTTGCATCAGACCAAAGATAAACCGTTTCGCCTTTATTTTGATGTTCTTTAATTAATTCGGTAGCAAAATGCTCCCACGGCATATTAGGGCCCGTATCAACTGTTCTTGCTGTTGGAATTTCTTTTGTCTCCTCTGTCTCATTTACTGATGCAGTCTCTATTTCTTGTTTAGGTTCTCCACTTGTTTGGCTCATAGCAAAAACACCACCTATGCCAATAACACCAACTGTCGCTAAACTTGCAATTAATTTCTTCATCATAAGACCTCCCACAGTCACCCGTTTAAAATTAGGGGAAGGGATGCGGGTACATCCTTTTCGGTTGCGCTTACCTATCCCTTAACATATATAATACACACTTTTCAAAAATATGCAAGTTATATTGTGGTTCCAATGTGGGAGCGTATGAACAGTCTTAATACAAGATTAGCTTCAATTCTCGCTAGTGAATTTGGCAATATTTCAATTTCATGCTTGCCTCGTGTTGCTTTTCCGTTGTTATTCTTTTCGATGTAATTAGATAAATCAATTCTGTCACCACTTGTATTGGAAAAACTCACAACGTTTCCATCTACCTTTATTTGTACAGATGATGGCTTTTCGTTAAGCGTGACTATCTCATGACGAACATCGTGCGAGTGATCTGGCAACTCTATCTCATGTGTATGGTCTGGAATTGTTACATTGTGACTGTGTGACGGTATATTAACACTGTGCGTATGGCTCGGAACAGAAAAAGAGTGCGAATGGGATGGTACGTCAACCGAATGAGAATGGTTCCAATAATCACCATCCATAACAACTCTGTGTCTATGCCCATCATGATCTGGCGACGTCGGGGGTTCTGATTCCACTGACAACTCACCAAACGATTGCGTCGATGTTGTTTGCGAACTTCCGCCTCCGTTTGCCGTACTTTTTGATGTGCCGCCACCGGATGAACTTGTTGCTTCTGTGCTACCACCTGACGTTGTGGATTCGGTTGTTCCCCCACCTCCCTTAGTGGACTTAACAATTGCGCCCCCGCCTTCTGTAGTTGTGCTGTATGCCCTGAATTCTTTTGTTTCAAACCATAAATCTAGCGTGTTGACATTAACCACATCATCATCAATTACAAACGGCAATATCAATGGATGATTAGCATCCGCATTGTCCTGTATTGGTATAGCCATAATATTAGTCGCCCCTTGACTATACGCTTCGTTCACCTGCTGTTTCCTTTCCAAATTAGCCTGCGTTGTAGCAATATCATCCAGTTTATTATTAATCTCATAACTAACATCATGCTCATTGAATAAATCCGCTATATCCTCGCTGATAATCCGGGCTTCATACTCTTTATCATCAACGATAATACGAGTCACGCCATTTAACGGTCGCGCCAATGGTTTAACCGGACTTTCAACTTCTATTGTTTGATCATGCTGTATAAAATAAGTTTCATCGTTTTCTTCTTCCAATACAGACAAATCAACTGTGTTCAAATCAAAGCTGATTTTTGGGTCTTTCCACTGTTTTAATAATGATTGTGCGTTTTCTTTCAGCGTGGATGCATCATCAAAACGCTTATCAATCCAGATATATTTACGTTTTCCCCACTCGCTAATTGAAGCTGCGTTTTCCAAATAGCGAACACCGTTATTAACATCCTCAATTGTAAGCTGATTAACACCTTCACCACTGCCTTTGGGAATAATATGATTAACGATTTCAGACGGGTCAGATACCTCGCTAAAATCAATCATATCGTGCCCCCATCTGATTTCTGCTTTAACATCATTAGATGATTTAACAAGATTCAATTTCCACGGATAAACTGTTGTGTCGAATGTAAATTCATATGTTTCATTGAACGGCTGCGGAATACTTAATAACGGTGCAAGCAACCCGTTTTCGTTCTCAAAACTGTAATGAAAATAACGCTCGAATTCAATTTCACCTAATTGCCAGTGTTTGGTTTCCTGCAAATCCAGTATTGATTGTAATACATAGCTCGTATTGTAATTCGTGAACTGATGATACCCTTCTATCACATCATCTAGCAACGTCGATAAAACATGTTCGCACTCATACGTAATACTCTCATCTGATGCTGATTTCCTTGTTTCCGCTGGCATGATGCGATATAAGCCCATGTACCGACCAGATGGACTTGTAATGTCTATATAGTTAAAATGTCTACAAAATTCATTTTTTGGATCGCTTAACGGCAAACTAAAAGAGGCTGTCCACACCTCATTGACAGTCCTCTTTATTGATACATTATAAGCATTTTCTAGCACGCCTAGTTCATTGTTACTCTGACCTTTGACAACCAACCCGTGAAAATCCGATTTAGGACTAGGATTAGATGGAATAGATGGTAATTCTGCGTTTTTTTGGAAATAGTCAATTGATGTTTTAAAATACAAATACAGACTACCAAAACCATAGTTATAAATCTGTTCAGGTGATAATAATTCTGAATCTGGTGTATCATTAGTTGGCCTTAATATTTCAGTGATATAGGATAATGTTTCCGGTGTGTATGGGTTGCTAATTCTTGTTGCATGCGCTCTAGCAAGTCCAGAGTTTGTCCAGTTATCAGTCGGACGCCAGCGGGAAACTGCTTCTCCTGTGTAATTCTCCCACGACCTAGCCCACTCTTCCCTGACATTATCTGTTGCATGTTGTCCATGACCTAATATTAAATTGTTCCCCCACGCGACATCATAGCCGCTTGAAAACATGTGTATATCCAAATAAGCGAACGGTCTATAATTCTGCATTTCAGCAACTAAATGACACGTCTCCGGCTCATTCATCCTGTCAGGGTGAAAGTCGCTGTTCAGTTCTGCGCCCGTGGACGTATAACGATATTGTGTAGTGCGGATAAATGGCGGTGTCCGGTCAAATCCCCACGGGTTTAAAACAGGCACATAGGCAATACAAAAATGATTCAGTAACATATCTCTAAACCCTTTATCAGGGAAGGAATTGTCGCGTAATTGTTCCATGAATTCCATACTATAAAGTGTTCCCCAGTATTCAGTACCGTGCATTGAACCATTCAACATAATAACCGGTTTAGACGGATCGCCCAATTCGATGAGATATAAATCATAGTTACCGCTTGAATCCTTACCAATTGTGCGCCATTTATCAAAACGTTTGGTGCGGTTGATTATTGTATTATAACTTTGTTGCTCCAGTGTCCCTTGAAAACTATACGGTATATTAATCATGCTTTAACCCTCAATAATTCGATAGTTGACATGATAAGTAACGATATCGCCCGTTTCTGGTGTGATAACTGAACGGAATATCAGTTTTCCGCCCACCGGCAATATGATTGGTTTTTTCAAAATTACTTTAAACCGGGAATCGGCTACATTGTATTCAGTGGTTTCAAAATAATCGTGTTTGTCCTCGTATAAACGTAATGCTGTCGCCCTGTAATAAGATTGACCGGACGATATTGTATTTAATATCTGATTATTGGTTTCATGCATAACACCCTGTTCAACACTCAACATTGGGGCTGTACGTGCGCCACTTGAAGGAGACCATTCAAAAGAATCAATAATGACTTTCTTATCCCAAATCTCGAAAACCGGCACATCACCATTCGTCATAGCTATTTGTGAACCGTGCGCTGTTGTTTGTGTTTCTTTCAGTTTGGTTTGGTCAACCCAATTACCGTTAATGTCTTTAACCTTATTCCTTACATTCAAAAAACTATTCAAAATCTCTGTAAACATCAAACCACCACCTTATCGATAGACTGTACAACGCCGTCTGAATCACGAGTAAATGTTGTTTCGACTGTTTTATTTGCTTTGACTTCAGTAATACTTGTAACCACACCATCAGCATCACGTGTGAATGTGACATCTTTGGTTGGCGTTGTTATTTGACTGACCAATCCGTTTGTTCGCGTGAATGTGGTTGTTCCTATTTGTTCATCGACTTGTAGCAAATCGCTGTAATCATCATCAATTCGTTCTTTAAGTGTTTGGTGTGATTCTCCATTTACATCCACACGGGCTTGTGCTGCTTCGACTGATGAATCGCCATCTATGACAACCTGGTCTAATTGGTCTTGTGTAGATTCTGAATTAAACAATGCCTGATCTGCTTTATCATCCGCGTTCTCTGATGTATTCCTGGCAGTTTCGGCATCATTGATGGCGTTATTTAACTTAACTCTACCTTTATTAAGTGAGTCAGTTTCTTGTATTAATTCGGCCATTAAATCACTTCCTTTCATAAGAAAAAGCGCCCGTTATGAGCGCTTGTGTTATTCCGATCTCGATATCAGTTAGTTGAGTATTACATTTGTAATTTACCTTTTTGAACAAGGTACTCAAAATACAGAACAGTAGATTCTAATCCATAGCTTTCAGCTTTTGCAATCATATCTGTTGAAATGTCTGTGTATGAAAATCTGGATAAATCACTTCAAATTCAGCTTTATATATACCTACATCAGACACTTCGTTTTCACTAAATACATACCACACGATTCCGTTTTCTTCATCTCGTATTTCTGCATCACCTTTGATGCCATTAGTGCAATAAAACCTAACACGACAATCATATAAATTTTCCGGTTCGCCGCCGTTCAAAAGCTGTAACATTAAAGGCTCTTTGGTGTCACCGGCTTTGACGCTGAAACTCGCCGGCATTATCATCCCTCCTTATTAACTGGCGTTACTTGGTCTTGTGAAACAAAGAAAAAATCGGTATGGACTTCTGCTTTCATCAATTTAACGGTTTTTGGTTTATTCAACACTTTAACTGTCGTCATATCATCACATCCATTTATCTCGATATGTTAAGCGCATTGACACATCAATATTACTTCCTGTGATTTCAATAGGATTTTCACCTGGCATCAATTGAAACTCACGTAATTTCACATCATTAAAAGCATTTGAACCGTTCCGGGAGACGATATACTTTTGGCAGTCAATTACCCAATGTTCGCTGTAAAAAGAAGGTAGGTTAATAGCGTAATTGCTTGTATTAATTGACAATGAATCAGCACTACCGCTGATTTCGATTGTTGGTTTAATTGCTAGACCTTGTACTGTGTAAATCAGCGTTTGCGGATTTGTTATATCAACGTCTGTATGTGTCTTGTGTCCTAATAAATAATCGTACTCAAACGTAATTATTTTGCTTCCCCACGTTATTTCTGTATTTTTAGCGTTTGAATAAGCGCGTGAATCGTGGGCTACAAACGACAAATCAAACATGCCTAATTTCACTAATCTTTCAGGTGATATTGTGCTGTTGAGTTTGACCATATAGAACTTATCCGGCTCATATCCGAATTGAAGTTTAACCTTTTTTGTTCTGCCGAATTCATTAAACAAAACATTTGTGAATGCTCGTATTTTTCGTTGCAATTGGTACTTATTTTCTTGCGGTATAACGCCTAACGGTAAACTAAACGTCCTTACTCCCGTTGTCGATTTCACAGGCAGCGCACCGATTTGACCAGGGATGTCTATTGTGGTTTCACTTGTTTCAGGGGAAGGATGTTCATGTTCTGGTCGCAAACGTAGACCATACTCTTTGATGTTTGTGTCATTAATTAATACGTCTGATTCATTCATCCTCTTATCCCCCTTCCTCTTGAACTGTTCACTTTCATATTTTGTAATTCAACCGCCATAGCACCACCTGTTGCCCTTGCAATTTCACGATCATTGACGGCCAGCACAACATCACGGCCAGCCAAATTGTTGATGGCTTGTACTAATTCGCCCATATCACCGCCGCCAGCTGCAGGATTGTAGCGTTTTGGCACAACCGCTTCACCTTCATGCAGGTATGCCAGGCCTTCATCATCGACATAGTTTGTTCCTCTTTTGAGTTTCGGAATGTTAGGGATGTTGGGAAAGCCGATCGAACCGCCGCCTTTGCCGCCCATGCCGGGAACCCAATCTGGTATTTTAGGTAATGTTATATCAAGGTTGTTTAGCGCATTTATCATGCCGTTTATTGCACCAATAACACCGTTAACAGCTCCTTTTACACTGTCGGTAATACCATCCCATATGTCATCTGTGGAGGATTTAACACTATCCCACACGCCGCTGATAGTGTCTTTGATTGTGTTGAATGCGCTTGAGACGTTTGATTTCAAACCATCCCATATGCCGGTGAGTGTGCCTTTAATGCCATTCCAAACACTCGATGAAACAGATTTAATACCATTCCAAACTGCGGTTATAGCTGATTTGATTCCGTTAAATACTGATGATGCAGTGCTTTTAATGCCATTCCATAACCCGGTAATAAATCCTTTTATTGCATTCCACACGGTCATAGTCACTGCTTTTATACCATTCCATACAGTTTGTATTCCGATTTTAATTGCCGTCCATATGGCAAGCGCTGTTGTTTTGATAAAGTTCCAACCGACGATCAGAAATGTTTGTATTGTGTTCCATGTGGTTATTATCATAGCTTTGATAAATTGCCATACAGTTTGAAAGGTCATTTTAATAGCTTCCCATGTAACCATAGCGGCGGCTTTAACTGTATCCCAGTTTTTGATTAAGAGTATACCGCCTGCGACCAAGCTTCCTATAACAGCAACAATAGCAGCTATAATTCCTGCCAATGGGGCCATGCCTATACCAAGAGCTACTGACAGAGCTGAAAGTGCTGTGAAAATCGGCGCCAATGCTGTAAACACACCCACCAAAGCGCCAACAACGCCCGCGATCATTACTAACGTTTTAACTAATTGCGGATTTTCTTCGGCCCAATTTGCCACTTTGTTTACAAGATCGGTTATCGTTGTAAGCAGAGGCGTTAGGGCTGTCGCAAGGTTGGTTAAACTTGATTGCAGTTCTGCTTGGGATTCTCCTTGTTCTGCTATTTCTGGGTTAAGTTCTTTATACCTTTCAAGTAACTTCCCATAGCCATTTTCAGCGAGTGTGTCAAGAATGAAGTTTGTGCCTTCACCCGCGCTCTTTGCTTCACCTAATTTTTTATTGAAATTATCTATATCAACTCCGGCGCGTTCCAGTAGTTCCATAAATGGACCGACTGCTTCACCGCTCGCAAATGTTTCTTGAATCCCATCAGCGATACCCTCTGCTTGTAACGTTCCATTAAAATTAATAAATGCGCCGTTTATTTGGTCTACATAATCTAATAAATTGCTTCCGTCAACGCCGCTTGACAGAAGGTTTGAAACTGCTTCACTCGCCGAATCAGCATCACCTGTTACGGCAATAAGGTCTTTGTACGCTTGTTCTGCTACTGATATATCTACACCTGCCGCATCAGCAGAAGTTTGAACTCTCGCCAACCGTCTGGCGCTGTCTTGTTGCCCTCCGACGCCAGCTAATGCAGCACCAGCCGCCGCGCCTGCTGCAGCTCCTGCTTTTGATGTAGCATCTCTTATGTCACTTTTCATGTCCTGGGCTTTTTTAGATACCCGATCAAATGCTTTTCCTAGCCTTCCAGTTTCCTTGACCGCGCCCTGCGTTTCTATCTGGTCAAAGGCTTTATTAGCTTCACCTCTAAAGTGGTCAAGTTTACTTTCGGTTTCGGTTATTTCCCTCTGGAATGCACGATACTGTTGACCATCAATTTTTCCACTTTTGAACTGCTGTTCAACCTGTGACTGAGCTTGTTTAAGTTGATCGAGTTTGTCGGATGTTGTCTCAACCTGCTCAGCTAACAAGTCATATTTTTGCCGTATAAGGTCACTGTTGCCAGGATTAAACTTTAAAAGCTTTTCCACGTCGCGCAACTCACCTTGTAAATCACGGGATTTCTTGTTGATGCCGGATAATGCTTTGTCTAACCCCTTTGTCTCGCCATCAAGCTCTATCGTGATACCTTTTATGCGTTTAGCCATGTCCTCACCTGCCTTTTAGAAGGAATCAAAATCAGACTGCCTAGCCTGTTTAACCTTCTTGTCCTCCGGCTTATTCTGCTCGACATACTCATCTATAAAATCAAGACAGAATCCAATAGCCATATTGTCAATATCTTCATAATCAAGCCCGGCTGTCTTGCAAGCATATAAAAGAGAATCGGTAGTGAGTGGATCACCGCCCGATTCCCCTTCCTTTACTTTTTTTTAGTCTGTAATGACTTCTCGATGAGTTCCTGCAATTCTGGGAAGATGTCCATGATTGGAAACTCATCAAAACTATCAAACCATGAATCTGGGTCAGGAATATTGCTGTCTGCCGTTTTGGCAAGCGACCACGCGATATTCTCGAATACTGAAAAATCAATAGTTTGAAGTGTTTCATAGTCAAGGTTTTCCGTACTGATTCCCTCTTTTTGCAATTCCATTAGTGGGTACATTTTCATCAAATCGGCAAATAAATCGCGTCCGAATTGATTGCGGTATCGCCGCGCTGTTCCACCCGTTGATTTAAACGTTATTTGTTTACCGTCAATTGTGAGTGTTTTTTCCAATTAATTCACCGCCTTAAGATGCCGTTGTGGTTTTTTCATATACAGCATCGTACCACGCATCATAAACCTCTGCCGTTGTATTCGTGGTAGTTTTTGTTTTAACGTAATAATCGCCAGACCGAGCCGTTGCAATAAACGTCAACTCATTCGGACTAGGTTCGAGTGAATCCGTTCGTGTTGCTCCGGTTACTGTAGGGCGGTTTGCCGTGCAATAATACATGACATGACGCGTCGCCTTTACATCACCGTCAAATTCAAACATCAGCGCAAATGGTTTCCCTTGATTCTTCTGAATTTCTGTCAACACCATGTCTGTCTCGTCTTTTTCTTCTCCCAGCGCGTCAATAGAGAATTTTTCCGGGATTGTTGCAATTGACAATGTTCCGTCATACCCCTGGTTATTTTGGGCACTGTAATACAGCATGTCATCAGCATAAAATTCAGCCATATCCCCACGTGGTTCAAGGGAGAGTTCGACTGCTCCGGGAATAGCGATCGGTGATCCATAAGTTCGTTCGCCTGTTGTTTCGTCATTCGTAATTGGTGCATAATGTACATTTTTTAGACCAAAATTCACTTTGTTAGCCATTCATATCACTCCTGTTTCGTAAATTCTTTGGAACATTCTTTCAGTGTCAATATAGTTTTCTGTCACTTCATAAGACAGATTATTTTCATTCAATAATTGTTCGACTGTGTTTTCTGCTTGTAAATCCTTTTTGTCCGTGTATAACTCAATCTGCACCGTATCAACTTTCTGGTAAACCGAATCATCAGCGTGGAAGTTATTCGATAAAGCAGTCAGATACGTTATATATGGAAACTCCTGCGGGTTATCAAAATGAGAATAGGCAACCGGATAGCCCGATTGCCTTAAAATTGATACTAACTCTTTTAGGGTCATCCACGGATCACCTTTTCTGCGCGGCGTTGGTATTCGTCAATAGCTTGTTGCTCCACTTTTCGTATATGAGGATATGCTCTTACGCGCCCGCTACCACCGCGTTTTGCATGTCCGTATTCAAGTAAATGTGTAAGTTGGTAATCTGTCTTGTTGTGAACAACATAACCGCCGTTCCTAATCTTTTTAGCGCGCCACCCTTTGGCGTAATCACCGCCGCCTGCATAGTCGCCAACTGGACTGTCAGATTTCAGACGCTTTCGGCTTTGCCTGGCAACATCCTTCTGTGCTTCCTGCAGTCCTTCTGTCACTTCATCGGTATAATCAGACAACGTTTGTGCAATTTCTTTTGCGAAATCATCCATTAGCAATATCCCTTTCACATGTCAATTCAATTTCTTCGAAACTTTCACGGTATACTCGGATAACCGAATACCGAACGCCCTCGAATTCTACAACTTGTTCACCGAAATATTCATAGCCGTGTACAACAAATTCTATCTCCGGTTTCAATCCTTGGGCAGCAGCATCGTAAAATTCATTTGAACCGATCGAATTGACTTGGCATAATACAGGGTTTTTTTCTTCAACTTTGATAGGGTTGCCGATGTCGTCATATTCAGTTTCTGTACGAATCAGAATAAGCTCATGATTGTACATCATTTCCACCGCCCGTGATTACCAGATTGTGCATTCGAAATTGCAAGTGTCTAGGGATCGCCCCTGATTCATCTACGTTTTGATAGCGCCAAACTGAAAAATCGACAATGAACATCAAATGATAAGAGTTGCCACTTTTTAATGACAACCCTTGTTCCTGTTCCAATTGAGTAACTACGCTCCGTATAATCTCTTGTAAATACATATCGCGGACACTTGTGCTTATGCCTATTCTAGCCTTGACCATTTCCATCGCATTTGAAACTATTTCGTTATTCATCTTTATCAACTTTCTTATTTTTCTTAGGTGGGTTCTTGGTTTCTTGCAAAAATCCTTTTTGTACTAAAGAAGCGACCCTATCAGCATCATTGTGCTTGTAGGTGTCGCCCTTTTCATACAGCTTATAAAAGTTCGTTTTATCCTGGAATGGTTTCAAAACTTTATTGCCCATTCAACCCCTCCTATTATGCTGATGTTGCTTCTGTATATGTCACATAAAAACCGGCTTCTGAATCGGTTTCTTCCACATCGAAACGCACAAAACCTGCGAGCAATTGACCATATACATCATTGTCTACCCATTTAACAGACGCGCGTTTGCGGTCAAACAATGCTACTGCTGCTTTAGGGTCACCAATAAAACCGACCATGTCGCCGTCTGCTCCGCCGATCATGTCATCATCCAAAACAACTACTTCTTTGCCGAATAAACGTTTGCCGGATGCTACCGTAATATCATCCTGGAGCAAATAACGTCCGTTTGCGTCTTTCTCCGTGTCAAGAGAATTATAGAGAGAAGACGAAATGATCGCTTTTGCGTTATAAACCTTTTTGATGTCTTTGTTGAACACTGATTTAAGTCCATCAATGCCGGTTACTGCTTTTGCCGTGGCAGCCTTTAGTACAGTGGCGATTGCGGCGTTTTTAGTGTTTAATTCCTGATCTGATATTTCGTCAGCAATCAACTGTGTTACATCATAATCAGCATCGTCAATGACTTCCTGTGATACAGGGATGTAACCGCGGTAAGTTTCCACGTCATAAGGTACCTCAGAAATATTTGGCTTTGCTAGTTCCGGATTGTTTGCTAATTCTGTGACAGAGTTCATCTTGCTTCCAGACTTTTTGATAACTGGATATTTTCCCGAACCGCTGTTAACAGGTACGCGCCGAACCAAATTACTAAGGTCTACAACGTCCTCTGGTGCTTTCTGTGGGCTGAGTAATTCTTCTGGAATCAACGCCCCGCCTTCTACTGATGTAAAGCCATCGCGTGTTTGTCCTTTAGTCTTGACATAATGATTGATTGCTTCCCTTACTTCTAATTTCTCGTTTGACATATGCCGTTCATCCTTTCTTTCTTGTTTATCTGGGCTTTTTTGATTCAATTCCTCGATTTTATTTTCCAATTCTGCGATTTCATCTTCTAGCTTTTGTTTTTCGGATTCCTGTGTTTCGATTTCTTTGTCGTTGTCATCAGCTTCACCTTCAATGGCTTGTAAATCCTCGTCAGTTTCGGCTGATTCCACAGATTCATAGAGTTCATCGCGCTTTTCTTTTAGCTGCTGAATTGTCTCATCAATTGTTCTGAGTGATTCGCGGCGCATGTTAAGTTTTGCACCTAGAATTACTGGGTTACTCATGCTCTAATCGCTCCTTTAATTGTTTTTTGCGTTGTTCAAACAAACGCTTTTTGTGTTGTTCCAAATCTTTTTCCCTTGCTTGTACAGAAGTTGTGGGATAGGCAGGAAAGGTTACCGCCGATACTTCCTTGATGTCTGCATCCTTTACAATGAATTTGACTGTACCGTCATCACGGTGCTGTATATCCTCGTCAAGCGGTATGAAACCGAATGAACAACCGGATATATCATTTCGCGATATTTTGGCATAAACGCTCATTGCTTCCGGATCGTTTTCATTCAACCTCAATTTACCCCACAAGCCTTCATTGTCTGCTCGTAATTCCAAAGTACCGTTGCCGGTTCTGCCAAGCGGTGACTTTGAATCATGATTAAATAAAGCATAAATATCATTGTTTGTCAGACTCCGGCTTACCGCGGTAGGATTAATTTCTTCAAACATACCCGGCGCTAATTCCGTTTCCTCATTAAACCGAATGAAATAACCCTCAATTACTTTTTCGTTATCGTCGGTTTCCCTAGTTTGCAAATTGGAATTAAAATAAACCTCTCTAGTCTGTATTGTCATCACCCCCCTTGCAGTGCTGTCAGTAGTTCATTGATTTTATTTGCCACATCCTCGGCCGTTGCTGTTGTTGGGTCTGCGATTGCTGCTACACCTGATGCGTGGGAATGAGACGCTGACGCATAAGTACCATCATGATTGTGTGATTCTGGCGGATACGTTGACGGCTTGCCACTCACATTAGCCCAAGCAACACTATCAGCACTCTCTGCAACGTCAACCTTACCGTCGTCGTTAGTATCATACGTTTCTTTCAGCATATCTCCACCGCCTCCGCCAGAGTTTTGTAATAGATCGACCATGTTATAAATATTTCCGTCCTCGCCTATAATCCTTCCTGATTGCGGTGCATAACTATTAATATCTGCCATTATTCATCACCACCTTGTAATTTTTGCTGATCCCCTAATTGGTCAGCAGGTACATAGTTTTCCAACACTATCAATTCGTGCATATCCTCATCAGGTCCCAATCCTATCCAGTTTCGTAACTCATTCCTACGCATAGCGTTACGGTCAATCATCTGAACCCCAGCGCCGACCATTTCTTGCAAATCGTATGAATATAAGCTGCGCGGGTTTAGTTTGAAGTACAAATCTGGACTAAACAACAAATCCCTTGTCAATGTCTGCGAAATAACTTGTCCAATTGAAAAAATCCGCGTATTGACAAAATTATTGTATTCCGCTTTATCAAACTCACCTACACCCAAAAAGAAAGCCGGTACTCCTAAGAGTCCAGCAATTGTTTTCTTATCCAGTTCGACGCCCTCATGAATGGCAATATCATTGAGAGACAACGGCTTGACTTGCTGCACTTCCAACAATTCAGCAGGGATTATCCACGGTTCTCCCGCGTTTGTTGAACTTAAATATTTATCTTTTACAGATTCCCTGCCTTCCGGTGAAGCTAATTCCTCGTTCATTGCGTCAACCTTGACAATCACATTCGGCATGTATTTACCACTCATGAAACTGTTTTTTGTTTTTGTGGCCTGTTCCAAGTTCTTGGCAACATCTCTTAATGTAGCCCGATAACCAGTACCTTTAAATGGATATAACGGATCAGGATTAATCACGAAATGTATAACCTCATCCGGATCGTATTTTTTATTGTTATACTCAATTTGATAACCATTTCTGCTACTTCTATATCCAACCGCTTGCATTTGAAATGGTGTTAATTCTCCAATAAAGTCACCATCCATGCCGATATGAACAACCGAATTACCATCACCATATAACAATAAATCTGAAACGATTTTATACAGCCAATTTTTACGGGTCATATACCGGTAAGGGTTGATGTCTAATTTCCGTGACAACTCATTTTTGACGCGCTTATCACCTTCATCTGTGTTTTCCATAAGATGGATCGTCATATTGGAAACTAAATCTGCCACTTTATCAACCGCTATTCTCACATCCGGGTTATCTGATAATTTTGTGTAGCCCACGGCGTCGTCAAAATAACCGGCGCTGGATAAGGCTATTTCAGCTTCATTGAGTGACCGTTTTTTCTTTCTCCACCTATCAAACCATTTCATTTAATCACCTCCCCCCCTTAACTATTCAGCCATTTGCTAACTGATGTTGTAGTTGCCATATCTTCTAACATTTGACAACACGCAAAAACCGATGCATCGAATAAATCAATACGTTGGTCATCCATAACCTTTTCGTATTGAATCATATCGTCTGTTTTTTCGATTGCTCGAACGTTTTGAACACAGTATTCAAATGCTTGATTGCCTAAATAATAAAACTCTTGCTCTTTTGCTTTAACCTCAATACGTCTGAATCCTTCTGATTTTCTATAAAAATACTGTGGTTGATCCACAATTCGGAATCCGGCCTTTTTCATCTTCAAGAAAAATTCTCGACCAAATTTTTTATCGAAACCAACTTTTTTAATTTTGAACCCCATTTGTCTCATGGCAATGAACCAATGCACAATATCATCATAACTCACTGTGGGTGTATTACTCATTGTCAACACGCCGTCATCTTTCCATCCAAACAATGGTATGTTATCTTCATCGGCTTTTTGTGTTGCTCTTACAATAGGGAAGAAAGCATGACTGATTGTAATATCAATTTCTTTTCCGTTTTTATCAGTATACTTACCGTATAGTCCAGCTGCTGTTAAATCATGTAGTTTGGATAAGTCAGCCCCCCCATACCACGTAATAGGCATTTTTGCTAAATCGTCGATTGTCCAATCATATTGACTATCTGAGATTTTAAATTCATCAATATTAAAATAAGCCCGCATTGCAGATGTATATATGTTCATGGAATAAGCCAAAAAATCCTTGCGCTGCTGCGGGTCATTCTGCGCCTGTAAAGCATCGTCTATGATATCCTCTGTCCGAATGGTCACACCGTAGTTAGGGTTTGCTTTTTCATGTTGCTCCGGGTTTGTGTAATCGACATCACCATTTTCGTCCTCATCCGCTTTTGCAATGAACACAAAATAGGATTCATCGGATACTGCTCCTTCCACTATCTTTTGACAATACTGTAATCGTTGATAACAAAAACTAGTCATGTCGTCACCGGCTGTCGTGATGCCAATTGCCAATTTATTTGTATAGGCTTTTCCAGCCTCTTTGATAACATTATATTGCCTAGCATTACGATAAGCATGTAACTCATCCAATATTTGAATGTTACTGTTTAATGAATCCTGTTTGTCCGGATTAGCAGCGAGTGCTTCGATGTGCAAAGAACCATCCCCCACATCACCGCTGATGCTGGACTCTTGGTTATTGTTTAGTATACGAAAATTTTCGGACTCTCCCATTCGGTCTACATTAAATTTGATGAATTCAAAGGACTGTCTCGCTTGCCTTAATGCAGCACCCACAATATATATCTTTGAACCTGACTTTCTTTCTAATAAAGCCATAGCCCACGATAGAGCGGCAACGAATCTTGTTTTTCCGTTCTTTCGTGGAATATAAATAAATGCTTCTTTAAAGCGTCTTATCTTTGTTCCCTTTCTGAAAAAGCCAAGTAAATTATAGACAATAAATTTCTGCCACGGTTTCAATAAAAAGGGCTCACCGCGTATCGGTGAACCGTCTAATTTTTCTCCCTGGTCATGAACAAACGTTTTTTCGATTATTTGTATAACAAATTCAGCATCTTTCGGATTGAAATCATAATTATCGTTATCCAGGTCTTTTAAAAATCGTTCACCAGCTTGTATGATTTCTTTGCCAGCTAGCTTTTTACCGCTAACAATATTTTCTGCATACTCTTTTACCGACTTAAAATTTTTGTGTTCTATCATTCTAGTTTACTCAACACACTGGCGAGCGTGGATTTATTTTGTTTTTCTGCGGTCACGGTTTCTAAACTTTTCGGAGATAGACAAAGCCGGTCAGAGTATGCAATTATGTCTTTCCTTAATTTTTCAATACTATCAACAATACCAGATTTTTTAGGGTTTCCGGCCGCGGTCATAGTTTCAAACTGTCTGCCACCTTCTTCAAACTCTTTTTGTGCGGTTAAATAAGAGTAGTAAGTATCAGCGTAAATATCGATTAAATCACGATATTCTTTCTTGTAAACGCCTAATGATTCCATATCTTCAATTGTTCGTTTTTTGATTGTATCAACTGTCGGTATCTTCTTTTTAGCCATGCCATCACCTCCAAAAAAGTTTTTGTGAAGCCCGCACTATTGGAGAAATTTCCATCCTCCGGTTTCCGCATAATTTAAATTCGAATTTTTAAAAGGCGGGGGCTGTTCATCGTTCGGCTTTTACTTTTACTCCTCCGACAATTTTTCTCACCCTTGCTTGCCATTGTTCGCCTTTAGGTGTAATGTCGTTCGTTGTCCGGTCATGCATCATGTTATGACAATTACCACAAAGACTTATCAAGTTGTGTGTCCTTAGTCTGTACTCTGGATATTCTTCCAGTGGATATATATGATGAACTGTTGTTGCTTGCATTACCCGTCCATATCGTTTACACTCTCGGCACTCGTAGTTGTCGCGCCTTAATATCACATTACGTTTGTGCTTCCATTTCTTTTGTAAGTAGAATGGATTGACTTGTTTATACATAATCGTTACCTTTCATTTATCTCTTTCAATCGCTCTGTCATATACTCAGCATCACCAGCGGCAACGGTAAATAGTTCATCATCAAAATAAAATGCCACCGTCATAATGCCGTATATGTCTGATATAACTTGCCATGATATGTTTACATGCATATCCATACTCGACACCCCACCATATCGAATGTTCCCTTAAACCCTGCACCAAAATAAAAGACACCCACCTAATGGCAGATGCCTTTACAATATATACTAAATATCCTGAGCGGTTCTATGGATATTTGTTCCATGGTACCAATATAACACGGTTGACAGGGTTCAAAACGGACATCAGTCGGACATTTAAAATAAATCATCTTCTAGCTTAGACAGCATTTCTTTACCCTTTTCGTACGCTTCCTTTGTTTCCCTATCTAAATAATTTCCCCGTCTTTTGTTTTCTTCAGTTCCTTTAACAAGAAGCATTAATGCAGCATATAATGTTGCAACTTCACCATCATCATTGATTATTATATCCATTCCTTTTATCTCCATCCCAAAACCTCCCCAGTCGCTTGTATAATCTCATTTCGCCATCTTCTGGCCTGTCGTTCACTCATGCCTGTTTCAAGTGCGATCCCTTCCCATTTCAGCTTACCGTTTTTATTCCAGTATCGCAAACGCGCGACTTTCTTATAATTATCTGGCAAGGCATTGTACACCCGTTCAACAGCGTCCACGATTTCATTGAGATAGTTCAGTTGCTTGCTAGTCGTTAATCGTGTTGCAATCCGTTCAGTGGGTTGCCCCGGTAAATTCGATTGACCGCCCTCATGATTCATTTCTTCTTCTTGGTATGGATTCATGATCTCTTCACGTAATTTCGAAATCTCTTTAAGTGTATGATGATAATTGTACCATTCTGATTCTAATTTCTTGAATGTCGTCTTTGTCATTTTGATTGTTGTTGTCACTCAATCACCTCATCAAGCGCAATTATCAAATTATGCTTAATCATTTGTCTAGCTCGCGAAAAGGACAAATCTTTTTCTTTGACTTCCAGATTGTCGCTGATTTTCTCTAAGTCGTCAAAATATATTTCATAATTAATTATAAATCTGTCTAGTTCATTGAAAATTTCCTCTGCCGTCAAACCATCAGCGGTTGTCAATTCTATTGGTTCGGTCACTCTTTCAATTGATTTTATAATAATTCTCACTCAATCACCCCTAAAATTAATAGCACTAACACCCCGGCAATGAGTAGTGTGCAATCCATTTAAGAACAGCCTTCATTTATTTTTCTTGCTGCTTTATTCTTCTCTTTGATGTGTACCCATTCCAGGTCTGCCAGATTCCACCGTTCAGCATTTGGGAACCTGCCTACTTTGCGTAATTCATTGATTAAATACTGTTTGCGTTTTTCGGATTCAGTCATGTTATCACCCTCTTAAAATAGCGTCTCTCCCTCAAATTACCGAAAATTACTTTATTGGTTTGGCATGAAACAATTTTACCGTCATAAGTTTCAAAGTACAGATTGTCTAAATTACCATCAAAAATCTTCGCAATAGCTTCGTCTGTAGAAATTTCAATGAAATCCATCAATAACCAACCTCCTGCCTATGATGATTAATCTCATTCTTCCTGTAATACTCATCAATCACTTGCTGTTCATCGAATCCTAACTGATAACCTAACTTAATCAGATAATTCAATACCTGCTCGATATTCTTTTCAACTGGCAACCTGGTAATCATGTTTGTGAGTCCGATAGTCAGTATATTTAAATCATTGTTTTCCGGCTCAGTATATTCATAGGCTGGCAGTTCCAGATCATTGGCAATAGAGAGCGCGAAATGTACAGTGTCCGTGAATTCTTCCAGCAAAGGAATTGACTCACCTAATTTTCCAGTTCCCTCACAATCTTCGCATCCATACGGATCTAATTCCGGATCTTGACCCGTGGCGTTACACACTGGACACAAATGCTCTATTTTAGTTTTCGGTTTGCGGTTCTTACTCCAAAATTTAAACCAACGCGCTTCGTTTACTGTTTCGTATAGCTCAGTGAGTAGAGCGACCGTTTTATTTGGTAGCAGATATTCATTTTGCAATCCGTGTTCTTCCACAATTCGATTATCTAGCTCAGCTTGTATCGGTCTTAATTGTTCTAGGTTCATTTATTCCAACTCCTTTAAATATTTAACAAACTGCTCGCACATTGATGCGATTGTTCTGTGATATGTCCAGTGTTTTTCGGAATAATCAGCTTCCACCTCATCCGCTGAATCAATCATATCCTGCAAGTGATTTTCGGCCATTATAAAATGTTCTTGATACTCTTTTTGGTAAAAGTCAATCAACTCTTGTTTGGTCATCGGATATACCTCCAATTAAATAATATCGTTATCTTCCAGTTGTTCTAACATGTATTTAATCATTTCGGAAACTTCTCTTTCTTCTTTGCTAAAATAATGCCCTTCGTCTCGCTTTTGGTCATACCCCTTTATGGTTCCGAACAATATAGAACCAAATAGCATTGCTTCATCTTCACTGAGTGTTACTTCTTTTTCGTTTATCTGCATCAGACATACCTCCCATTTTAATTTCAAGCAACACTGAGCGCTCCATTTAATAATTTAATAGTCTAGGTCATGTATGTATTAGAAACGCTCATGCAGGTTATTTATTGACATGCAAAGTTACAGCAACGATTCTTCTATTAAAAGAACGTCACTTTCTTCTCTTTCATAGAGTTCCATTTGCTCTTTATATGTCATCCTATTTCCGTTTTCATCTTGAGCTTTATGCAATTCGTCTAATGCTATCTTGTCACTGATGCAAGCACATTCCTCATAAAACGCATCTTCTTCTTCGATATCCGCGACAACTTCTTCGTATAGCTTTGCGACTTCTTCTTCGTCTTTCGCTTTGATTAAAGCATAATAAGGTTCTCTGACTAACCAAAATTTCAATCCCATTTATAAACGCCTCCTAATTTAAACAAATATCAAGTAATCAAAATCGTTCCCCGGCTTTGACCAAAACGTCTCCACAACCACAAGTTTCTGCCCTTCCTGTACGACTGTTTTCTCTCGTACGTATATTTTCAACAAATCACCGCCAAATTTAGTTATAAATCTATTTCAGGTATCTTAGGTCATGATAGATTTAAAATCGTCACATGAGCCTTAAAATGCTTATTTACACAACACCGCTCACATCTACAGTTATCGTTGAATTGTCTATGGTTTTTCGCTTTGCCAGTTTTCTCTGATAAGCAGTTGTGGCATAATATCTGACAGATTCTTCGCTTGACCCTAAAAATTCAGCGCATTCACGTGTCGTTCCCATGAATCGAAACTCGTCTCCTTTATAGAACGCCCACTCCTTCTGCTTTCGCGTCATGTCACTCACCCACAATCTTTCGTATCTTCCGCAAATCCCTTTTATACTGATTGATTTCTGCTCTCAATTCCGTATTCTCGTGCTCATACCGCTTTATCAAACTGTGGTTGCTGTCCATATCGTTTAATTTCTCAAGCAGGGTTTCATTTCTGGCAGCTTCTTTTCGGTATTTATAGTTCCATTTTTTGTTAGATTCCCGGAGTGATTCTATTTTGGATTCGAGTTTTTCGTAATCGGCTATGGTGGTCATTTGCTGTCACCTCGCAGGGCTTGACGCGCTATTCGTTTTTCCTCTTTCAAGGCGCTAACTGCAATTAGATCATTTGATGCTAAGCTAAAGCCCGCTATCTCTTTTAATGCTTCCCGCAACCGTTCATTTTCGGATTTTAATCGCTCATTAACCTCATACGATAAATCCAATTCGTACTTAGTTCTTGATAATCTGTTTTCCGATTCCTTGTTTTCGGAATCGAGTTGATAAATGTCATATGACAAACCTTCTATTCGTTCCTCTAGTTCGTTTATACCTTCTCGTTTTGCTTCATTTTCGGATTCGAGTTGTTCGATTCTTCTTTGTTCTCCTGTTATAGACTTTTGAATTGCTCTGTTTAATCTCATTCGCTATCACCAATCCTTTTCATTCTAATAAAATCATCCGCATTTTCTTCTAAATACTCGTACAAATCATCAATTGAGTGTATTGGGTTTTCGAAACCATGCGCCTCTTCTACCACATGTTCAACGATCGCTGCTAAATCATTGAAATCTATTTTCATTCGTCACCACTCCTGTCTAGGCGGTTTTCGGCAAAGCAGATGATTTTCAGCCCACTAATAAAAGTCTCGATTTTGTTTATTTTCGGAGGATTTCCGGGTGATAATAATAATTCACCGAACAACCGTTGACCATCTGACTCCGCTTGGCCTTTGACAATATCGCCATCTCGAAATTGCCGATAATCACGTCCGTTCGCTTCAAACATCCTCCGCTCTTTTTCTTCTGCTATTTCAGATAATGTGGCGTGGCGGATGACATAATAACCATCAAGTGGTAAATGTAAATCTTCACCATGCACATTGATTACATCGACCGTTAAATATCCGCTATAGATACCGGTTATCTTAGCTGTGCATTTGTGTTTCCCGTTATCATGAAATGCGATTATCCATTGCTCCTCTTCAAACTCCGGCTCGACTTCATAGCCTCTAACAGCCGCATTAAATATCTTTATCATTGGCACACCAGCGAATAAATGGTATCGCTCTAAAAATTCTTCTATTTTTTCTTTTTCATATTTCGTAACCTTCACTTTTTCACTCATTTTAAAATCCCCTCTCATAATTTTATTTTCCGTCATCTTGCATCCACTTCTCCGGCTCATACTCTCTAATCGCTTTAATCAATCGGATTATGCGTTTCATCGTTTGCCCTCCGGTTCCATGACGTAACGTTGTCCGGATACTTGTATTACTGTTGGTTTTTCACCTTTCATTTTGAGTACCGTTACTCTGGGTCTGAATTGTTTCCCCTTCCAGAATTTCATGTCATATCACCGCTTTCGTTTTTCATATCTTTCAAATAGTATCCTAGCTTCTGCACAAAACAGCGCCAGAAATATAGCCAACCATGTATCATGTTGATTAGGATATAATTTTCCGTACACAATCAACTCATAAATCTGCCATCCTATGGTAATTAAGAACAGAAAAACAAATATATAAACAAGATGCTTTATAAAATGTTCCATTCTATTTACCACCCCTTAAACGTACTCTCATACACATACTGCCAATACTCACTCAACTCCCCATCAAAATTAATTTCAGCCGATCCCACTTTGCGGTATTCGGATATTTTGAATTTGATTAAATACCGGCAAGCCTTGAATTTATCATCGTTGCTGCAGTCTTCGTTTAATGCTACCTGTAGTAATTGTTCTTTAGTTGCTGATTCATAGTTCATCAGAATCACCGCTTTTCAATATTCCATATCCAGTGATATCAGCCCACGCATTTTCTTCACCTTGATTCCCATTTGCAATTCTCATCTGTTTATCGAATACTCGGACAAGTGCCAGCATATCTTTGTACTGTTCCGGCTTAACACCGTTCGGATATAAGATTTTCAGAAAGTCATCTGATTTATTGAAAGCATCACCGTATTGATCGTTTTTAGCTTGTACTAGCTGACCGATTCGTTTTCCTGTTTCAGTGTAGTTCATTAAATTTCAATCCCCTCTCCACAATTTCAATCGCT
The DNA here is from genome assembly GCF_001307805.1 of Lentibacillus amyloliquefaciens. Classification (GTDB taxonomy): domain Bacteria; phylum Bacillota; class Bacilli; order Bacillales; family Amphibacillaceae; genus Lentibacillus; species Lentibacillus amyloliquefaciens. The sequence goes on along the minus strand of NZ_CP013862.1, from coordinate 3,827,635 downwards.
TCTTCAACACTGCGGGCCACGCCTGAAATCACATCATACTGACTGACCGCCTCTAAAAAATGCCGCTGATCGTCTCTTAATCTGCCTTTTGCATTTTTGATTTCAAGAAAAATCATTTTGCCGTCTGTTTTTCTAAATCCAAATAAATCTGAGAAGCCTTTGGGCAACCCCGTATCAAACCAACGCCCGTCTGTCATACGTACTTTTCCGACATTACCGCGAAATATCGTTGCATAAGGATTCAATGCTAGTCTGACACTGTTCTGTACGTCACTTTCGCGCATTGGAATCACCCACCAAATAGACTTTTAAAACATTATTCGTTTTATTTTTTTCAAGGTATTTTTGGTAACTGTAATTTAATAAACTCCCTTGATGTAAAAGTGTATAATCAGATAATTCTCTTAACGTACCCTTTTTAATAAATTCATTACCTCGATATAAATCGTAAATTTTCAAAATGATTCACCTCTTTTTGATGACGGAAGGGTCTGAAATACAACCGTTCCAGCGCCAAATCCTTTGCGCGCCAATGACTTTGAACTACATAATCAAATTTCACGGAACGGTTTGCTTCAAAACTAAACCCGCCCTACTGTTTTTTATATTTTTCCCTGACTTTAATTACTTTCTTTTAACCCTTCCAACCCTTCCGAAAAGAAATAAATAATAATATAAAGGTTGATATATCGGTGTTTTTAAGGTGGAAGGGTTATACATTCAACCCTTCCTCTTCCCTTCCGTTACCCTTCCGTTTTTACGTTTTTAAATGTTACAGATTATAATAATTATCATCTTGAAACAATTATTAATTATTTAAGTTCAATCGGAAAGCTTCATTATTGAAGTCTTTTTTCAATTTAATACCTACATAATAAACGCCGTTACTTTTCACCTTTTGGAATTTATTGGCTAGTTCTTTACCAAACCTTGTATTACTCATGAGATACTGATTATTGTCTTTTGCCCATGAGCTATAAATGCTGTACAAATCGGATGATTTCTCTCTCTCACCATCACGGCGGATGCAGCATTCTTCGATAAACAATTCAACCACATCCATTTCTGTCCGGTATGTCTGGCGCTGATCTCTGATGACATTTGGTTCATTCAGTCCGATTCGTTTCCATTCCCGGTAGCCTTCAACCGCCCAATTTAATATGCCTTTCATTTCGCGGCGCAATTTATATTTCAACTGTTTATCGACTTCATGCTCTGGTATCTGAACGGTAAACGGGACAATTGCCATCCTGCGCCATATACCATCATCTGTGCCGCGTATGATTGGTTTATGGTTTGTGGCCATCCAGATTTTAAACTGCGGGAAAAAGTCGAATTCTTCACCGTATAGAAACCGGGCTGTAACTTTGTCTCCACCCGTCATTTGTTTGATTAAACCTTCATCAAACCGCATACCGTCATTAGGCTCTGTGGAAGTCACCAATCTTGCGCCATCCAATTTAGCGACATCACTATTAGCGCTACTCTGTTGTGGTTTGACCATGATTGTTTGCGGCTGGATATTCGTTGTGTAATTTCCCAACATTTCGGTAATGATATCCAAGAACACCGATTTACCATTACGGCCATTACCGTGAAGAATAAACATCATTTGTTCTTCTGTTGATCCAGATAATGAATATCCGACAGCTCGTTGAATATAATTAATCAAGGCTGTATTTCCATCGAATATCTGCATCAGAAAATCTTCCCACATCGGACAATCTATTTTATCGGTATATTCGATGGATAAAACCTTAGTGAAAAACTTGTTTTTGTCGTGATCGTGCAACTCTCCTGTTTGTAAGTCTATGTAGCCGTTCTGCACGTTTAATAGATGTTCATCTTTATCAAATGACCCTGGATTGACAGTCAATAAATGCTGACTTTCCTTAAGCATGTTTGTTTTTCCATTACTGCCACGGGAATACTTAATGTGTTTCTGCAAAAACTTTTGGGCCTGTTCTTCATCTACATCATCACTTGTATAAACCGGTTCTTGTTTCATTTTTTCTAGCACATCGTCAACCAGACCTTTGACCTTACCTTCCTGGTCAATCTGCCATGTTTTACCGTTATAATAAAACCAATTTTTACGGATATAACTGTACCGAATAATGTCTTTAAAATTATCTGTGAACCGTTCGGCATTTCCGGTATCATCATAGCTGTAATGTTTGTTTGATACCGGCTGGCTATCATTTTCTAAAACGTACAAATTGTAATTGGGATCGTGTTCTTGCGGGTTAAAAACATTCGTGCATTCCGATATAGCTTTATTTAATGTCGCATAGCCATACGTCATATCACCACGCTTAGAATCCCATTTATCGCGGTAAAGTGATGACTGTCTGAATATCGTGTCCATTTTGCTTATATCTCGGTTAGTCCAGAATGCAAGATCATTTGCAAATGCCATATCAGCTTCTGACCAGCTATCATAAAATTGATCCCATCCGCTATTCATAAACAAATTAAACCGTGTGCCATTCTTGCTGTTTGAAGCAATACGGATAATGTCATTTTCCGATAGTCCGTTTCCTTCTGATTCCGATAAATTTTGTTTCACCGGTTCATCACTAGCGATGTATTTATTGTGGAGGTAATTCACTTTGCCAAGCTCATCTTCTGTGATGCCGGTATAACCTCCGATTGCATCACCGGTCATCGTGAAGAAACGCCCTGATGAATACATTTCAATGTTACCTTTCCTGCTCCCACCGTCTGGCAGCTCACCTTTTGCAATAATGTGAATGCCATTACCACTTGGACTAACTTCCGCATAACTCCCCATTAAATCAACGAATTCAGAAACGATGTTGTCATCATCTTCATCATTCCGATAACGCTGGATATCCGCCTCTACATCGTCGATATCAATCCCGAAATATGGTTCTTTGAAAAAGAATCCTATACCATCACAATCAAATTGATTGATGGCCCCTAGAGCAGCATCAAAACTGCTCCAGGTAACTTCATCATTGCTTTTTGCAAAACTTCCTGTGTTAGCATCAATCGGTATTTTAGTTTTCTTGCCATTACGTTCAACAATCTGGTAAACGCACCATTGCCGCAATTCTTTTAGTTCGTCTGGTATGTTGCTATACATGCAATCGCTCCTTAAAATGGCAAATCTTCATCTTGTATATCAATTGGGCCACCATTACCTGTCAACGGCGCTCCACCTTTACCATCACCTTTAAACTGATGCTGGACATTCGGGTATTTCGTTTGATTCCACATCTTCACATTGAGGTTTTCGTATGTTTTTCCGTTATATTCGGATGTTTCATTTTTTGCGAAAACAAGGGCCGTTTTACCAACGAAATCATTAAGCAGCTCATCAAAGCTGTTATATGTTTTGCCATTTTCAAGCTGGCAAGCCTTACCGATGGTGTTAAATATGGTCATGTTATATTTTCCGGTTGCTTTTGCCTTGAAGTTTTTCTCGAAAATATGCATGTTCTTGCTTGGCTGGTCCAGATCGTTACGTATAATCAAATCAAATTCTGTGTATTCAGCTCCTGACGGTGTCGCATCTTCACTACAACGATTTACGATCACTTCATACCAACCGTCTTCTACCTTGCCGCCGTTACCTTCGTAAACGTTGTTAAAATCTAAATTAAATCCTGTCATTTAAATCTCTCCTTTTTTATAGATAACCTAATAATTTTCCTTGATGGTAAGCCCAACCAGGCTTATATCCACGATTCTTAGCTAACTCTGATAACTCTTTCATATTCTTGCAGTCCTTTGGTTCACGGTGATCTATCGTAAAACTAAAATCAGATTCCGTTACCTCCTGCAATTCTGCCGTTTCATCCACTTCATAATCTTTCTGTTCTTTAACCTCCGGCTGATGCCCACATTCTGGACACCATTTATGGTTAGGCGGATAAACCGCAAAACAGTTTTCACATTCCTTGATTGGAATTTCTTTCTCGCCGGATTCGGTTTTCTTACCCTCCAAGCTCCACTCTCGCTTATCATCGGGCAGACCGTGCCGTCTCACATTATCTACATGGTCAATGATGGTTGACGTTTTACCCGGTCTGTACCGCATCCCCCTCATGCTCTGCTGAATGAATAGAGAGAGTGACTGCGTGGGCCTTAGCATGATCACTGTGGAACAGTCCGGCACATCGAAACCCTCACCGATTAAATCAACGTTGCAGATAATTTTTATCTGACCTTCTCGGAATTTTTGGATAACATTATTCCGTTCATCTTTCGGTGTTTTTCCGTCAATATGTGCAGCAGGTATGCCTGACTGATTAAATTCATCTGAGACTTGTTTACTTGCTTCGACATTGTGGCAATACGCAATCGCCTGTTCACTGTCTGCCAGCTGCCGATAATGTTTAATCACATCACCGTAAATTGTTTTATCGTCCATTGCGTCATTGACCGATGTGGAGGAAAACTCCCGTAAACTGTTTAATTTCAACTTTTGCGTATCAATCAGCTTCGGCGCATAATATTTATAAGGTGATAAATATTGATTTTCGATAAGCCATTTTGCGTCAACTTCTTCAATCAAAACATCGTTCACATCACCTAACCCGGATCCATTCAGTCTGATAGGTGTTGCCGTAAACCCTAACCGCGGCACATCACTGAAATGTTCATAAATTTTGCGATAAGACTTAGCCAGCCCGTGATGATTTTCATCGGTTATGATTAGATCCGGCTTTCGCATTTTATCTAACCTGTGTACAACCGTCTGCACCATGCCAAACTGTACATTTGATAAATCCACATTATTGAATCGGAATGTTTCTTCAATCTGTTCAATCAACTCCCTCCGATGTACCAGGAATAAAACTCGATTGCCTTTTAGTGTCGTCATGCGGGCAATTTCTGAAATAATTACTGATTTTCCTGCTCCGCATGGCGCTACCACACACGGTGCTTTATATTTTCTTGCATAGGCTTGCCTTGTTTTATCGACAAGCGATTGCTGATAATCATGAAGTATGAAACTCACTCAGCATCACTCGCTGTTTCTTCACCAACTTTGAAAATATCTTCCTGCAAACAATGTTTGCGTTGGTCCAATTGATTCTTTGCAAAAATCGAATTACTTGGCTGTAATATAAACCCTCTGTTTTCAGTTCGATTGTTTATTGCCAGCTTGCTTACCACTTGGCATAACCCCATAAAATTATTGATTATCTTACTTCGTATATCCGGGAACGTCCGATTGAAAATTTGCCCGCCTTCTGTTTGAAATTCGTCCGTTGTTTCCCAAGCTAGATAAATAACTTTTTTATTTAATGAATTGATGAACCTCAAGCTATCAATGATGAAGAAATCTATCTGTTGATAATGTTGCATTTCCGGAACTCGATTGTTTTTTCCTTCGCGCCCTAAATTACCGAGCATAGATCGAAATAATTCAGAAACATTATCGAATACTAGATTGTCATATTTAGATAAATCGTTATCCGCTAACCATTTGATTAAATCTGTCCACGCGCTCCACGCATTGTGGGTGTCAAAATCGAGTATGTCTATATTTTTATTGCCTTTTAACGGATATTGTGTTTTGTCAATTGCAATATACAACGTTTTACCTTCCAGAAAATTGATTGTGTGTGTTTTTCCTGTTCCTGGTGGTGCATAAAGTAAATACGTCGCTCTGCTTTCCGATATATCTGCAGCACTCGTTATATTCACTCACTCACCACCTCGAATGTTTCGTCACGATGTTCAATCTCCACACCGTCAACAGCTTCACCCGTTTCGGTATTAATAAGCTTGTCCTCGTTGACAGTAAATGCTTTCTTAACCGCTGATTTATCCGGTGATTCTTTAACTTTGATTAAGTCATCACGTTCGGACTTTTTAAGATAATCAATCAGCTGATCGTCACTGTAATGAAACTTAGGCTGTTGCTTGCGGAAGCGAATCGCACCGTTTGGCAGTTTCATAGATTTAAACTTTGGATTTTCCGCGCGTTGTTTCATGGCGTATTTAGCAAGTAGGCCTTGAAAGTAATCAATAGATTGTTGCGCTTTATCATTCTCTTGATTTGCCCACGCTTCGATTTTTTCTGTTTCTGCTTCGGCTGTTGCGTTCACCTCGGATTGACGGTCCTTATATTGTCCGATTTTCCGTAAAGCCCAATTTGCTTTTTGATCGTCTGTAATCTCAAAACCTTCCTGGTTGGTTTGTTCTTGATTATCGAGAAATTCGTTAAGTTCCATGAATAATTACCTCCTACATAAAGTCAGATTGTTTATGACCAGCCTCTTTCATCTTCCGTTCATTCTCATCAGCCAAGGCCAATGACGGCTTATAAAATACCTTGTCCACGTCAGCAGCAAAGTCTTTTTCAAAATGATTGATGACAGCGTCCATCTGCGTCCATTTATCATCGTGACATTTATAGAATATGGCATAAGCAGCAAAGCCTAATGCGGTGTATGGTTGTCTGCCTTTAAAGCGTTGGTCGTCATACAATTTGATGAAATTGTTCAATATCATCCCTCCTGTTACAATGGATGTAAGTTTAATTTTGTTCAGTCCATCGTTTGCGGCGGTGGACTATTCTTTTATCCATATGATTTTCTTGCTTAAATCAAGGCGTAAACTACCTTTATTTACATCCTCGTTTTCTTCATACAGAGTGTGTTCTTTGGTATTAAAAACTGTATGGAAAGAACCTAGTTCATCAGAAAACACAACGTGACATAATTTGCCGCCAAGATCCCCGCCTTCGCTGTACCAATCAATCCCTGTTAAAAAGTATTCCTTGTTCCAAATTTGAATTTTTGCTCTCATTTTAAAACCTCCTATTTTCATATCCACAAATACATTACGTATGACAAAGCAAACGTTATTGTTAGCGCACCGGCAATGTTCCAAGAAAAATCGTTTATGTTGTACATTGGATCACTCCTTTCATGGCCTATATTTAATTACTTTGATTAACTCTATTTCGTGTTCAGGCACATAATAAAAATCTTGGTCACAAGCACCGCATCTATCATCAGTTATCATTACTTGTCCATCTGGCGTGATTAAAAAGTCATCAACATATCTTTCGTGTTTTTCATCCCATGCTTTGAATTCCATATTTACTCACTCCCCTTTCATATTGAGAAAATCACTATCGCCCAACTAACCAACGCCACAACCGGGAAAAACTTATCTGGATTGGTCAAAACCGGTGCCTCCTCATTTCCAAATCACCCTGACGATCAACCTCTTTCAGTAGCCGTTTAGCTTCCTCGTACATTTCAGCGTTACGTTGTTCAGTATCTAATCGCTCAACCGCATGTCGTGCGTTATTCAGATATGTGATAGTACCTTTGTAGTCATTTTCCATAAGCAGACCGACTGCTTGTGTGAGGTGCATGAATGCTTGTTTTTCTTCTGGTTTTACGGTCATTTATTTCACTCCCTTTAAATTACCGACTATATATCCATGGACTTTTTCCGCTTCTTTGTGATTCCAGTGGACAATCTGTTCTAGTATTTGTCCTCTTTCTTCTCCAAGCCATTCCCAAATTAAAGTTTCATACTGTAATCTGTAACCGCCCAATGGATGACTGGAAGGAACAGCGCCTGTTGTTATGCATTTATCACTCACAACTTCCCAACCGATGTTATAGCCTTTTGGCATAACGTCGAACATTCACTTGACCCCCTCAAAATTTCTAGACTTACTAACAATCCTGAACAGATGCATAATCCTCGGATTCTTTTGTTCAAACTCTGTATTCCTCAGCAACGGAATGCGGTACATTGCCTGCATGTCATCTAATAAGTTGTTCAGCCTGTTGGTGCGGGTTGGTTCTTCTGCTTGCAGGATGTCTAAATAACGGTTTTGGAATCGTTGTAATTCGGTCATCTTAAGCACCCCTATTAAACAATTTAATTTTGTTAATCAAACCCATTTCGATCTCAGCGTTTTTCTTTCTCAATCGCTTGCCAATAAGGAACACGTCAATGAGTGACCATATGCCGAATGTCGCCCAATTGAGGAAAAGCATTGCGATTGCATAGCCCGTGTCACCTACATAAAATCTGTGACCGCCTATGCCTCCCAAGAAAAACCACAATGTGTATGTGACCCATTTGGGCTTTTTAGCTTCCTCGAATTCACCTTCTAGTACTGCTAGTTCTTCTGTTGACATGCTTTGTTTTGCTTGAATGTTTTGCATGTTAATCAACCACCTTTAAATTTGTTTTTTCTTCCTGGAATAAATCATTCAACGTACATTCGAATATCTGTGCCAGCATACGAGCTTCTGTTAGGGTAAAGTCTTTCTTGCCGCGCTCTTTTTCGTGATAGGTCTGTGGATGTATGCCGAGTTTATTGGCAATGTCCTTTTGGTAAATGTCATGCTCGCGACGAGCGATATATAAATTTATATTTTTGGTCATGATGCGTCATCCTGTTCAATAACCGGAATGATCTCATGTTCCTTTAGCAATTCGTAAAGGAATAATCTACCTTTTTGCGTCCATTTCGTGTTCATTCTCACGTCCGGCGTCCCGTCTTTCTTAACAATGTCTACTGTATTTGAGTGAGTGTAACCTTTATCTTGATATTTTCTATATAGTAACCATTGTTCGCTTTGTTTATATTGAACGCCTAGACTGTGCAATTCTCTGTTCATTTTTTGTGCTGACATCCCGTAATCTTTAGCGATTTGACCAATAGTAACAAGACCTTTGTTTTTCAAAATTTTATCTGTGTAGTCAGCCTTTGGTCGCAACTCTTTATTTTGCTGAGTTAACATATTATTCTGCGTTTCTAACTTTTCGTTTTCTTCAACTTGGGTAACCAGTTGTATTAGGGCTTCTTTATAATTGCCTGGTAGTTTATTTGACCCACGTTCCAATTCGTCAATTCGTTTTATAACCTTACGTCTTGTTTTGGCATCATATTTTAAAGCTAACTGCATTGCTCCGTCTTTTCCGAACTCATAACACTCGTACCTTTTGCCGCGACTATTTGTATAGCTTGACTGCTCAAAAATGAGCTGTGAATTTTCTTCTCCAAGACTTCTGATTTCGTTACGAATGTCGCGCATTACATTTTTATGTTCCTTCTCTACAATTTCAGCAATATCCAAACTCGTCATTTTTACGCCGCTTGTCATTAATTCATTCATTTATTTTCCTCCTTCTCTCCCATCACCTCCCACAGATCAACAATCAAACATTCCGGCGTTAGCGGTATTTTTATTGGAATATGTAAGGCCCGCTTGTCGCTCACTGTCGAAAATGACAGGTTCTGGCGTACTCCGCTAGTTTGATTATTCATCTGTGGGGTGATGGTGATTTTTATTTTTAACTATTCAACTTCACGTAACATGAAGTCATCGTATAAAAAAATTTCTTCAATCGGCTTTTTGAACATTTTACTAATGATAAACATTTCATTCATTTTGAATTGAGTTACGCCATTTTCTTTATTAATGTACGTTCTAACGTCAATATTGAGCAAATTTGCCATTCTCGTCTGACTGTAGTTAAAATATCGCCTAATAGCCGCCAATTCCTTTTGCTGTCGCACTTTCACACCCCATTTCTTAACTTGATTAACTTCATATTACATGAAATAATTTCAAGTGTCAACACTTAAATTTCATTTTACGTGATATTTTTTGCATAAACTTCATGAAACGGTATATACTATAGATACAATCAAATATTTGGAAGGAGAATTTATGATGACTGAAAGAGAATTGGCCGAATACGTCGGACAGAGAATTAAAGAAGAACGAAAGAAAAAGGGAATAACCCAAAAAGAATTAGGTGTAATGATTGGGGTTAAGCACAATACAATTTCATCATATGAAGCAGGCACAAACGCACCAGAACAAAACGCTATTTTTAAAATAGCTAGAGCGTTGGACGTTTCTACAGATGACCTGTTTCCAGAAAAAGAAAACGCAACAGATGAATTAGACCGTGCCTTGAGAATGGCGAACAATCTCAACCTAAAAGATGCGGAATTTCTCAATCAACTCATAGAGAAAACCCTCACCATGACTGATGAGGAAAGGGAAAAATTTCTAGAAAGCCTTAAATTCACAGTAGAGTATTATAATAAAATGAACGATTAATCTTTACGAATAATTTCAACAAAATCAACAAGCAGCTTTAAAACATCATCAGTCACAACATCACCGCCTTTGCTGTAATAAATAAATAATGAGGTGTCTGTTTGGCTTATAAAGTCGGTAGATGCCTGCTCCGTTATCGTTTGCAAGAAATGGATATGACGCAGCTGGAATTAGCTGAATTGATGGACGTTAGAGTGCAGCAGATTAATAAATATGTATTGAATAAACAGCTAATGTCCTTGCAAGTTGCTTATAATATTGCATCTATCCTCGATTGTCATATAGAAGACTTGTACGAATGGAGCAGGTAACAGCGAGTAGCCTCGGCTACTCACCGGCTTTATTCAGCCGAACGGCTTAATGAAATAATAACACACTGTAATAAAAATGTAATGTGTTTGAATAATTTATAAATATAGTATATCATATCCAGAACAAATGTTCTAGCATTAGTTAAAAAAAGGAGGAAAACCATGCCCATCTATAAAGACAAACAACGCGGCACATACTATCTAATCACGCGCATAAATGGAAAACAGGTTAAACGGCGGGGATTTAAGACAAAGAAGGAAGCTAAACAGACAGAAGCGCAACTTATGTTAGATGCTGATAATATGAGTGAGGAAAACCCTTCTTTTGAACATATGGCCAATGAGTACCTTGAATGGTACAAGCGCCGGAGGAAAGAATCATCTTATAATAAAACAAAGAGCATTATTGACACACATTTAATTCCAAGAATCGGTGATAAAAAAATAAATGATATTAAAGCCAGACGAATTACAAAAATGCAGGATGATCTGATTGATGAGTTTGCGCCCGGTCACGTTAAAAAGATACATCAGGTATTATCGGCCGTCTTTAACTTTGCAATTAAACAGGAGTACACGAACGATAATCCGGCCCGACGTGCAGGAAATGTGGATATAGAAGAAGAAAAACATATTAATTATTGGACGCTGGACGAGTTTAAACAGTTTATGGCCGTTGTGGATGACAGTCTTTATTACGTATTATTCATGGTGCTTTATTATAGTGGTATGCGTAAAGGTGAGGCGCTAGCCCTCACATGGCATGATGTGGATTTTGATACCAATACCCTTAATGTCGATAAAACAGCCTATAATCGGACTGTAACAACCACGAAAACGGCTGCATCCAAACGGTCTATTCTCATGACACAGCATGTCATGAATTTATTGGCTGAATTTAAATTGGAGCGAAAGCCCAAACAGGGTTATGTCATATTCGGTGAGTTTTATAAGCACATCTCCACAACGTCACTGGATCGGTATTATGATTATTACGTTAAACAGTCGGGCGTTAAGAAAATACGTATACATGATTTAAGGCACTCGCACGCATCATATTTAATTAATAAAGGCACGATTGCATCATTAGTGGCTGCACGATTAGGACATAAAGATGTGGCAACAACATTAAACACGTATTCGCATTTATATCCAAGCACAGAAAAAGAAGTCATCTCCCAAATGGAAAATGACTTCAAGCCAGCGAAAATTTATGATTTTAAATAAAATGTTACCACGATTGTTACCGGAGATTTTAAAATGCTGTCACACCAATGCTTGTTATGTATTGGTGGAGACGGTGGGAATCGAACCCACGTCCAGAGATATCGCCACTCAGACATCTACACGCATAGTTGACATATTATCATTCGCGTACCGTTCAGCCTGCCAACGGGCTTACCGGCAGCTAGTCTGATTGTGTTCTGCCGTCATCCTCAGACGGTGGACGACGGAATAGCCCGCTTCATTTGAGACCCTTCAATCTGCCACACGGGCGATAGCAGGAAGGATCGCTTCAGTCAGTGCTTAGGCAGCTGCTAAAGCAGGAGTTTCTTGTTTTTCGCCGTTTATATTTAGCGAGTAACGTTTTACGAGCCGTAACCTCGACGCGCAGTCTGAGCTCAATCTATCCCTGTCGAATCCGTAACGTCCCCATGAAAATAAAATGGAGAATACGCTTGGATAGAACGAGCGCTATTCATTTATCTGTCATTACGACACTTATGATTATAACAAAGATGCCACAAAAGTCAAGGACAAGCGAGGGTTACTGCAGGCTTTCCTTAACAGCACGATCAGCATCACGCTTCATTTGCTTCCGCTTCAAATCTTCACGTTTATCATATTTCTTTTTACCTCTACCGAGACCGATCAACACTTTGGCCACGCCGTTTTTAATATACACCTTCAGCGGCACCAGAGAATAGCCTTTCTGTTGTATCAGGCCGACGAGCTTGTCGATTTCTTTCCGATGAAGCAGCAGTTTACGCGAACGGGTCGGATCATGATTGAACCGGTTCCCCTGCTCATACGGCGCAATATGCATATTAACAAGCTGCATTTCACCGCGGTGATCGATTCGTGCGTGCGAATCCTTCAAATTAATCCGTCCTGCACGGATCGACTTAATTTCCGTTCCCCGCAGTACAAGCCCTGCTTCATACGTTTCTTCTATAAAAAAATCATGTCTTGCTTTTTTATTTTGAGCGATTGTCTTCCCATTACCTCTTGGCATACGTGCGTCCTCCTACTACTTCCATGACATTAATTCTAACAGAAAACACCCGTTATGCCAATCGTCAATGGGACATAAGGGACAGACACCGCGCCCCCCCATATATATTCAACTGTCTGATTTTAAAGCCTGTGATAGACCCTCGTCATCCAAGTATTCCATATTACCGATTTTACCATCTTTCATGTGTGCATTACCGGTTACTTCAGCTTCATTTTTTTCTCCGTCATCTTTTTGATATTGTACTGTTACGGAGAAATCATAGATGTTTTCATTATTTTCACTCTGATCGATGCTAATATCGGCAACTTCCAGCCTATAACCATTCTCATGTGCGGATGTCTGAAATCCCATCGCATATTTACCGATAAAATCGCTGTACATGTTTTCGGTGAAATGATCTTTATACTTTTCATTTAAATAGGATTCTAATTCAGTGTTTGTTTGCTTTTCCTCATCTGATGATTCTACACCTTTTCCGATAATGGTCATATTTTCAGGTGCATTCAATAATTGAATTAATTCCTCATCAGGCCCTGTGAATTGCGTTTCAAGGACTTTTCGAATCGTGGCAACAATTTCATTCGAAGGGGCGCTTTCGTTCGCCATCTGCTTATCATTTCCTAAAAACAGACCGCTAGTTGAAGAAAGAAAGAGTAACGATATAATGATTAAACTGGTAAGGGTTCCGATATATACCCAAAGTTTTGGATGTCTTCGTTTGCTCTTTGATCGGTCAATTCTCTGCATAATTGCTGATTTATCCGTTCTGGAAGGCATCTTGTCAATTGAGGATCGCAAGTGGTTCATTTTAGTTTCCAACTGCTTATCATCCATGTGAAATACCTCCTTCATTCTGCTGATCTGTCAGTAAATTTTTCAATTTATTCTTACCGCGTAACATCCTGACTTTAACCGTCGATAACTTGACACCTGTAACTTGGGATATCTCGTCATACGATAAATCATGAAAGTAATAAAGAACAATCGGGATTCTGTATTTTTTGTCCAATTGCTGAATGCATGAATATAAAATTTGATCCTCTTCATTTTTCAGTATTTGGGATTCCACACTATTATTAGAATGGATTAAGTCTTTACCGGCGTGTTTGATACGCGAAAATTTGTTGAACCAGCTTGTTTGTTTTCTGTGATAGTCCCGCACAACATTCAAAGTTACTTTATATAGCCAAGAAGTGAATGATTTTCCGTCAAATTGATCTAAAAATCTGTAAATGCGTATAAATACTTCCTGCGTAACATCAGGAACATCATGATAGGTAACGCCTATTTGAAAAGCAAAGCGTTCAACGGTGGGGCTGTAGTAATCGATCAGCTTATTGAATGACAATGTATCCCCGGATCTGCTTGCTTCAATCAAATCATCCATTAATTCCCCTCCTTCATCTTTCTATAAGTATAACGCAACAATTTTGAAAAAAGTTACATTTTTGGTTTTACCACTGGGGCTAAATTCATTCTCAGGAAGAGAAGCGGCTCAGCTATTTATACGCTTAAATTAAGGTTATTTTTATAAACTTTTTGCTTTTTAACCTTCGCAATTTTCATAAACTGCGACGTAGTGCTATGTTGATTTCCGTTCCAGGCAGTCGCTTTCCGCGGGCAACGCTTCAGCCTCCTCGGAAGAAAACCGCTTCCTGTGGGGTCTTCAGCTGTTGCTTTTCCCGCAGGAGTCGACTGCCTTCCACTCCAATCAACATTCACAAGTGAGGTTTGGTTCAGCACCAAAAAAATGAGATTATAAAGCGCACCACCAGCGAAGGAAATACACGAAGACTCCAGCGGGAACAAAGGTATCGGTGAGACCCCGCAGAACGGAGTTCGAGGAGGCTCACCAGCCGCCCGCGGAAAGCGAAGTGTATTTCCGGAGCGTCTATAAGCACTTAAGATTAATCAGAATAAGAGGAGATCTCACTGCGAATTTTCACTGTGTCGCAGTTTACATCTAGTGCGGGGCAGATAACAACAATCTATGCGAAAACAGCCTAAATTAACAAAAATGAGGTCTCCCGATTGGGAAGACCTCATTTGTAGATTTTGACCCGGTAACTGTACGCTTGTCCAACAAATAAAGCCTGAAGTTATAACCAGTATACTTCAGGATCTTCATTGAAATTATAAAAACAACAGAAGACTTAGTGCCATGACAGCCATTCCACCTATCAGTCCGTAAATCGAGACGTGAGCTTCATCGTACTTTTGGGCCGCGGGCAACAATTCATCGAGTGAGATGAATACCATAATTCCGGCGACCGCGGCAAAGATAACGCCAAACATGACATCATTCAAAAATGGCATCAATAAAAGGAATCCTACGATTGCACCGACCGGTTCGGCAATACCGGATAAAAATGACAGCCGGAATGCTTTGCGACGGTCGTTAGTCGCATAATAAATCGGCACTGATACGGCAATACCCTCAGGAATATTGTGGATAGCGACGGCTAATGCAATAGCCACACCAAGTGCCGGGTCCTGCAATGCGGACATAAACGTTGCAATACCTTCGGGGAAATTATGAATACCGATGGCCAATGCTGTAAACGTCCCCATTTTTAACAAATCTGGATCATTTACTTTCGTTCCGTTTTTTCTCATATCTTCAACTTTTTTCATTTCATGGGGATTGGATTGCTTTGGGATGAATCGGTCGATTAAAGCAATCAGCAATATCCCGCCAAAAAAGCCACCGACAGTCAGCCAGCTGCCATTTTCCTCACCCATTACACCGACCAAAGCCTCCTGCGCCTTCGGGAATATATCGACCATAGAAACATAGATCATAACCCCAGCTGAAAAGCCAAGCGCAAACGATAAAAACTTTGTATTAGTTGTTTTGGCAAAAAAAGCCAAAATACTTCCAATCCCGGTTGCCAAACCGGCAAACAACGTCAGTAAAAATGCAAGAATAACTTCTTGTGACATAGTCCATTCACCTTCTTTGTTGTCCTCATTAACAATTGTTGGTCAGAGGAAACTTTTGCAGACACAGTTACATTCTATTCCTCAAAAACTAAAAATGCAACTAACTTTTTATAAAAAATAAAAAGACTAATATGATGCACCGAATCGCATCACATTAGCCTCTCCTTTTCACTGTTCTTTTTTAGCTTTTTTTGCTTTTATCTTTTTCTTGTTCTTATTTTTCTTTGGCGGCTGTTTGGTTTTGACGAGCTCAAAATCAACAACACGTTCTTCAACATTCACTTTAACAACGCGCACATCGATTTCTTCACCGATTCGGTATATATTGCCCGTGCGTTCGCCAATCATCGCCTGGCTTCGTGTATCATAATGATAATAATCATCCGTCAGATAGCTGACATGGATCAGACCTTCAATTGTATTTTCAAGCTCAACAAACAAGCCGAAATTGGTGATCGAACTGATGACACCGGTATATTCTTCGCCGATTTTATCCTGCATAAACTCTGCCTTTTTCAAGTCATCGGTCTCGCGCTCGGCATCAACGGCTGTCCGTTCCATTTCCGATGAATGTCGGGCGATATCCGGCATGCGTTCTTTCCAGTGTTCGGTTGTCTTTGAATCCAATTGCTTATCGATCAGATAGGTTCTAATCAAGCGGTGCACCGTTAAATCGGGATAACGGCGGATTGGTGATGTGAAATGCGTATAGAAATCAGTTGCCAGTCCAAAGTGACCGACACTCCCGGGATCGTATTTTGCCTGCTGCATTGAACGCAGCATCAGTTTGGAAACAATCATTTCTTCCGGCTTACCCTTCACTTCTTCAATAACTTTCTGCAGAGCTGATGGATGAATTTCATTTGCTGTCCCTTTTACCACATAACCAAGTCCCGCAATGAATTCGAAAAAGTGCTGGAGTTTGCTTTCATCGGGATCCTGGTGAATTCGGTGTATAAACGGAACGTCCATCCAATGAAAATGCTCGGCAACCGTTTCGTTTGCTGCCAACATGAATTCCTCAATCAGCCGTTCGCCAACTGACCGTTCTCTTAACACAACATCTTCCGGTTTGCCAGTCTCATCGACAAGTACTTCGGCTTCCTTGAAATCAAAGTCGATGGCACCACGATCCATGCGTTTTTGACGCAATACCTGAGCTAGTCTTTCCATATTTTCAAACATTGGAACTAACGGCTCATATCGTTCTCGCAGTGTCTCGTCCTTCTCAGTTAAGATTTTATTCACATCATGATAGGTCATCCGTTCATTCGTCTTAATCACACTTTGGAAAATGTCGTGGTTCACCACTTCGCCTTTCATATTGATCTCCATTTCACAACTAAGCGTCAGCCTGTCCACTTGTGGATTCAACGAGCAAATGCCATTTGATAATCGATGCGGAATCATAGGAATGACCCGGTCCACCAGATATACACTGGTTGCACGCTCGAATGCTTCCTGATCAATAGGAGAATTTTCTTCCACATAATAACTCACATCAGCAATATAAACACCAAGTTTATAATTGCCGTTGTCTAATTGTTTAACGGAAATCGCATCGTCCAAATCCTTAGCATCCGCACCGTCAATTGTGACAATTTGCTCCTCGCGCAAGTCACGTCGGTTTTCCATTTCAGATGGGTCAATTTCATCAGGTGTGTTGGCTGCCTGATTCAATACCTCTTCCGGAAAATCGACTTTGATCCCATGTTTATGGATAATTGAAATGATATCAATACCAGGATCATTTTTATGACCGAGGATATGAACAATTTCACCTTCAGCACTCATCCGGCCTTCCGGATATTTCGTAATATATGCGATAACCTTGTGACCGCTTACTGCGCCGCCGGTCATGCTTTTTGGAATAAAGATATCATTTGGTATCCGTTTATCATCGGCTATAACAAAGCCGAATGACTTATTATCCTCAAACGTGCCGACAACCTGATGTGTGGCACGTTCCAAAATACGGATAACCGTTCCTTCAGGTCTGTTTCCATCAGCATTTTGCTTTTCAATCCGAGCCATAACCTTATCGTTATTCATAGCTGATCCCAAATCAGAGTGATGGATATATATATCTGCGCGCGCCTCATCATCCGGGATCAAAAAGGCAAATCCTTTGGCATGCATCTGAACACGGCCGCGCACAAGATTCATCTTCTCCGGCAGACCGAAACGGTTTTTACGTGTGCGAACGAGTTCACCTGACTCTTCAAGGGTATTCAGGGCTTTCACCAATTCTTTGAATTCAACGGCATCTTCAAGCCTAAGTGCTTCTTCCAGCTCATTCACTGCCAGTGGCTTCTCACTATGATCATTAAAGTAATCTCGTAAACGCTCCTGCATATTTTCGTACATAGTTTCACCTGCTTTCTATGGGTATTATTAACATTTTTGTCTGTTTATAATCATTCACTCCAGTCAAGCGACTCTAAAAATTGGTAAACATCCTCAAAAAGCTGTTCTTTTTCCTTGCCCATTGTAATCACATGGCCGGACTCTTCATACCATTTGATATCCTTTTGATCTGCTTCGACATTTTCATAAATATAGTTGGCGCTGTCGGTGTTAATCATTTCATCCTGACGTGCCTGAACAACGAATGTCGGCGTGTAAATCGTGTCAATATTCTGGTTGACCTCATTTATTAAGTCGGCCAGATCGGCAAACATGTCCTGGGAATTATCAACAAGTTCCTGGACTTCATTTTGAATGGTGTCTTTATCTTTCCCTTCCAGCTGTTTGAATTCACGTGCTTTAAATTTATACCCTTTCGTGAGTTCCTCTTCATTGTCAAAAAACATTGGAGCACACATCGGGATAACACCTTTGACCGTTTCAGTATACGTTAATTTCAGGCTCAGTACACCGCCGAGAGACAGACCTGCAATCGCTATCTCCTCATAGCCGAGCTCTTTCAGATGATTGAAAGCATTCGTCACATCTTCCCACCATTCATCTGCGCTTGCCTTCACAAGTTCCTCGGGCTCTTTTCCATGACCACGGTAGATCGGTGCGTGGCTTGTATAGCCTTTTTTCTCCAAAAAACGCCCCAGCATTCTTACATCTGCTGAATGCCCGGTAAACCCGTGCAGCAAAAGTACCGCACGCGGTCCTGCTTCAAATGTAAATGGTTCCGGCAATTTGATTTTCATTATTGGGTCATCTCCTTCTATCATTTCAACTGCATATACTATACCTTACCCGATTATCCCGTTTCTGAAAATAAAATGCTCTTCAGCACAGTGAATTCGTTCATTTTTCCACTGAAACAACAAAGCTGTTTATCAAAAGGCAGCTGAAGACCTGAGCAGGAAGCGCTTTTTCCTTCCGAGGAGACTGAAGCGTTGCCCTAAGGTGCGCGACTGCCCGGAACGGAAATCAACATAGCACTTACGTCGCATTTTATATCAACTGCGAAAGGGAAAGAGTAAATAAAAAAGCCTAAAACAAAACCCTTATCACTTAATTTGCGATAAGGGTCTGTTATTACTGCAAAATATATGCACTCAGAAATGCCAGGGCAAAGAACAGAACACCGGTAACAATCGTTGCCCGATGCAGAAACAATTCTGCTCCGCGTGCTTTTTGTTTACCGAACAGCTGCTCAGCACCGCCCGAAATCGCTCCGGAAAGCCCTGCGCTTTTTCCTGATTGCAATAAAATCAATACAACCATAATTATGGCATTAATCAATAATGCTATATGAACGACAGTTTCCATTTTAAACCGCACCTCCAGTTACCAACGCTATATACCTACACGTTACTTTAGCACAATATTGTCTTATGCCGCAAGTTGTCATCAGCATAACTTTGGACGTTTTCTATGTTTCATCTTATCATAGATCTTAGATTATAGTATAGATAGAACGGATGAAGACAAATTGGAAAACTCTTTTTGGATGATGCGTCCTGGAAACGTTAAAATTCATGTGAAAAAGTGGGAGCCTCAGGCCTCCATGAATATAGAGCCGAAAGCCATCGTTCAAATCGCTCATGGAATGATTGAACATATCGGACGCTATCATGAATTTGCTGACTTTTTAGTTGATCATAATATTTTGGTATATGGAAATGACCACAGGGGCCACGGGCTGACTGGAGAAAAACAAGGCCAGCTCGGTTATTTGGCAGATGAAAATGGGTTTGAAAAAATGACGGACGATATGGTTGCCCTTACAAACCAAATTAAACAAGATTATCCGGATACGCCATTATTTTTGCTGGGACATAGTATGGGATCTTTCCTGGCAAGACATTATATCCAGGAACATAGCCACTTGATTAAAGGTGCTATTTTATCAGGGACAGGCTATTACTCATGGCTCAGCACGACGACTGCAATGAAAATAGCTGAAGCATTGCCGCCAAAGGAAAAATCGCCACTCATGAATACACTTGTTTTTTCCGCCTATAACAAACGCATTCAAAATAAGACAACAGATTTTGACTGGCTGACTGGTGATGAAAAGAGCGTCCAATCTTACATGGATGACCCTTATTGCGGATTCATTCCGACTGCAGGGTTTTTCAAAGATTTAATGACAGGACTATCAATTATTCACAATCACAAAAATAACCGGCACATACGTTCAGATTTGCCGATGCTCATTATCAGCGGCGCAGAAGATCCTGTCGGCAACTATACAAAAGGCGTCTGGAAAACAGCTGAAATTTATAATAAAGCAGGGCTTGATCATGTGATGACCATGCTGATGGACAATGGCCGGCACGAATTATTAAATGAGCAAAATCGGGATGACATTTACCAAATACTATTGAACTGGATAGCAGGATTGAAAAGGAAGAATGCTTGATTTGGAGGAGCGTATACGTGTAAAATGAAGCACGGAGCAAATTTATAGTGAAGGGTTGGTTAAAGTTTATGATTCAAGGAATTGCGGCATCTAGTGGCATAGCAATCGCTAAAGCGTATCAACTTGTTACACCGGAATTAACGTATGAAAAAAAATCTATCGATAATCCAAATACAGAGATCGAACGCTTGGAGAAAGCGCTTGAAACAGCAAAACAAGAGCTTGAAAAGATTCGGGAACATACGAAAAAAGAAATGGGAGATGAACACGCTCAAATTTTTTCCGCTCATTTGCTCGTTCTGGATGACCCGGAACTGGTTAACCCAATAAAGGATAAAATAACTGGCGAAAATGTCATGGCTGAGGCTGCTTTGGAAGAAACAACCAATATGTTCATCGATATGTTCAAAAACATGGATAATGAATACATGCGTGAACGTGCTGCCGATATCCAGGACGTTGCCAAACGCGTGCTGGCCCATCTGCTCGGTGTTACAGTACCGAATCCGGCTCTGATTGATGAAGAGGTCATCGTTATCGCCAACGACTTAACACCATCCGATACGGCACAGTTGAACAGACAATTTGTTCTTGGCTTTGCAACAGATATTGGAGGCAGGACATCACACTCAGCGATTATGGCACGATCAATGGAAATCCCTGCTGTTGTTGGGACCAAAGAAATAACAGATGCTGTAAAACAGGATGATATGGTTATCGTGGATGGCATTGAAGGGAATGTCATCGTTAATCCTTCTGAAGATGAGATAGCGGTATATAAAGAAAAACAAGCAAACTTCGAAAAGCAGAAAGAAGAATGGGCTAAACTAAAAGACGAGCCAACAATCACGGCTGATAAAGAACAAGTTGAACTGGCAGCAAACATCGGCACGCCTGATGATGTTGATGGCGTGATTGCAAATGGCGGTGAGGGCGTTGGCTTATATCGCACTGAATTTTTATACATGGGAAAAAGCCAGCTGCCGACAGAAGACGAACAGTACGATGCCTACAAAAAAGTGCTTGAAAAAATGGAAGACAAGCCGGTTGTTGTCCGTACGCTTGATGTTGGCGGCGACAAAGAAATAAGCTATCTTGACTTGCCTGAGGAATTAAATCCATTTTTAGGCTTCCGGGCCATCCGCTTCTGCCTGGAAAACGAGGACGTGTTCCGCACACAATTACGCGCGTTACTCAGAGCCAGTGTGCATGGCAATTTGAAAATCATGTTCCCGATGATTGCAACACTTGAGGAATTCCGGCAGGCCAAAGGAATCCTGCTCGATGAAAAACAAAACTTAAAAAATGAAGACAAAAGCGTATCTGATAACATCGAAGTCGGTATTATGGTAGAGATCCCATCAACTGCTGTGATTGCCAAACAATTTGCCAAAGAAGTCGATTTCTTCAGCATCGGCACCAATGATCTGATTCAGTATACAATGGCAGCTGACAGGATGAATGAACGTGTATCCTACCTGTATCAGCCATACCATCCCGCGATTCTGAATTTAATCAGCACAGTCATTGACGCGGCACATGCAGAAGGCAAATGGACCGGCATGTGCGGTGAAATGGCAGGAGACTCGATTGCCATTCCGGCACTTCTCGGCCTGGGTCTTGACGAATTCAGCATGAGCTCCACTTCCATTCTGCCGGCACGCACACAACTCCGTGGCCTGTCGAAGGAAAAAATGGCTTCATATAAAGACAAGCTGTTATCAATGGGAAGCACAGAAGAAGTCATCGAATTTGTAAAAGAAAAAACCGAATGACAATGTTAAAAGTCCGGAATCTTTTAAGGTTCCGGACTTTTGTATCTTGATGCGCCCATGTTCCTGTTCTCCCGCTCATGTCTCTGCTCTCGAGCCCATGTTCCTGCTTCTCCTTTAGCGGTTTAATTCTATTATTCTCACTCCGATATAAACTCAAGCTTATCACCGATCGGCGTTCTCCCTTTATCACGCGGGATTTTTTCCGGATAGCCGATTTGCATGACAGCTGCAATTTTATCAGATGACGAATCTAACCCAATTTCCTCAGCAAATCCTTTATCATGCATATAGGGCGTGATGGTCCAGAGCATTCCGATACCATACGCCCACGCAGCGAGCTGGGCGTTTTGAATGAATGCACAAACAGCAGCATATTCTTCCTCATATCGGACGTGATCCGTTTCTTCTTTAAAATAAATCAATGCATGATGCGGAATCTGCAATAAAAATTGCTTCATGGACCCGATCATTTTTTGTGTCTTATCATCATCACTCGTTTTCAGCATGCCGATGCGTTGATAGCTTGCGATGATAGCATCAACAAAATTCTGCTTGCCACCCTTCTCATACAGTTTTATTTGCCACGGTTCTTTCATATAATGCGTCGGTGCATATGACCCGTAAGTTAAAATTTCCCGCAATGTGGCATGGTCTATTTCGTCATGTTTAAAGTTGTGAATGGACCGGCGTGCTTTGATGGCTGTTAATAGATCGATTGGAATCACCTCGTATAACGCTCTTACAATCTATTATGCCATTCAATGAAATACCTGCCCAGTCATAATCGACATAAATTTGTTGTAAAATTTACGGTAATCAAGCTCCAGTGCAATGCGGTGAGACTTCTCGGCTCCGTTTTCAGACTCCTGCTGATCCACATACGGTCTGATATCAGCAATGCTTTGCCCTCTTTCCACCCCATTTACACCTTGGATAATTTCAACCGGCAAATATCTGAACATAAACATGTCTTCATCAATAGTTGCCATCAGCGTTACAACATCGTGCAGGGGACTTCCCTGTATTCTCGGATTTCGCTGTTTATAAAATTGATAATAATAGTCCAAAAGCGGTTTTATAATTTTCGCCAAACCCACTCTGTTGATGTAATCGACCATCTCGGGCGTCGCCATTGCCTGTTGGGTTACATTGAGCGGGATAATTGTTACATCCGGTGCATTATTCAAAACCAGCTGTGCGGCAATCGGATCACCATGAAAATTGGCTTCCGAGAGCGGCGTTGCATTCCCCGGAACCCAGAATGCCCCGCCCATCATATAAATATGACGCACATTTTCCATAACAGATGGATACAAAATAAACATCGTGGCAAGCGACGTCAGCCTTCCGATATTTACAATCACCAATTCCTGGTCTTGATACCGATTAATAATTTCAACCACTTCAAAGAAATTTTCAACGACACCTTCCTCGTTCAAAAGTGGTGGCTCGATCGGTCCAAGCCCGTATTCGCCATGAATTTCGGGAACAAATTTTGGATTTTCACCAGTCATCGGTTTCTCAGCACCTAAGATAACCTCTATCGATGGATCGATATCAAACAATTCTCTGACGTAATTAACATTTGCCAGTGCCTTTTCCCTTGGTATGTTTCCATAATTAGCCACTACACCAACAATATCAATTGCGTCGTCAAAATAGCCATAGATCAAGGCTACCGTATCGTCAATGCCAATATCACCGAATACCAGCACCTTTTTCACCACATAAATCCTCTCCAAAATTGGAAATCATTACCTTGTTAACATTATTCGTTGATGTATTTGTCCTATACCAACTAAATAACACCTTTATGAAACTTCACTTGTCAGCAGCATCAGAAAGGTGTCGTGTCAATGTTTTTATCATTTTTACCGATCAAGCAGCTCCAGCAGAAAAGATTTCATATCGACAAACCGCGGGTATTTTGGCTTTATGGCGGTCCCTGCAATCAAAAGAGGTACCAACGTTTCCTGCTTGTGCAATGAACCATGTGCAGCACCGCCAAGATGAAATGGTGTCGATTGTGCTTTAAATTCACATCCGGGTTTTGCATTAACGACAATGAAACGGCCCGACTGAGAATGCAACGCACCGTAAATACGGGCTAATCCATCCGGATAATCATCATAGGAAATGTTGTTGTCACTTGAAAGCGTTAAATCCAATAGTTCAGGATTTCCTTCCATATGCCATGTTTGCTGGTACATATCTGAGTATTCGCCGCCCGGACTAAAGTGCAATGAACCATGTCTCATGCCTGATTCGATATTGACACCGTCCTCACTTTTCCAGGCGATGATATCAATCCGCGCATCTTTCTTCAGCTTTTCGGTAACAGTAGAGACCGGTAACGTATCATCAAGAATATAAATATAGGCCATGCGCTGGTTCACACTGAGGACAACCTGATCTTTTTTTCGAATAGGACGCTGAATTCGTGCGATACGCTGTTTTTTCAGTATTTTGCGGAGATCAATCACAAAGTCACGGTACCTGGAACCCATCGGCGCATGACCGTTATCACCCATAACCATCCATACATTCTGATTCAGTGCTTCCTCCCAGCTCGAGTACAAATTGAGCGTTTTTTGAATTTGGCGGTCAATTTTAGATATTCCCTTTATATCCATTGGTCCTTTAAAATGAATGCGGAAATCCAAGTCCTGAAAAATACAAAACGTAAAGCCGGGTAGTTTACGACGGTGGATTAAATGACGCAGCTCCCGGGCTGTGTATTTATAATTTCCGGCTGCAATTTGTGTTGCCACACCTCGTTTACGCAGTTTGGAAAAAACACCTAAAGAAAAAATCGATGGAGCTTCCGCTGTCCACTGACCGTCTTTAAAACGGGTCAACCCCCGAAGCAACCCTGGAACTTGCAGCTTTTGCGGTGTGTTCCCGCGATAGACAAAAGAATTAATCGAAGCAGAATGAATTCCCTTATCTGCCAGTTCTTCATAAATCGTTCTGACGTTCTCGCTCAAATGTTGATTATTCAGACGATAAAGCATGTTATGGACTGATTTTCTGAGCCCTGATTTATTCGTCTCCCTGAATCCTGTCCCATAGTTAATAATCTCATTTTTAGAAGTATCGAACCAGTTTAAACCGGGAATTTGGTGCTGATCAGCATAAGTGCCTGTCAGAAGACTGCTGTCAATCGTCACTGACATTGTAGGGAAGGAGCTGACCATGTGGGAAATATAGCGGCCATTTTCCATTAAAAACTTCAAGGCCGGTGCTTTTCCGGTTTGCACAGCTATTTCCAGCGGTTCAGGCATCAATGAATCGATATTTAATAGAATGACCGGTTTTAGCGGTTTAACATTTTGATCCACGCTATTTCATCCTCACTGTATGTAATAGACCCTCCCCCAAGAAGTCACTCTTTCTTATTACTGTCCAATTCATTTTGACCTATTCTTGAAATATTTGACCTTAGCTGATGACAGTTATTGAAAGGCTCTTGTGAAGCTTTATTGCCTTAAATTTTCACAGTTGATGTAAACTGCGGCGTATATGCTATCTTGATTTCAGTTTGGGTTGTCGCGCACCTAAGGGCAACAATTCAGTCTCCTCGAAAAGAGCGCTTCCTGTTCAGATCCTGGAAAAGCCGGTTCGGAGACATTTTACAGCGGTTAAAGGTGCCAAAGGGAGTCGAGAAACCGGATCGAAGACTTTTCATGATGATTCAAGCAGCAAAAGGGATTCGAGAAGCTGACCGCTTTCCCACAGGAGTCGACTGCTCTTTACTCCAATCAACATTCACAGAAGAAGTTTAATTACGCAAAAAATATGAGATTTTAAAGCATAATAACAGCGGTGTGTATTTCCGCAGCGGCAGACTACGCACCAACTGCGACAGTGCAAAAAGAAAAGATGGCTCTCCGTTTGGATCGCCATCTTTCTATTCATATCATTATTTTTTCAAATTATAAAATGCGCCAAGACCTGCATATTCGCCCATTCCTGCAAGTTCGTCTTCTATGCGCAAGAGCTGATTATATTTGGCAACGCGGTCGGTGCGGGATGGTGCGCCCGTTTTAATCTGTCCGGCATTGGCTGCAACAGCAATGTCAGCAATTGTTGCGTCTTCTGTTTCACCAGAACGGTGCGAGATGACGGCAGTATAACCTGCCTCTTTAGCCATTTCAATTGCTTCGAACGTTTCAGTCAGCGTTCCAATCTGATTCACCTTAACAAGAATAGAATTACCGACGCCTTCTTCAATCCCGCGGGAAAGTTTGCTCGTATTTGTCACAAACAGATCATCGCCGACCAGCTGCACACGGTCACCGATTCGTTCTGTCAGCAGTTTATGACCTTCCCAGTCGTTCTCATCAAGGCCGTCCTCTATTGAAATGATCGGGTATTTGTTAATCAGGTCTTCATACCAATCAACCATTTCTTCGGCTGTGCGGGTAACGCCTTCTCCTTTAAGGTGATATTTACCGTCTTCATAAATCTCAGAAGAAGCGACATCCATTGCCAGTTTAACTTCTTCACCAGGTTTATAGCCGGCAGTTTCGATTGCTTCAACGATCGTTCCAAGTGCTTCTTCATTGGAATCAAGGTTTGGCGCGAATCCGCCTTCATCACCGACACCGGTATTATAACCTTTTGACTTCAACACTTTTTTCAAGGAATGGAAAATCTCAGTACCTGTTCTTAAAGCCTCCTTAAAAGTTGGGGCCGCTACAGGCATAATCATGAATTCCTGAATGTCAACATTGTTGTCCGCATGTTCTCCGCCATTAAGGATATTCATCATTGGAGTTGGCAGTTTTTTCGCGTTAAAGCCGCCCAAATAATGGTAAAGCGGCAACTGCAAATAGCTTGATGCAGCATGTCCGACCGCCATGGAAACACCCAAAATGGCATTTGCTCCCAGACTGCCTTTGTTTTCTGTGCCATCCAGTTCAAGCATTATCTGGTCAATAATGTTCTGGCGTGTGGCATCAACACCTATTAATTCCGGTCCAATCACATCGTTGACATTTTCAACTGCTTTTTCGACACCTTTTCCAAGGTAACGATTACCATCACCGTCGCGCAATTCAACGGCTTCATATTCGCCGGTTGAAGCACCGCTTGGCACTAATGCGGCACCAAATCCGCCTGATTCTGTAAACACTTCAACTTCTACTGTCGGGTTGCCGCGGGAATCAAGAACCTCGCGGGCATAAACGTCTGTAATGTATGGCATCCAACCACTCCTTTATTTTTTAATACTTTTCGTAAACTTTGCTTTCTAATCTTAAAACTTCCATAACTGCGAACTAACTCTAAATTTGAGTTGGTGCGTCGTCCGCCGCTTCGGAAATACACATGAGTGCTTAAAGCCGCTCCGGCAATAAAACCCGCTTTCCATGGGCACGGCCTCAGCCTCCTCAGAAAGCAAAGAACGCTTTCTTGCGGGGGCGTCACGACACGTGCTGTTCCCATAGGAGTCTGCGTATATTGCCTACGCTACGAAATAATCATTGTTTGCCTGGCAGTACATGAGCATACAACCATAGCGGAGGAAATACACGCCGACCCCTGCGGGAGCAAAGGCATAGGTGAGACAGCGAAGTGCCTTGGCACGAGTTGGCTCACCAGCCGCCCGCGGAAAGCGGCGTGTATTTCCGGAGCGGTGTCATAGCACTAACTGAAATCAGAAGGAAGAATTTTCACTGTGTCGCACTTTCCATCGAGTTCGAAACTGCTAACAACAATCTATACGCAAGCAGCGTTATTTTTTTATAATTAATGATTCACCTGTCATTTCGTCCGGTTTTTCAACATCCAGTAAATCCAATAACGTTGGTGATAAATCTGCTAATATACCACCTTCACGCAGTTCTGCGTCTTTTGTAACGATGACCGGCACCGGATTCTTCGTGTGAGCTGTCATCGGGTCACCTTCCAGTGTGGTGACCTCGTCTGAATTACCGTGATCAGCCGTAATAATCGCGCTGCCATTAAGTTCCAATATTTTATCGACAACTTTCCCCAAGCATTCATCGACCGCTTCAATAGCTTTCACAGTCGGTTCAAGTTTTCCGGAATGACCGACCATATCCGGATTGGCAAAGTTTAAAATAATGGCATTGTGTGTGTTGGCATCAAGCTCGTCCAGTAATGCATCTGTCACTTCATACACACTCATTTCGGGTTTCAAGTCATAGGTAGCAACTTTTGGTGAACCGATCAGAACACGCTTTTCACCCGGAAATTCACTCTCACGTCCGCCACTCATAAAAAATGTGACATGCGGATATTTTTCCGTCTCAGCTATTCGCAGCTGCTTCATATCATGCTGTGAAAGTACTTCGCCGACTGTGTTGTCCAGGTTAACAGGGTTATAAGCAACATAGCCGTCGATTGACTCGCTGAATTCCGTCAGCATAACAAAGTCGATATTTTTAGGCGGGTGCCCGCCGCGGTCAAAGTCCCGGAAATCATCGTTGGCAAACGTTCGGGAAATCTGAATGGCACGATCCGGGCGGAAATTGTAAAAGATGATGGAATCGTTGTCCCCCACTTTGCCGACCGGATCACCGTTTTCGTCCGTTAAAACAGACGGTATCACAAATTCATCATAAATGCCATTTTCATAGGAATCGTCAATCACTTCATATGGATTTTTATAAGATGGTCCTTCACCATAAACTATCGCATCATAGGCCTTTTTAACCCGTTCCCAGCGTTTGTCGCGATCCATCGAATAATAGCGTCCTGAAATCGTTGCAAACTCGCCAATGCCATATTCTTTCATTTTAGCTTCTGCCTGCGCGATATAATCTTTTGCGGTTTGCGGTCCAACATCACGGCCATCCAGAAATGCGTGCACATACACTTTTTCCAGATTGTTGTCTTTAGCGAGCTTCAACAGAGCAAACAGATGATTGATGTGACTGTGCACCCCGCCATCAGACAGCAAGCCAAAAATGTGCAATGCTTTGTCGTTTGCTTTTGCATGTTCAATGGACTTTAAAAATGCATCTTTTTCAAAGAACTCGCCTTCCTTGATGGAGAGATTCACACGGGTCAAACTTTGATAAACAATGCGCCCGGCTCCAATATTAAGGTGCCCTACTTCCGAATTGCCCATTTGCCCTTCAGGCAGCCCGACGGATTCGCCTGATGCCGTCAATTGATTATGGGCGAATTGATTCCAGTAACGGTCAAAGTTAGGGGTGTTTGCATGTTTGACGGCATTGCCGAAATTCTCATCACGGATACCGAACCCATCAAGGATAATGAGTGCTGCTAGGTTATTATCACTCATTTTGTACCTGCCTCCACAAGCTGCAGGAAAGATTCCGCCTCAAGGCTTGCACCGCCGACAAGTGCGCCATCAATATCAGGCTGCTCCAACAATTCGTCAATCGTTGCCGGTTTAACACTGCCGCCGTATTGAACCACTAATTGTTCGGCAATATTTTCTGATGTCATATTTTTAACGATATTTCGGATATATGTGCAAACCTGGTTAGCATCAGCACTTGAAGCTGATTTGCCTGTGCCAATTGCCCAAATCGGCTCATAGGCAATAATCACAGAACCAATCTGTTCATCAGTCAGCCCCTCCAAGCCTTTTTGCACCTGTGTTTCAATCTGACTCATTGTTTCATTGGCTTCGCGTTGTTCAAGGGTTTCACCGACACAAACAATCGGCGTCAAATCATGATTGAATGCAGCGTGCACCTTTTTATTGACTGAGTCATCTGTTTCAGCGAACTGTTCACGGCGTTCTGAATGCCCGATGACCACGTGTGTAACACCAAGCTCATGCAGCATCGCAGGGCTCACTTCGCCTGTGAACGCGCCATTGTCTTCAGAATGCATATTTTGCGCACCGATTTTTAATTTGCTGCCTTTTGCTTTTTCAACCAATGACGGCAAAAATGGAAATGGTGCACATACAATTGCTTCAACGTTGTCATCTTTCGGAAGTTTCCCTGTAACAGAATCAGCAAACTGCTCAGCTTCAGACAACACTTTATTCATTTTCCAATTCCCGGCTATTACTTTGCTGCGCATTCTATCACCTCTTTAAAAATTATTTATCATCCAGTGCATTCACACCCGGCAGAACTTTCCCTTCCATAAATTCAAGTGAAGCACCGCCACCTGTTGAAACATGGTTCATATCACCGGCAAAACCGAACTTTTCGACGGCTGCAGCAGAATCACCGCCTCCAATAATTGTGTATCCTTCTGTTTCAGCCAAACTTTCAGCGACTGATTTAGTTCCGCCTGCAAAAGCACCATATTCAAATACACCCATAGGACCATTCCATATAACCAATTTGGAATCGCTAACGGCTTTTTTGTATTTTTTGCGGGTTTCAGGTCCGATATCGAGCGCTTCCCAATCTGACGGGATCGCTGTAATATCAACGGTTTTTGTGTTGGCATCTTCCGAAAAATCATCGGCGACAATGGCATCTTCCGGCATCACAAAGTTAACACCTTTATCCCGGGCTTTTTGCATGAATTCTTTAGCCATGTCAAGCTTATCTTCTTCAAGCAGTGATTTTCCGATTTCATACCCCTGTGCTTTCACAAACGTATAAGCAAGACCGCCGCCGATAATCAAATTATCGACTTTATCCAGCAAATGGTCTATGACATTGATTTTATCTTTCACCTTGGCACCGCCAATAATCGCCGTAAACGGACGCTCAGGGTTGTCCAGCGCTTTCGTAAGCACTTCGATTTCTTTTTCCATCAAAAACCCGGCAGCTGCAGGCAGTTTCTCTGCTATCCCGGTTGTTGAAGCATGCGCTCTGTGGGCTGCTCCAAATGCATCATTTACATACAAATCAGCCATATCCGCAAATGCTTGCACCAATTCAGGACCGTTCTTTTCTTCATTGGGGTCGAACCGGACGTTCTCAATCAATACAATATCACCATCGCTGACCTCAGAGAGCGCCTCATTTACTTCTTTCCCGTAAACCGCATCCGTTTTAACCACTTCTTTCCTAAGCAATTCACTCAATTGCTCAGCAACCGGATCAAGACGCAGGTTTTCAACAACTTCGCCTTTTGGCCGGCCGAGATGGCTGGCCAATATAACAGTGGCTCCGTTTTCCGCCAAATACTCGATTGTTGGCAATGCAGCTCTGATGCGTGTATCATCAGTAACTTCGCCATTCTTCATCGGGACGTTAAAATCAACACGGCAAAAAACTTTTTTGTCCTTCACATCAAGATCATGCAGTGTTTTTTTATTCATAACAAACCTCCTGCTTCACAAGTATGTAGATTCAATAATCTCTCAAAACCCATTATACACTTAAAGTATCTGAATGGAAAAAGGAGGAGGATAACACCTCCTCCTTCATATCAAATCTTAATTAAAATCCTTGCTTGCCAATATAAGCCGCCAAGTCAACACAGCGTGCTGAAT
The DNA here is from genome assembly GCF_001307805.1 of Lentibacillus amyloliquefaciens. GTDB lineage: Bacteria > Bacillota > Bacilli > Bacillales > Amphibacillaceae > Lentibacillus > Lentibacillus amyloliquefaciens. Next base: position 3,796,045 of record NZ_CP013862.1, on the reverse strand, counting down.
AACCCATCTCGTTATCATACCAGGATACGACTTTAACCATGTTATCTTCCATCGTCATAGTTGACTGCGCATCGAATAGTGACGAATAGGTAGTGCCGACAATGTCACTGGAAACAATTGGTGCTTCAGTGTAGCCAACAATTCCTTTCAGCCCTTCTTCTTCAGCAGCTGCTTTGAATGCTTCGTTGACTTCTTCCCTGGTAACATTCTGATCAAGTTCAGCAACCAGGTCGATCAACGAGCCATCCGGTGTTGGTACACGGACCGCATTACCGTTCAGCTTACCGTCTAATTCAGGGACGACTTTACCAACGACTTTAGCAGCGCCGGTCGTTGTCGGAATAATATTTTGTGCTGCTGCACGTGCACGGCGGTAGTCTTTATGCGGCAAGTCCAGAATTTGCTGGTCATTCGTATAGGAGTGAACAGTTGTCATCAGACCACGTTTAACACCAAATTTATCGTGAAGCACTTTCGCAAGCGGTGCTATGGAGTTTGTTGTGCATGATGCATTGGATACAATATGATGTTCTTTAGGATCATAATCCATTTCATTAACACCCATAACCATTGTCAGGTCTTCTTGTTTAGCCGGCGCTGAAATAATCACTTTTTTCGCACCTGCATCCAGGTGTTTTTTGGCATCGTCGCGCTGCGTAAAACGGCCGGTGGATTCTATAACAATCTCTACGCCAAGATCATTCCAACCCAAATTTGCCGGATCGCGTTCGGATAATACTTGAATCTCTTTCCCGCCAACAATAATATTTGAACCATTAACTGTTACTTCTTCTTCCAATTGACCATGAACAGAGTCATACTGCAACAGGTGTGCGAGCATTTCTGCATCGGTCAAGTCATTGACAGCCACAACTTCAACTTCATCATTTTTTAGAGCCTGACGGAAAACATTACGTCCGATACGGCCAAATCCGTTAATTCCTACTTTAGTTGCCATTTATAAGTCCTCCCTATTTCATTTAGTCATTTTATTTTAATGGGAATGATTATCCCTTAAAATCGTTTCTGCAGCTGCTTCATCTGTTATTAACAAATCACTTCTGCCTTGCTTCAGATAAGACGTGATGGCACGTGCTTTTGACCTGCCGCCGGCAACAGTGATCACCGAATGACTGCTGCCGGTTAAATCATCTAAATGAAGGCCGATTGTCTTTACTTTATGAACGACCTCACCGGCGTCATTGAAATAATAACCAAATGCTTCACTCACTGCTTCTTCTTGCTGCAATTTCCCAATAATTTCGTTGGACGTTTTGCGCCGCTTTGCCATTGTGATGGCATCACCAATACCATGCAAAACGATATCCGAACCTTGTATGATCTGTAATATATCAATCACAGCCGGTTCTTCTATCATCGTTCGGTATGATGATTCACTTAATGGGTCAGGAACATAAAGCAGTCGGTAGTCTCCTTTTGCCTGTCTGGCCATCTTAGCAGCAATTGTATTAGCTTGATTTTCTTCTTTTTCACCAATACCGCCTCTTGCCGGGACAAATAAACATGACGCTTTATCAAATGGTGTCATCATTTCAGCCACTGCCGCTATCGTCGTGCCGCCTGTTACAGCAATTGTTCCTGCTTCCTCGATATTCTCACGTAAAAAGGTTGCACAGGCTTTTCCCATTTCTTGCTTCACACGTTCCTGCTCATCACTATTACCGGGAACAATTATAATGTTGTCCAGTTGTAATGTTTCCTTCAATTGCTTCTCTAAAACACTCAAGCCCATTATTTGATGCATGTAGGCTGCCGATTGATCAACTACTAATTTTCCCTCTTTTGTCAATTGCATACCTCTGGATGACATATCAATTAACCCTTGTCTTGCCAAGAAGTCAACCTCGCTGCGCACGTGCCGTTCAGTCAGATTGAGGTTATCGGCTAAAGCACGCCTCCCAATCGGCTGCAGACGTTCGACGTTTTGCATCAGCTTATAGCGTTGCTGCATAATCTTCAACAAGTCCGGGTATAATTTCTTTTGAATGTCGATCAATTCCTGCATAAAAAGACTCCTAAACTAACTGGACTTATATTGTCCCGCCTGGTTAAAATCTGTCCCGCAACGGGCAAAAAAATATCAAGAATCCTTTCCCTTACAATTTATATTATATCATACATCGATTTTTATACAAATGATTGATTCACTCTCCTTTACTTAGAGCTTTCTCGAGTGCTTCATAACTGATTTCTTCGCAGTTCAAAGTTGTCCTATCATCGATTTGAACCACGGGTATCTCCAATTGATATTTTTCCAGCCATTTATCGTTTGAATAAATGTCTCTTATTTCGAGATCAAAAGGATATTCGTGACGTAGCAAGTCAAGCATCACAAGTGCGTCATCACATAACGGACAATTTTCTTTTGTATAAAACCGTATCTGTCTCATTTATTTCTCCTCCATTACTTTCGTTTCGCCGACGACGCAAACCCCAGACGCTGCCTGTATTTCATTACCGTTCTGCGGGCTGCCCTGATTCCAAATTCCTGCTGCAGCCGATTTGTAATCGTCTGGTCTGATAACGGCCTTTGTTTATCTTCATTGTTGATCATCTCAGCGATTAATTGCTTAATAACAAATGATGCTGTTTGCTCACCATCCTTTTGCCGGACGCCTGATTGCAAGAAAAATTTCAGCGGAATGACACCTTGTTTTGTCTGGACGTATTTATGGGTGATGGCGCGGCTGACAGTCGATATATGCATACCCAATTCAGCCGCAACCTCCTTTAAAGTTAAAGGCTGAAGCATAAAAGCCCCGTGTTCAAAATACATCCGCTGCTTTTCAACGATTATTCTAATCACATTTTCAAGCGTATTGCCCCGAAATTTAATCGCCTGCTTCAGCCAATTAACCTGATTGAATTTTTCTTTTAAATAGTCCGCAGCTTCTTTTTCTTCCACTTGAAGATTTTTATACGATTCATTAATTTCAATTGTTGGTGAGTGCCATTTATAAAATGAAATTTGCCAGTTGCCGTTCTGCTCATAAATATATGCCTCGGGGATAATATACTCTGTTTTTTTGGCGGACAAGAGTTGTCCCGGTTTGGGGTGACACGATTGAATCTGTTTCAATGTTTTCTCAGTTTCATTTTCTGATAGATTGAAATGCTCACTGATCTCCCGGATATTCTCTTCAGCAACCCAATCTAAATGGTCTGTCAGCAATTCATCCAAAAACTGTTTTGAGGCGGGCATTTGCAACTGAATACATTCCTTTAGCGAACGGGCACCAATTCCGGCAGGCTCCAGCTGCTGAATAAGCTCCAGCGTCTCTTCTGTCTGTCGAACGGTTATATGACATTGTTCCGCCCAAAACGCCATTTCGATATCCAAATAGCCGTCTGCATCAAGCGAATCAATCCCGAAATTGACAGCTTGTCTTAAGTTGTTTGGAATATCAAGGGCATAAAGCTGACTTTTCAGGTGCTCATACATCGATAATTCTGACTGATTAATTTCACCAATGGATACATCATTTGAAGATCCTTGCTTAAATTGGCTTATCTCGTAGTCAAAATTCACGTCTTCAATTAAGGGATTTTCCTTGGAGAGTTCCTGGATGTAATCAATTATTTCCATACCGGAAAACTGCAATAAATGAATAGCCTGAATAAGCGACTGATTCATTTTCATTTGTAATGTCTGTTCCTGAACAATCGACGGCTTCATCGTGACTCCCCCTTAACCTTTCTAGTTCCATTTTGCCACAAAACAGGCAAAAACTCACGTCCGCAGCGGTTCCATTGTTGTGATATATGTCACATCTTTTGTTTATTTTCAGAGATACAATTGAATCAAATATTTATTATAGTACTTCGCAGTTTTTATCAACTGCGAAGGTTAAAAAGCAACGAAAAGAGACTTTCATTAAAATGTACTCCAAGTAGCCCAGGAAACTTCCGTCTAATGGGACAGCTTTTTCATACGAACAAATCTTTAGGATCGAATGATTCCATACTGAATTCCGGCTTTTCACCAATCGCAAGTTTTGCAAGCTGAGCGCCCACATACGGACCGCTCGTCAAACCTGATGCTCCTAATCCATTCGCAATTAAAACATTTGAAAAACCCGGAACCCGGCCAATAACTGGCAAGGATCCTAGTGTAAAGGGGCGAAAACCTACCTTCGTACCCAGATAGGAAGCGTCAGCCAAACCAGGCGCAACACTTAATGCTTTGTCCATCAACTGGTGGACAGGGCCAATCGTGACACGGGAATCGAAAGAACTGGTATTTTCTCTAGTTGCCCCGATAACAATCTTTCCACCGCCGAACGTAAGCATATAATGGTTGAATGGCGGTAGCATGACAGGCCAACGACTCGTATCCATCCCCGGCGTGTGTAAGTGGATAATCTGCGCCTTTTCAAACGTAACCTTTGACTTCATCCCAACGGCCTCGAATAAAGCATTCGTCCAAGCTCCATTCGTGACAATCACTTGGTCAGCATAGTGAGATTCACTATTTACCTCAACACCTTGTATTGCCTCATTTTTAAATAATAATGAGGCATCTCCATGAATCACATCAACTCCATTTTTCTGTGCTGCACGGAGAAGGGAATCGTTCAGTGCTGCTCCATTCACACGCGCTGCTCCTGAAATGTGAATGGCCCGATAGATTTCTGAAACGGGTGGAAAAAGTCGTTTGGTCTGTTCAGGCGACAATCTCGTTATCTCACCCATTTCCGGTGCATCTTCTTTCCGTTTATAAGCGACTTCCATCTTCCGGCCCAATTTTTCCTCAGTATCAAAGATATTCACCGCTCCAACTTGTTCGTATCCAGTTTCCTTTTCGCCTTCACGCGTAAGCTCTTCAATAAGTGCAGGATAAAATTTCGCACCCCTGATCACAAGTTCGTACCACGCCTTATTGCTCCGATTGGTCAGCCACGGACAGACAATCCCAGCTGCATTTCGCGTTGCCTGGCCGGGTTCATGCCGATCGATGACGGTGACTTTTTCATTCTTTTTAGCCAAATGGTAAGCAGTTGATGCGCCAAGGATTCCTGCTCCGATAATGATATGCTTCATAATTTTGACACCTTTACTTTTCAGACTTAACCTGTAGACAGTTTATCCAATTAAAAACCCTTAGGCAATTACCCGAATGTCTTAAACGGAATTTTTTTGAAAATCCGACACATGCTGGAGGTGAACGTTAGAAAATAGTTAGAATAAATAAAAAAGGCAAGGATAACAATAACATTGCAACCCTTGCCATTCTTATGATGCGCCCGGGAGGACTTGAACCCCCGACGCCTGGTACCGGAAACCGTGTCAGAGCATTTTAATAGATTATACAAGATTTTGATTTGTTGTTATTGCAAGGTTTCGAAGGTGTGTATTAGCAAATTTGCATTAGTTTGTTTCAGGTTATTTCGACTTATACGTTACCAATTTTGTGACCAAAAATAAGATGGCAAAAAGCCAAATTAAACCACTAGCGTTGCATAAATAATAAAAGAAAATTGATAATCTTGTTAATTATCCAAAGTATAGGTTTCCGGGTATAAAAAAATCCTTTATAATGGAATTGGTGGTTGTTGTCCAAATCCAATATAAAGGAACTCAGAATATGGACAATCATACACTATTATCATCATTTGGTAAATGGGTTGCACCCATTAATATTGAAAAACTTACAGAACAAATTACGCAGACCGGGCAAGATCGCTACACGAAAAAGTTTACGACTTATTCCTACATCAAACTGTTATTATTGTCCCACCTGGAAGAGGTGGAAAGCTTACATGCGATGAGTGATACACTTTTTGATGACGAGGTTCAACAGGAATTGGGGCTGGGTTCAATTAGCGTTTCCCAATTGTCGCGAAAACACCGTACTGTGGATTCCAATTTGTTGGCAGCCATTTTTTATCAATTAGTTGATCAGATACGCCATTGTTTATGCAACGCTAGTGAGTCAATTTATGAGAAGCCTACAATAAGGTGCAAAATGTTAGCCTTTGACTCGCACCTTACATTCAAATCCTTATATATCCATGGCTTGGGGCGATGATTTACATCATGCCGCCCGTACTTGATTGGCATTTCGTCAGCCTACTTTATTTCATAGGTATATTCGCTTCATAAAAGGGATCCTACATTCGTGAAGATTAAACCAACAATTTACCATTTTCCAATACAATTTGGTCGTCAATTTCAACTGTTCCTTCCCTCATAATTAGATCCATATGAATAGGGCTATAAACAACAGGAGTTTTTCCCAATGCGAAATGAACATTTCCAAGAGCTTTCTTCTCTTCTTCAAAATCTCCATTTTTAAATGATTGGGGATTTAATCCTATGGCAAATTCAGCAAAATTATCAGCGTTTTTAGTCGAAAATACAATCTCTTTTAATTGATTACCAGCTTCTTCTCCTCCTTCTATAGATATAGCTTTACCATTATTAACTTCAATTTTCACGGGACCCATTGGTAAGCCAAAACGATAGATAGGTCCGTCAAGAACAACTAATCCATCAGCCCCAGCAACTGGATACATAAAAACTTCACCATCTGAAAATGCACATTCATCTCCTGGATTAGTAGCAAATCCATCTTCAACACGGACTCTCTCTTTAACTATAGGGGCTTTAATATCTGTTCCTTTTTCACTTTTTACTCTAATTTCTTTCCCCTTTTTCCAAATACTCGCAAGTTTACTTGCCTTTTCAGCAATTTTATCATAATCAGCTGTAGCTCCTCCTTCAGTTAAATGATTTAGGTTTCTAAACACCATAGACATTGATCTAACTTTCCCACTATAAAATAGTTGTTGCGCTACCTCAGAATAACAAGGAGCCCCAGAGGCACTTGTTAATCCTATTAAAACATCAGCTGATTCGAGTCCTTTATTAATAAAATTTGTTAAAATTGCTGCATTAGAGTGATCTCTATCTGGCATAATCGCTATTGTATATTCAGCCCCAACAGATTTTATAACTCCAGCTAGGGTATAAACAATTTCTAAATCAGATTTTGAATCAGCAACTATAACAACTTCTTCTTGCGGTTTTATTGCTAGATTTTTTTTTACTATTTTTTCAGCAGTAACTACTGAATTTATAACATTTAACATAGTAACAGTTCCTTTCCTGTGTGTTTTTACTTACATGAATTTACCATTTAATTTACCAATTGCACTTTCCTTCTTTTCTGGAAAATCCACATAACGGCAACCAATACTAACCCAAACAAAAACATCATAATAGAATTTTGAAAATCAATTACAGTATTTAATGTGGATGTAATAATAAACAAAAATGCTATGAAACTTAATATTCTCATAACGATATTTGTTTTCCCAAAAAAATATCCTTCTAGGCTAGCAGCAAATAAATACATCGCAACAACTGATACTAAACCAATAGTAATAGTTGTTAGCCAGCCGTCAGTTAAGATTGTAGAAAACAAGAATATAATAGGAATAATATAAAAACTAATTCCCATTTTTAAGGATGAAAATCCTGTCTTCATAGGAGGTGCCTTAGCTATTGCCGCTGCTGCAAATGCTGTCATACAAACTGGCGGTGTTATAGTTGATAGTTGAGAAAGCCAGAATATTGACAAGTGCGCTACTATAGCCGGAATTCCTAATTCAATTAGCGCAGGAGCGCCTAGTGTTGCGACTAATATATATGCCGTAACAACAGGTAGTCCCATTCCTAAAAAATAGGAAATCAAACAGATAATAACAATCGTCATAACTAAATTGTCATTAGCCAAAGATAAAATTATAGAGGTTGTTCTATTCATTATTCCGGATTGATTTATAACTCCAACAATAATAGTGGCGCATGATATTATCCCTGTAATCATTGCCATGTTAATAGAACATTTCTCTAATGTTAAAAAGAATTTTTTTACTCCCATTCTTGAGTCTGCTCTAACAAATGACAAAACAAATATTAATAAAGTTGCTACACTTCCTGCAATGAATGGTGTAAATTTTAAAATAAGCATTATTATTAAAATTATTAGGGGTAAAAACAAGTGCCAGCTTTTTCTTAAGGTATCTAAAAAATCCGGTGTTTCATTTTTATTTAACCCAAAAATACCATTTCTTTTGGCTTTAAGATCCACAAAAAACCAAATTGACATTACAAAAATTATGGCAGGAATAATAGAAACTTTAACAATTTCCAAATATTCAACACCTATTATTGCTGCTATAAGAAACGCCCCTGTTCCCATAACAGGTGGAATAATTTGACCAGCAGCTGAAGAAACTGTTTCTATTGCTCCAGACTCATGAGCCTTATACCCAGTTTTTTTCATCAAAGGTATTGTTAGGTTGCCTGTTGTAACAACATTCGACATAGTACTCCCTGAAATACTTCCCATTGCAGCACTACTCAAAACAGCAACCTTAGCAGGACCACCTGGCCTGTGTCCAGCTATTGACAAACTTAGATCCATGTAGTGTTCGTCTGTTTTAGTTGCCTGAAGAAAAGTTCCAAAAGAAATAAAAATAAATAAAATAGTTGCTGATAATCCCATTAACGAGCTAAATAATCCTCTTTGCGATAAATACATAAGGTCAACAAATTCTCGCAAATGAAACCCCGAATGCGATAACAAAGGCGGAAAATGTTGGCCAAATATTCCATAAGCAATAAATATTAGAGAAAGAACAACCAAAACTAACCCCATTGTTCTTCTTCCCGCCTCAATACTGAGCGCAACTAATGCTACTCCAACAATCATATCAATCGTACTCATTTCTGATACAAATACAATTCTGTTCAAAAATCTACTAGTATTGATTAGTGTCCAAAATAATATAAATAAAGATGCAAATGATAAAATATAATCAATTATTGATGGTCTATCTTTAGGTGATATTTTTTTAGATGCTGGGAACCATAAAAAAATAATTGATAATATCAGGGTAAGGTGAATTGATCTTTGTATGCTCGCAAGAAATAAACCGGTGAAAGCTGTATAAAATGTAATAATTGTTAAAGATACACCTAATACAAAGGCAATGATTCTAGGGAAACCTTTTAATTTTCTCAAATTTATCTCCTTTCATATATATAAATTTAAAACAGTTATGACATCTCACTTTTTTGTGGTGATGCAAGGTATTTAGCCAACCAAATACAAAAAGGTGAGTCTAAGGTTATGTTATCCTTCCATTCGGATATGTGAAACAAAATAAGTATGCCTTTTTATAGGGCATTGATTACGGCCAGCGGTTTTTACCACCTCCGCCATCTTTTGTACCAGTGTGTGACAAACAATTTACCAAGTGATGCCAACCCAATTTACCACACAGGAAATGGATTACTATGCTTTGTCTGAAGCAGTGCGAATTCAGTAGCCCGCCACCATTGACTTAACTTTTGTCCGACTTGTGGAACTATCGCAGGTGTGGCAGAAATAATGCCTAAGAGGCACACCTGTTCAAACATGATAACACGGACAATCCGATTCTAAGCATTCGCTGACGGGCCCCTACCCCTTCCAGCGTCTGCAAAGAATCGGGCGTTACAGTCAATGGCAAGCAGCTTCGCTGTGGCTCAGGCTTCATTCCATAAAAGTGCAGTGTTTTGTGTAATGACTGGTAAAAAGGTTATTATTCAGTGGTACATTTCGCTGGCCGTTATCAGGCATACTTTAAAAAATGAAGGGAAAGGGATAGGTTTTTAGTCCATTAATCCCTTTTCTTGATAAAACTTCTCCGCACCTGGGTGAACCTCTAGGGTTAAGTTATCTGCCATATTATCCGCATTGAAGTTTTCAAATGAACTATGGACGTTTGCTAAATAATCCTCATTTTCATAGATAGTTTTAGTTAATTCATAGATAACATCATCTGAAACATCATCCCTCGCAAAAACAATTATTGATAATCCTACCGTTTCGACATCCTTTTCTTGATTATTATATGTTCCTGAAGGTATAGTATAAGGCTCAAATCCTTGCTCGTTAATTAATACATTAGCTAATTCATCACCGATATTCATTAACTTTCCTTCAGAGGCAGCCATAGATTCTTCTATTGCGGAACCTGGAACATTTAAAGTGGAAATTATACTATCAATTTGTCTATTACTCCATGCATCAGTTAAGTTAGACATGTTTCCATAATAAATGTCACCACCCCAATCGTTTAGAGTGTCTTCAATACTTTCTATACCTTGTGATTCAAAAATCATATTACCAATGTAATTACTTCCCTGTCCTTCAGGAGGAATACCTAAAGTAATATCTGTTTGTGTTGAAATAAGTTCTTCTAAAGAGTCAATTTTCATATCAGAATTTTGAATAAAGTGAACTACAGTTGGAGTTAATGATGCTACTGCTCTTAAATTCGTCATTTTATCACTAAATGGAGCCTCTCCATTTTCTGCTTTTAAAAGAAAAGGGTTATAGGACATACCAATATCACCTTTCTCAATTGAAACGGCCTCAGGATTTCCAACAGATCCAGATCCTGGTTTAGAAACCACTTCAATACCATCTAAAGACTCGTTAACTCTATCAGATATACCAGTTCCTATTGCAGCCCAAGTTCCCTCGGGATCACCCGTTATAAAATCTAAAAATTGGTCATCATTACCCCCTGACCCATCCGTGCCTGATTCGTTACCACAAGCAGCAATAAATAAGAGAGTAAATAGCATCAAAACACTAATATATAACTTTCTTTTAAACATTTTTAATCCACCCTTTATTAATATTATTTGTAATTCTTTATAAAAATTAATTACGATATTTAATATAATTAATAATTTGTTCTTTACTTTTTTTATGCAGCTTTAATGTTTTTAAAGTTCTAGCCTTTTTATAAAAATCAATTTCGGAAATTAAACTAGCAGTATTTACTATAGACCTTATATTCTTACTTTGTATCTCAAATTTATCTAGCATAGAAATCATAGGAATTAACCCATAAGGTATATCTTCTAATAAATACCTGTGGTTTAAAGTATTAGGGAGTTCACTTTCATAGTAAATTGGGTTTTCCCCCGCTAATTCCACAAAGGAGGATCCCCTTGCTCCTTGATGGTAATACCAACTTTTATAGATATCACTCATTGGTTTTAATTGAATATCTTCACCAAAATTATTTAAAGACATTCTTTCTTTATCTAAATGTTCAGTTATTTTTTCTATAGACTTGGTTAAGGCCTCATGATACATTAAAACATTCTTTTTATTATCTATAATACTTAAATTAGATATAAGTATAGGCACGTGTAAAATAGGATTTATATTAGAAAACCCGGTTTCAATAACATTTTGCCTTTTCACTATATTAGGATAAATTTCTTTAACTCTTTCAAATTCCCTGTCCGTCGATATCGAAGGAAAAGTCGAAAAGCCAAGATTATGCTTATATCCCCTAATATAAATGGTACTATTATCCTTTTTTCGACATGCAAACATCATGCATTCCATTTCAGAAATATTAACATTCATATTTCCACCATTATCAATTAAACTATTATAAAACTCAATGCTTCCTCCTAAATTACCTGGAGCTAATACAATTGTATGTTCCTCTTTTAAAAATTCAGCGCACTCTTCAGCTATTTTTTTATGAGCAAAAGAAGGTGTGATAATTAATACTATTTTTGCTTCAGAAATTGCTTCAGAAATATTTGTTGTTACTTTATAAAGTTTCGCAAACCCACCTTTTAATCCAGTTCTTTCTAATGTTTCGAGGTGTATTCCTCCTCTCTCTTTAATTTCGCTAATATTCTCTTCGAACTCAGGCAATTCAGCCAAGATAACTTCATGTCTCCGTAAGGTTAAATCTGCGGCTGCTGCTAAACCACCATTGCCTGCCCCTATAATACAAACTTTTGAATCATTTAAATTTGTAATATTAATTTTAAACATCTCCTTTTTCTAGTTTTTTTATACTTAACTTGATAGGAATTTCACAATGTAGTATGCGCTTACATTAAACTGTGAAATTCCAAAAAAGATACTACAATTATTCCTTAACTTTCTTAATTCATAATGTAATAACCTTTGATCACTTGCATGTGAAGGAACCTCTACTCTTTTATTTTCAATTCTATATGTTGTAATGTCCGGACATAATAGACAATAACTCCCAAAATGGTTTTGTTTCTATACCCCATAATTCATCTCATGTGAACGAATCTATACTCTTTTATTAAAAATCAACTTATATGTTATTATGTCCGGACATGGATAGGATGACTTTGTTTCTATACATCATATTGATAAAATAATTTACTTCTATCTTCTCTAAAGACACTTATAGTTAACAATATCGGTAAATTGTTTGAAGTTTCGCATATTTTTGTTGTTTTTAAGGCAGGCTGACCTGAATGAACTCCCAACAGATTAGCATCATACTCACCAAGTAATATTGGTTCTATATAAACTTTATGATGAACTATATTAATTTTGTAATCATCTATAATAGTATCATATATGGGTTTTGTCATATCTTTGTTTAATATATCTGGAAAAAGATAAAAGGGAAGATAAGTCCTTTCGATAACAGCCGGATCTTCTTTAAAATACCTTAAACGAATTATTTCATTTATTTTTTTACTGTTATATAACTTTAAAATATGTAAATATTCTAGTGGTCCTTCTATAACATCTGTACTAACAGGAATATGCTTTTTACCAAGTTCATCAGGATAAGAAAAGGTCATAAAGTTACCTTCATGTTGGAGCTTTTTTACAAAAGTACCACGCCCTTTTCTTCTTATCAATAACCCTTCAGCCACTAACTCCAAAATAGCCTGACGAACGGTTGATCTACTGACACTAAATTGATTTACCAATTCCAATTCATTTGGTATCTTTTCATCATTTTTCCATTCTCCACACTTTATCTTTTCTTTTATCACCTCTTTAACTTGATAATATAATGGAATACTACTATTTTTATTAAGAAAATCACTCATTTTATCAACTATCCTAGTTTCAAATTTTATATATCATACCCTAGCAACTAACATTTATATTAATATTGTTTGAAATCTTTGTCAAGACACAAAAATCAATTTTTTAAGACAAAAAGTCCCTTCTCTAAGTTTCAACATTCGCCCAAACAGGTATGCGGCAAAGGGAAATACTTGGATTGAAATGGGATTCAGTTGATTTGAATGACAAAGTTATCCATGTGCGACGGTCCTTACAAAAAGATGAACAGGAGCAAATTGTGATAGGTGAACTTAACAATGGTCCGAGTTGCGGTCTATTACTATTTCTGATGCTGACGTATTTGAACTTAAGAAGCACCAGAATGAGCAAAAATGAAAGTTGGATTCGACTACAACGAGCAAGGTTTTGTGATTGCGACAAAAACGGGAAACTTCGTGACACCATCAAACATAGGTAAGCCTTAATCAATCACACCAATACTAAAATACAGGAAAAAGTGCGTTAAGTCCAGGTTATTAAGTTTGTCCTTTATATCTTGCAAATATTAATTGCTCTGTAACAATCAATGTTGACTTATCTATGCTGAATGCAAACTCCTTGAACATGCACTTTTAGATGACAGATACTAAAATAGCATATATACGCCAATGTATAATCCGTTGAATTTTCCTGGACAATATTGACAAATCGTAGCACATTTCGTTGGCTGTAATTACCAATTAGTAAGAATACGGTTATTTATGTGGTCAAATTAAAATTACGTGTTCACTATACATTTAATTAAAATCTTGATTATTAACAGATTTAAAATGATTGTTGCAGTTGTTTACCTGATTCATCGTAATTGTAGAATCCCTTTCCTGTTTTCATACCGAGATTTCCTGACTCTACAACTTTTTTTAATAAAGGACAGGGACGATATTTAGAATCGTGAAAGCCATTATATAAACCTTCCATTGTTGCTAAAAGCACGTCTAACCCTACAAAATCAGCAAGAGTAAGTGGACCCATACGGTGGTTTGCCCCTAACCTCATAGCTTCATCTACATCTTTTGGTTGGGCACCTTCCATTACACAATATACTGATTCATTTATCATCGGGACAAGAATACGGTTAACTAGAAACCCTGGGTAATCCTGACAACGAACCGGGTTCTTTCCAATGCTTTCGGCAAAACCAAACATAGCCTCTACAGTAGTATCATCGGTAACAATGGATGGGGTGACTTCAACCAGTCTCATAACTGGTACAGGATAAAAATAATGGAAACCAATTATATTTTTGGGGTGTTGAGTAACTGAACTAATTGCAGCAATAGAAAGACCTGATGTATTGGAAGCTAGTATTGTATTATCATCAACATATTGATCTATCTGAGAGAAAACTTTCTTTTTGATTTCTATGTCCTCGGGAACAGCTTCAATTACTAAGGAGGATCCCTTCACTTTTTCCATATCTGTCTTTACATTTATATTGCTTAGAATTTGGCTTTTTTCTTTTTCAGTTTTTTTTCCTTTTTTAACTTTTGAACTTAACTGTTCCTTTATATGTTGTTCTGCCTCACTCGCCTTTTTTTCATTTACTTCAATTAGCGTTATATTTTTATTATGTTCAGCAGCGTTTTGTGCAATACCTGACCCCATTTGTCCCCCGCCAATGATTGCTATATTTTCAATTGACATTTGCTCTCCCTCCAAATTAAATTACTTCTGACAAATAAGACACTTTGAGTATTTATATGTAGTAAGGTGGAAAACAAAAAAGTTTCCCACCTCGTTAATTTTTAACATCTTTCAAATAATGTTGAAATGCCTTGTCCGCCACCAATGCACATAGTAACAATTCCTTTATCTAACTCGGCACGATGCATTTCATACATTAATTTAACTGTTAATATAGTACCTGTTGCTCCTACTGGATGACCTAAGCTAATCGCTCCACCATTTACATTCACCTTATTTGAATCAAGTTTCAAATCTCGAATGACGGCACATGATTGAGATGCAAAAGCCTCATTCAGTTCATAAATGTCAACATCATCTAAATCGACGTCACACTTTTCAGCCAATTTCTCTGTTGATAATTTAGGAGCATACCCCATTAAACCTGGATCATTTCCAGCGATTGAAAATCCTTTTATTTTTAATAACGGCTTAACCCCTAATTCTTCTGCTTTTTCTTTTGACATCAACACTACTGCAGCTGCCCCGTCATTAATACCGGAAGAGTTAGCAGGTGTGACAGATCCATCTTTTTTAAAGGCTGGTTTAATTTTCCCCAGTTTTTCCATAGTAAGACCTTCTCTAGGGTGTTCATCTGTATCAACAATTGATACATTTCCTTTTTTATCTTTTACCTCAACAGGGACAATCTCATCCTTGAATTTACCATCCTTAATTGCCTGAACCGCTCTTTCCTGACTTTTTAACGAAAATTCATCCTGCTCTTGTCTTGATACATCATATTCTTCCGCTACATTTTCAGCTGTAACACCGTTATGATATGGTCCACTTGGCCAGGTTAAAATTGATAATAAGCCATCCTCTAGATCTCCGTGTCCCATTTTGTATCCAAATCGTGCACCTTTTAAATAATATGGTAATTGAGACATATTTTCCGTGCCAGAAGCCACTACAACTTCTGAGTTCCCCGTTTGAATTTGCATCATTCCATCTACAATGGATTGCATTCCTGACCCGCACTGTCTATTAACGGAATATGCTGTAGTTGAATCTGGCAAATCAGATTTTAACGAAACAACTCTTCCTATAAATCCATTTTCAGCTATCTGCCCGACATTACCTATAATTAATTCGTCTACACTTTCAGGTTTGACTTCTCCCCTTTTTAACGCCTCTTTTACTGCGTATGCTGCTAAATCGGTTGAATGGACGTCTTTAAAACTTCCCCCGAATTTACCAATTGGTGTTCTTGCACCGGAGACTACAACGGCCTCTTTTAATTCACTCATGTTACATTCTCCTTTTACAATTGATTTAGAAATTACCTTTGAAAGCTAAATTACCATTCCACCGCCAACATTGATGACTTCTCCGGTAATATATGAAGCCTCATCGGATGCTAAAAATGCGATCATGTTCCCTACGTCGGAAGGGGCTCCTGCTCTGCCCATTGGTATTTTATTTATCATCTGATCCCAAACTTTGTCGGGAACCCCTCTTGTCATGTCCGTGTCAATGAATCCCGGGCAGATAGCATTACAAGTTATATTGTTCTTGGCCAGCTCCCTTGCTGCTGTTTTTGTTAAGCCAACTACTCCTGCTTTTGAAGCAGCATAATTTGCTTGACCGAAGTTTCCCAGCCAGCTGGCAGATGAAATAGAGATTATTCTACCTTCGTTCCGTTCCTTCATCCGTACTGCTGCTTCCCGTGTACAAAGGAATGTACCCGTCAAGTTAACATCGAGGACTTGTTGCCATTGGTCAACAGACATTTTGTGCAGTGTACCATCCTTATTAATACCCGCATTGTTGACTAAAATATCTATTTTTCCAAATTCATCGGTAACATTGTTAAATAGTTTTGTAACCTCATCTTCGTTTGCTATATTAACTGTATATGAAGTTGCGCGATATCCTTCTTCTCTAAATGAATCAACTGCCTCTTTACATGCTTCCTCATTAAGGTCAACGATAACGACTTGCGCACCTTCTTTACCAAGCTTTTCCGCAATTCCCTTGCCAAGACCTCTTGCTGCACCTGTTACCATCGCTACTTTACCTGATAGTTTCCCCATTCGTGTCCCTCCATTAAAAATTTCTTGTTGTTTCATAATTGCTGGTAATGCTTTACGCCCTCATAAATTTCGACAAACCGAATTGACCGTCTGCAAACAACGCTTCATCCATAACTTTTAAATCCTTACTAATAATCGGTTCAAATTCCATCATATCTGAAATATCTCTTTGCAAATCAATCCCAGGAGCAATTTCGATTAACATAACTCCTTCCTTTACCAGCTTAAATACTGCTCTTTCTGTAACAAAAAATACCTCTTGGCCTTTCTTCCTGGCTAACTTTCCATTAAACGATATCTGAGAGACCTTTGAAACCATTTTCTTGATGGACCCTTCTTGATTGATTTGAACCTGATTATTTTCAAGACTCATTTTCGCGCCGCCAGTACTAAATGTTGCGCAAAAAACGACTTTTTTAGCATTTTGCGTAATATCGATAAAACCACCTGCACCAGTACATAGATGTCCCATTTTTGTTGCATTGACATTTCCATACTGATCAAGTTCTCCTGCTCCCATGAAAGTAATATCCACGCCTGCTCCGTTGTAATAGTCCATTTGTTGATCATGTGTAATCATTGCATAGATATTTTGTCCAATACCGAAGTCAACACCGCCAGGTTGAATACCACCATATATTCCTGATTCAACAGTAATCATCACATCGTTAGATATCTCCTCTTCATAGGCAATATTGCCTACAACATCATTCGGTATCCCTGTACCCAGGTTGATAACGTCACCTTTACTAATTTCAAACATAGCCCTTCTTCCGATGAACTTTCTTTTATTTACTTCCAACGGTTTAATTGTATTAATTGGTACTCGAAGGTCGCCTGAATATGACGGATCATAATACCAAGAAGAGGTTTGTCTATGATCTTCAAATGGATTATCGGATACTACTATCGCATCGACAAAAACTCCCGGAACAACGACATCCTTAGCATGCAAACTCCCTGTTTCAGCCACACGCTTCACCTGAACAATCACTTTCCCGCCAAATCGTTTTGTGGCAAGGACAGCCGGCAGTACCTCAAGCTTCATTGCTTCATCTTCCATTGTGATATTACCCATTTCATCCGCAGTCGTTCCACGTATTATACAAACATCTAAAGGAATTTTTCGATAAAACATATATTCTTCATCTTCGTATTCCATTACTTCGGAAATATCCTCTAGTTTCTCTGTCCTTTCATTCATCTTCCCCCCTTCAACACGCGGATCAACAAACGTTCCCAATCCAACTTTGCTCATTTTCCCTGGAAGTCCACAAGCCATCGATCTGTATAATTGAGCCATTTGACCCTGAGGAAGACAATACGCATCTACTTTATTTTCGGAGATCATGTCCATCCATTTTGGTTGAAGCCCCCAATGTGAGCCAATAATTTTCGTTACGAATCCTTCATGAGCAAAATGCTGGATTCCATTCTCCCGATCACTTTGACCTGCAGAGTGAACCAATGTTAGATTTTTTGGATACTCATTTTTCAAGTAGCTTTCCTCTATTGCTTTTAATATCGATTCTGATGCACTAATAAGCGTCATTCCAACAGTTGTAATCGTATCCCCGTCTTTTATATAATTTACAGCTTCACTCGCTTCAACGAAATTTGCTTTCATTTATTAGATACACTCCTTTTGATTTTCCAAATTTCCTCTTATTCTTTTTTTGTCTATCTTCCCATTTTTTGTTTTAAGAACCCCATCAACGAAATAATAATAAGCTGGTATTTCATATTTTGCCAATTTGTCCTTTAGTATTGATTCAATGAACATGGATTCCAAATCATAGCCCTCTTTTAAAGAAATAACTGCAACTGGGATTTCACCATATATCTCATCCTTAACTCCTACGACAGCAACTTCATTAACCCCCCGATTTGGCGTATAACGTTTTCAACATCCATACTGTAAATTTTCTCTCCGCCTCGATTGATTAAATCTTTTTTTCTATCAACAACATATAGGTAACCATCTTTATTGATATAACCTATATCCCCTGTTTTCAGCCAGTTATCATCTGTAATCAAATCTGACTGCTGATTATAATATGCTGCAATTACATTTGTCCCTTTAAGTAAAATTTCACCTGTTTGGCAAACTGGTAATTCGTTCTCAAAGTCATCAACAATTTTAATAGACAACCCTGGAATAGGTTGGCCTGATGAACCAATATGATGGCTCTGAGATGCATCAGTCGGAAATATAGTGGCTGGTGAAGCTGTCTCGGATAGCCCATATATTGTCCTAAACTCCATGTTTGGCAACCATTCTTTAAGTTCTTTTATTTGTTCGGCAGGCATATTGGCGCCACCACAGGCTATTTTAGTCAAACTTGGTAATTTAGAAAAAGACTTCATTTCCTCCAGCATTAATGTAAAAATCGTAGGAGAAGCATGATAAAAAGAAATTCCATGTTCTTGAATGTCTGATAAAACTTGTTTTGGATCAAAAAACTTATGAATATGAATTGTTCCCTTACACTTTAAAAACAAAGATACGGTTGCAATTAAACCAGTTACATTATAAATAGGGATAGCTAAAATGGTCGAATCTTTTTCATCAACATCCAATATTCTATGATAGCTTGTAATAGCATGTTGAATATTGAAATTTCTAATAACTACGCCTTTGCTGTGTGATGTAGTGCCCGAAGTAAACATAAGAATAGCTACATCTTCTAACGATCCAATTTCACTCGTTTCAATGGCTTCATATTCATTTAGATCAATATCAAATAAATTCTTTTTTTGTTGGGAATCACATAGGATAACATTATCGTTATTTTTTTGTACCCAAGAATGAAAAGCCTTATCAACAATTAGCAAATCACAATGACTTTTCTCAACGAGAGACACAATCTCAGGTTCTTTATATTTTGTAGGAAATGGAACAATGACGGCACCTAATTTCTGGGCTGCCAAAAAGGCAATAATGAATTCAACAGAATTATATAATAATAATCCTATGTGTTTTCCTTTTTCGATCTGAAGTTCCTTAATCAGATAAGATGATAATTTATCAGCTAAATCTAGTAATTCATCATACGTATAATTCTCTCCGTTTGTATCAACTACTCCAATTTTATGTGGGGCTTCGTTAACATTTTTTTTCAAGACTTGGTACATATTTTGATTCATATTGTCAAATGTTTGATATTCCTTATTATTTAAACGCTTCATAGTGAGATTCTTATTAATGGTTTCATTCCAATAATTGCTTCCAGAAATCAATTGTTTTACACCACCTATATAAAGCATCTTTCATTTTAAAACAAAATATTTAAATGAATTATGGTAGCAGGGTTATACAGTCATAACCCTGCAGTTAAACTTTTAACCTTCAGAGACCATTGGCCAATAATGAGCGTCATTCTTAGCTGTTTGGTCGATTTGTTCATGCAAAGACATAAGAATTTCTATAAAAGTGTCTTCATTTTCCTCAAGTTCTTCCGGAGTCGTTGATAAAGAGGCCACAACCATTCTATTAGACTGTTCTGAATAAAATAGTAGTTGCAATACCTTAACCAACTCATCTTTTCCAAAAATACGATAAATACTGTGGTTAGCTACGAACTCATTTTTTAATAAGTAAGCATTTTTTCCGTCTACTGTACATTTTATTTTTTCATTAATTTTATACCTGTCTTTATGCCGGCTTCTTTTTTCTTTCTTTTGGAACTGTTTTTCTAAGACATTTATATAGTCATCCAAGTTAACATTTTCTCTCATGTTAGCCCATCTAATTGATAAAGAAGTAGCTGTTTTCTTAGCAATCGTAACTTTATCAATTTTAATCAAACCCTCATGAAACGTAAATTTATTATTAGGGTTGATAAAAATTTGCCAATTTTGTGGATGTTTTATACCGATACCATAGATGTTTAAAGGGATAAAGTTATCCATTATTTGATTTCCTTTCCATTATTCAGTGCTGATAAGGATGAATCAACGGCTGAGTTCATTTCAGTGCCTGCATTAATAATTGAATCAACTCTCACAATATACTTATTAATTGTTTCCTCAGGAGCTTTTGTAATAAGGCTGACTCCAATATAAGCTGCTGCATTCGCCATTAATGCCCATGCCAAGGCCGAAAAACCAAGAGGAGGGGTCACAAAGAATGTGAAAACAGTAGTAACAATCAATCCTAATATAGTACCTGCAAATGCCCCTTCTTTTGTACCTTTTTTCCAAAACAAACCTCCAACAGTAGCTGGTAAAATTTGCGCAAAAAATGGAGAGGACAGAGCATATGCATAATCAACAATATATGCAGGTCTTAAGGCGACCACAATTAGTGTTAAAACCATTAAGATAACAAGTAATATACGGCCAAAATGAACTACTTTTCTAGGTTCGACACTTTTGCCCTTCAATTCAAATGCATGGCGCACGTATATGTCCCTTGAGCCAATAGCACTTGCTGATAAAAGTAATGAGTCTGCTGTTGAAACACCAAAAGCAAACAAGCAAAGTAAAGACAAAAAGGATAGAATAGGCGGCGCATACTCAGTAGATAAAAGTGATACAATGCTGTCAGTATCAGCTACATTCGGTCCTAGAATAGCCGGCGCCAAAATTCCACCTAATATTGCGATTAGGAAATAAACAAAAACATACGCAACAGGCAACGACCATGACATTGACCTGAAAGTATCCTTACTCGCAGCCACATACATTCTCATAAATATATGTGGCCAAACTACTGTTGCTACTGCACCAGTTAATACATTGGATAGTGTTCCTTGCCAATTGAACGTTCCATTTGGCCCTGGATGAGATAATAGTGGTGCTAATTCCGGGTTATCCAGCATAGTATTTACTGCTTGAGCTAATCCACCGTTAGGGAAATAGGTTAATGTTAAATAAACAACCAAAACAATTAAAGTACCAGCTCCTAGTATAAAGTGAAAAGCATCCATCCATGCGACTGATTTTAAGCCGCCACCAATAATATGAAGAGATACTACAATTGTTGCAAACCCAACAGCTAAAATGTAAGGTAACATTCCATTCGTTGTCTCAACCGCAGCATCACCAATTGCTATAAGCTGCATAGCTACATAAGGTACGATAAATATAACCAACACGCATGCAACCAATAGACCATAAGCATCGGAATTATAACGTGATCGTAAAAAGTCAACAGGTGTAGTAAAACCATATTCTTTTCCTAAAATCCAAAGACGATAGCCAATAACAACGAAAAGCAGGCCCGCAATCATTCCACCCGTGTTTGACAGATACCCAATTCCCTCTCGGTATATTGCTGCAGGAACGCCATAGAAGGCGAGAGCAGAAAACACGGAAATAGCGGTAGTTGCAAGTAAAACGAACGGATTAATACCACGGTCAGCTGTAAAGAAAGCTTCAGATGATTTGCTTGTAGCTTTGAAAGACCTGAAACCATGATATATCAGGACAAGACCATAAATGAATATTCCAATAATAATTAATACACTTGCATTCATTGTGCCGGCTCCTTCCCATCAGTATTATACTTCACATGCTTTTGAGTATTGAAAAAATTGTTAAAATAGAGACCCCAAACTGTAGCTGCCATCAATGGAAGCGTAAAGAGTAAAAACATTTGTAAAGGAATCCAGCCAAACAATATAGGGTTTGGCACATAAGGTAGTACGATCCAATCAAATGTGAAATAAACAACATTAAATAGAACAAAAAGCACCTTCTTAGACAAACTCATACGGTTCCCTCCATTCAAGTGATTTATCCTTTAATTTAAACGACCTTATTGCCTTTTCGCCGGCATATTCAATCAATTCACAAGCGTTTTCCATTGCTTTATTTAAATCCATCGGTTTATTGATAATATCGATAACAAGATCAATTCCATGCTTATAAACTTCTCTAATATCACTACCTTCACTTCCGACTATGGCAATTACAGGGACATTATATTTTTGCGCTATCTTTGCCACCCCAATTGGTGCCTTTCCATATACAGATTGAGAATCCATTTTCCCTTCGCCGGTTATGACTAAATCTGCATTTTGTATATGATCTTCCAATTTAGTTTTTTCCAGTATTTTATTGACACCAGGGTGTATCTCAGCATTACAAAAAGCCAATAACCCCGCTCCAAGTCCACCAGCAGCTCCTGACCCTTTTTCATTCATAACAGGCATGTTCAATTGCTTTTCCAGTGTCCCACCATATTTGTATAATAGTTGGTCAAGCCATTTCACATCCTCTTCTGATGCCCCTTTTTGCGGTCCATATATATAAGAAGCACCATTCAAGCCACACAATGGATTAACTACATCTGAAAAAACGGTAACTTTTGTACCTTTTATTCTGTTATCAATATTTGTCACGTCTACTACCTCTAAGTTCTCTAAAGCTTCAGCGCCAAACCCAATTGGATCACCATTTCCATCCTTTAAAGAAACGCCAAGTGCTTGTGCCATTCCTGCTCCCCATCGTTGGTAGCACTGCCACCTATCCCAATTAGGATTTCATCTACGCCTAAATCCAATGCAGCTTTAATTAACTCTCCAGTACCATAAGTTGTTGTTTTAAAGGGATTTTTTTCATCCTCTTTTATAAGTGTCAACCCTGATGCTTCAGCCATTGCAATGACTGCTATATTATTCTCTAAAAGCCCCAATCTAGCCGAAACTTTTTCACCTAATGGGTTTGTAACTTCTTTTTCAATAAATTTTCCATTTGATGCAGCGACCAGCGCGTCAACTGTTCCTTCACCACCATCTGAAATCGGGAACTTGTTAATACTCGCAAACGGTTCCAAATTTTTAATACCTTTCTCGATGGAATCTGCAACTTCAAATGTAGATGCGCTACCTTTAAATGAGTCTGTCGCAATAACAATATTCAAACTACCACTTCCAATCCAATCAACATTAGAAAACGCTTTCTTTAACTTATTATTCATTATAGGATTGGTTTCTTCAAAGGTCTATGTTCTATATAACAAAATAACAAACAAAAAAAGCTATGCATATGTTATGCATAACATAGATTGTTTGTTTTTGTTAGGCGTGTGATTACGACCAGTGTTTTTTTACCACTTCTGCCATCTTTTGTACCAATGTTTGACAAACAATTTACCAGGCAATGCCAACTCGCTTTACCACGCAGTAAAAGAGGCACTCTGCTTTGCCCAAGATAGTGCGAATTCAGTAGCGCGACACCATTGACTTAGAATCGGGCGTTACAACCAATGGCAATCCGCTTCGCTGTGGCTCTGAGTCTGTTCCATATAAGTGCTTTATTCTGTATAAAGACTGGTAAAAAAACTATCATTTGGTGGTAAATTTCTTGTCATTCAGTGGTGAATAATATGGCTTGGGTGGTACATTTTGATGGCTGTAATCAGGCATGTCACAAAGTTAATTACACTTAGCCAGATTAATAATTAAGTATTTTGATTTTCAGTTAACAAATAAGCTAGTTTAATAATTGTAAAATCTTTATAGTTTCTAATATCATACCCTGTCATTTTATGCAATTTATTTAATTTATATTGCAACGTATTTTTGTGGATAAACATTGACTCTGAAATTTGTTGAATCGATCCATTGAACTTTTCAAAAAGACTAATAATCTCTTTATATTCACTGAAATCACCAGGCTTTAAATTTCCAATTACCTTCTTATAAAATTCATTCTTTGTATCTTCGGTTACATTCTCAATTATTAATTCTATATCCATATCATCATAGTAGTTAATATCTATCTCTTTGGATGACAATACCCAATCTAATGCAATGCTCGCTTTTTTATAAGATCCCCTTATTTTATGTAGTTTTGTTTCTATAGTTCCTATCCCAAATTTAAGTTGTAACCCGTGCTCTTTTTTTACGATTTGGTTTATATCTTTTAACATTGTTAATACATTCTCACGTGAAACGTTCTGCAATATCATGATAATATTGTTTTTATTCTGCATCATTAGATTGTCAGGATTCTTCATTAACTTATGATCAAATAAATCGATAACCCTATCTTTAATGTCGAGCGCAGGAAAATCTTCGTTTAACACCTCTGAAACAATAACTATTCTCGGAACATTTTCCTTTATATTGAAAACCTTTAATCGACTCATAAAAATACTTTCTTCGTTTTCATCATTGAATAATAGCTCTTCAATAATCATTCTCTGGTTTTCTCTTGCCTTATTTTTAATATTGGTTAAATATGCATTTTTAATTAGTAATTCCGTCATACTCTTAATGATTGCCCCGAATTTTTCTACTTCTTGTTTTTCTCCAGTGATTCCAATAACCCCAACAATTGTATTCTCAAAATAAATTGGCAAGTTAATACCTTTTCGTGAACCAGTATATTCCCCATCATACCTTATAATTAAATCATCATTTGTTTCCTTTACTTTTTTCCCTCCTCCATGGTAGGTGCCAATTCGGTTGGTATTCGTACTGGCTATAATTATTCCTTCGGTGTTAATATAGTTGATGTCTTGATGTATTATTTCTTCCATATTTGACACAATTGCTTGGGCTAATTCTGCCGAAATATCCATAGATGTTCATAACTCCTCAGAATTATTATTAGAATTAACTTCAAAATTGCTCTTTTTAAAAATGCAGCCGGAGCTGTATATCGATCGCCTGAAATCGTTTTGTGGATCTCACGATGATTAAAATGTTATCCCCAATCACCTCAACAAATAAGCGACTCCAAATCCCTCGGATAATAGGTGAGCATTTCAATGCCGTTTTCCGTTACCAACACCGTATCAGAGTGTCTGAAGCCTCCAACGCCTTTAACATAAATGCCCGGTTCAACCGTGACCACCATACCGGGTTCAATAATGGTGTCATCGCCTAAATCAAAGAATGGTGCTTCATGAATCAAAAGCCCAATATTGTGACCCGTATGATGTTTCGTCAGCTCTGTGATACCTTCCTGTTTATAGTAAGCCTGCACCTGCTCCTCTACAGAAGCATATGTAGCGCCGGATTTAATGGCATTTAAGGCAACTTCTTGGGCATTGTACATATAATTGAAATATTTTTCCTGTTCCTTGGATACTTCTTCAACAAACATCGTTCGCTCCAGCTCACTGTCATAACCGAACACCGCTGCAGCCGCGCCGGTCACCAGCGTATCCCCTTTTGACATGATCACGTTTTGTGTAACCGCATGCGGAAAGGCGGATTCGGAGCCTACCTGGCCTCTGAACGTCGCAGAAGCTGTCTGGCCGTGTGGTTTATAATCGGATCCCAATGTCTCAATCATAGTCAATGTCGCTTCTTGTGACGCCTTGCCGGTAATTTCGATTTCACTGATACCTGATTTTGTGTATTTTTGCAACAGCCTATGTGCCAAATTTCCCCAACGACACGATTCTTTGATTAATTCAATTTCATTAGGAGATTTCACGAACCGCATTTCCTCAATGATACCATAAAGCGACACGAAATCAGCTTCGATCAAGGTATCAATGGTTGGCCCGCGATAGCCCATTGGCGAACCATAGCTGATTGAATCATACCCGATTGTTTTGCCTTCGAATCCATAGAACTGCAGGACTTCTTTTACATATTTCATTGGATGCTTCGTGCCAGGATATTCAGGATAGGAATGCACGTGGTCCATAACAGCGTATTCCTCTGCGTGCTCATGCTCCAGTCGGGGTACGATTAAGTGCCACTTGTCATTTGGATCAACCAGCAGACCAATCGGTCGTTCTGTTGCAATGAAATGGAATCCTGTCAAATAAAAAATATCAGTCGCCGCAAATATAACAGCTGCATCACATTTCTTTTCGAGCAACTTGTTAAAAAAATCCGCCTGACGTGCCTTAAATTCTTCATTTGGAATAGATAATAACATAAGTCCGTTCCTCCTCTGAATCAGATGATGTACAAACTGTATACTGCCCCCTACTACCTATCTCTCCCTAGTGCCGGGTTCAACGCTCATGTTGTTTCAATATCATTTCAATTTGACGCATGGCCTGAACCAATTGATCGGTTTCTTTTCCAGGTATTCCTGCAATCATGTTTTCAACATTTGCGTTTGCATGTTTCGAGAGCGCTCGTAAGTCTCCCTCCCCTTTATCAGTCATTTCGAGATATTGTATTCGACGATCTTCTGTAGATGGAAACTTTTCGATTATACCTTTTTTGGAAAGCCGTTTTAATAGACGGCTGACATACCCTTTATCCAATAAAAAATAATCCGCTAAGTATGAAGCCGTACATTTTTCAACCGAATGTATTTCAAACAGAATCATCGCTTCCGTTGCGGAATAGGTACTTTGATCATCATACTGCGAGAATAATCCCATCATCCGCAAGTAGAAACGGTTGAAATGTTTTATTTTTTGAATGTTTCCCTTAATATTGTCCATTTTGATTGATTCCACTTTTTAAATAATTTACAATATACCATAACCATTTTAGTTGCTTTTGTCAACTATCGTACAAACAGATGGGATTAAGCGGGACTGAAAAGACTTGCGTTCTATAAAAAATCGTTACGATATCGTATCTGCTGATCGTGCGTTTTGCTCATGATTCAAGGGGCACTACAAACAAGAAAGGGGATCTGGCATTGGGTATTGAATCAGATGTATCGTTATTATGGTATGTGATAGGATACGGCATTCTTATGGTAATGCTTGGTATCTACTACTCGAAAAAAATTTCAAAAAGTGAGGATTACATTTTAGCGGGAAGAAGTTTAGGCACACTTGTGTTGAGTGGTACACTGCTGGCCACGTGGGTAGGAAGCGGCAGTATAACCGGGGGCCAGACATCGATGGCTTACAGTTTCGGTATAATCCCGGCTTTTCTATTAACCATCCCGGTTCTTGCCGGCATCATTTCACTCTATTTCATCGCCCCCAAAGTACGCAGTCTGGGGAAATATACTGTCTCCTCAGTCCTGGAAGAAAAATATGGACCAGGTGCCAGATTACTGGCGAGTATCATCATCATTCTTGCCTATATCGGGATTGTTTCGTATCAAATTCAAGGCGTGGGGTTTATCTTAAACGTAACAACTGGGCTTTCATCCCAATGGGGCGTCATCATTGGCGGCATTTTAATCATATTCCTCGCTACCATCGGAGGGCTCAGGTCTGTTGCACCGACTGATGCACTAAGTTCAGGATTCATGGTGCTTGGACTATTGATTGCTCTTCCTTTCATGATTTCGATTGCAGGGGGATGGGATGAAATTACATCAAATGTGCCAGCGAGCCACCTGACTGCAACAGGATCTCTCTCAACCATCCAGTTGCTGGGATACTTGCTGCCACCTCTGTTTTTAATATTAAGTGATCAAAATATGTACCAGAGACTGGCCGCGTCTAAAGAGGATCGTACAACCAAAAAGGCAAATATCGGATGGATCGTTGGCATTCTTATTGTTACGCCTGTCATCAGTTTAATTGCGTTTGCGTCCAGTTCAATGTTTCAAAATATTGAACCCGGGATGGCATTAATGGCCTCGACAGTCGTGTTGCCCAACGTGGTTGGCGGAATTTTATTAGCTGCAGCAACGGCTTTTATTATTACAACAGGCAACTCTTACCTGCTATCCGGTGCGACCAACGTCACCTATGATATTGTTAATAGGTACTTCATGAAGAATGCAACGGATAAGCAATTGATGAATACGACGAAAATCTTTGTGGTTATAATGGGCGTTCTCGCTTATGTATTAATCAGCTATTTCCCGACCATTCTGGATGTCCAAATGTATGCCTACACGGTATATGGCGCAGGTCTTACACCAGCTGTTTTAGGTGTATTGCTCTGGAAGCGGGTCAATAAAGCTGGCGGACTTTCTTCCATGATCGCCGGTGTCGTTACAACACTAACGTGGGAAATTGTGCTTGGCAAGCCATTCGAGATTAATAGTTCCATAATTGCTGTCCCTGTTGCTATATTGGTTCTAATCTTTGTAACGCTTGCGACTTCAAAAAGGCAAGCATCTTGAGACAGTCTTAATATGAACAGAGACACCTACTATTAAAATTAAGTAAGCGTCAAATAATCCCCACCTGTTTTCAGTGTGGGGATTTCGTGCATGCTTTATCTAAATGACGTTGATTCAGATAATCCTGAATGTGGGCTTGTGTTAATTATGCTATTCCTGTACTAATTCAACGGCCTTTCGAACCATATCCATTGGGCCTTATCTATATATTCTTTCGCATGTTCAACATTGACACCCGTTTATAATATAACAATTGCGGGCTTAACTTCATAATTTGTCATTTCTAATACGCTTTCCGCGCTTTGGTATGATGTATTCGTTATGGTTGATACGATATTTTTAGCCCTTTCGCACTGCAAACTCACCCAAAAATTATAAAAGAGCGACTCGGTCATTCATCCATTCAAGTAACATTGGATACGTACTCACATATGCTTCCAAACATGCAATCAGCTGTAGCCGAAAGTTTAGATTCAGCATTTATAAAATAAAAAAAGGACACGAACGGTCATTCGCTTTAGCTAAGTAAAGGTGACCAATTTTGGTCCTTGTCTCTCTGAAAATAGCGCGCCCGGGAGGATTTGAACCCCCGACTTCTGGTACCGGAAACCAGTGCTCTATCCAACTGAGCTACGAGCGCATTAATGAGTCTTTTTAAGACACATAGGATATTATAATACTTCTATGATGAATAGACAAGTCTTTTAAAGGAATTTATAGGAGACGGTATTTTCTGATAATTTTACATGCAAGGGAGAGTGAATTCTGCCGGATAAAAACGAGCAAATGAAAGACAAAGGACATGGCAGCCTTTGTCTTTCCTGTGTTCGTTAATTAATTTTTCATTTTAGGGTCCAGAGCATCGCGCAAGCCGTCACCAATCAGGTTAAACCCAAGCACAACAAGCATAATGCATAGACCTGGTGCGATTAATGTCCAAGGTGCCAGCTGAATAAAGTCTCTTGAGGAAGCAAGCATTTCTCCCCATTCAGGCGTTGGCGGCTGGGCGCCAAGTCCTAGAAAACCTAATGCAGCCGCATCAAGGATAGCTGTCCCAAACCCGAGTGTTGCCTGTACGATGATCGGTGCCAGACTGTTAGGCAAAATATGATGCAGAATAATCCGTCCATTCTTCATACCCTGTGCTTTTGCAGCCAGGATGAACTCCTCTTCGCGTAAGCTGATCACTTTTGAACGAACAAGCCTGCCAAAAATCGGTATATTAATGACAGCAATAGCAATCAATGCATTTTGCAAAGAAGGCCCGATGATAGCTACAATCGCAATGGCTAAAAGGATACTCGGGAAAGCAAGCAAGATGTCAAAAAAACGTGAAATGAGCATATCAACCCAGCGGCCGAAATAACCGGCCACAACACCAAGTATTGTCCCGAATACAAGTGCGCCGATGACAGCAAAAAACCCTACCTGCAGCGAGATTCTTGCCCCAAACGCGATTCGGGTGAAAATATCCCGGCCAACATCATCAGTTCCCAGCCAATGTTCTGCAGATGGTGGCTGCAACCTGTCTGTCAGCACTTGGTCATCATAGCCGTAAGATGTTATCAATGGCGCAAATATACCAACTAAGAGGAATAGAACAATGATAATTAACCCCGCTAATGCAAATCGGTTTTTCCGTAATTGTTTCAATGTATCTTTCAATGGTGATGTTTCCGGTATCATTTCCATTTCAGCTTGCTGATTTGCTTTTGCAGGGTTCGTTTCATTTTTTTCTTCTGTTTGTTTATCTTTTTCTTTTAAACTCATATGAACCCCCCTAGTATTTAATCCTTGGATCAATATAGGAATACAGCAAATCAACAATCAAATTGATAATGACAAACAGGAATGCAATAACCAAAATCCCCGATTGTATCACCGGATAATCTCTGTAATTGATTGCTTCGTACACATACCTGCCAACACCGGGCCAGCTGAATATTGTTTCGGTTAAAATAGCGCCGCCCAGCAGCACCCCTGTCTGTAGACCGATAACTGTTAAAACTGGAATAACGGCGTTTTTCAACGCGTGTTTATAAATAACGAGAAACTGGCTTGCTCCTTTTGCACGAACTGTCCGTATGTAATCTGAATGCATGACTTCCAGCATACTGGACCGCGTCATCCGCGCAATAATAGCCATTGGAATGGTTCCTAAAGCAATACTTGGCAAAACTAAATGCTTAAGTACCCCTATCGTCCTGGAAAAATCCAGATGAAGAAGTGAATCAAGCACATAAAAATATGTAATCGGTTCAATTGGATCCCTGCTGTTCTCACGTCCATATGCCGGCAGCCAGCCTAATTCCTGGGCAAAAATCCATTGCTCCATCAATGCCAGCCAAAAAATCGGTATGGATACACCAACAAGCGCAAACAACATGGCCAGAAAGTCAAACCAGGAGTTCTGTTTCCAGGCACTGATGATACCTGCGTTCACACCTATAATAACAGCAAATATAATAGCAAAAAATGTCAGCTCAAAGGTTGCTGCCAACCGCGGTAATATTTCTGTTGAGATTTCCGCTTTTGACCTGAGTGATGTACCCAGATCACCCTGAAGCAGATCAGTTACATATACACCATATTGTATAGGGTATGACTCATTCAGACCCATGCTTTCTTCAAGATCCTGAATCGCTGTTTCTGTAGCCGTTTCACCAAGAATTACCTGAGCAGGATTTCCGGGAATTAAATGAACAATTGAAAATGTAATCAATGTCATACCTGCCAGTACAGGAATGAGCATTAATAGTCGTCGCATCGTGTAGGCAAACAATGGTTTCACCTCATTCTTTATAAAGTGAATCTTCAATAAGTAGGGGGGTTCTTCCCTCACTGATTGTTAGATGAACAAATCGGACATTTACCGGCAGTTGATCCCCACCTAATCTTCACCGTATACCCGAACATGTGAGGTGGAGGACTGCCAAACAGGGCAGCAGAATTTGACTGCTGCCCTCTGGTTTTTTAATTCGCCAATTCAACTTCAGCAAGTGATTCGCTTGTTGACGGATGCGGCACATAATTTTCCACATAACTAGCGGCAGCCAGAACAGGTTCAGAGTGCACGAGCGGAACCATCGGTGCGTCTTCACTTATAAGCGTTTGAGCCTCTTTATACAATTCGGCACGTTCATCCTGGTCAATAGAGGTTTTTGCCTGATTCAGCAATTCATCGACTTCATCATTTTCATAAAATGTTCGGTTGCTGCTTCCAACATTGTCACCATGAAGGAGACTGCTCATGAAGTAATCCGGGTCACCATTCGTGCCGGACCAGCCAAGCATGAACATTTCCTGTTCACCTTGCAGTGTTTTTTCCAGATATGGTGCCCATTCTTCGCGTACAATTGAAACCTCGATTCCCACTTCCGACAGATTGTTCTGAACAATTTCAGCAACTGTTTCCGGATCAGGCATATAAGGTCTGGCAACAGGCATTGTCCATAACTCTATTTCCATACCATCTTCATAGCCCGCTTCTGCTAATAAACTTTTAGCTTTTTCCACGTCATATTCATAGCCTTCAACATCATCATTGTAACCCATATAGCTCGGCGGTAATGGGTTTTTGGCAGGCTGTGCGTACCCTGCATACATGGCTTCTGCAATTGCCTGACGATCAATCGCATGGTTAATTGCCCGGCGGACCTCCACCTGATTAAGCGGCTCCTTCTGAGTATTAAAGCCTACATAGCCAACGTTATTTTCAGAGCGTGTATACAGCTCCACACCTTCCTCGGCTTCTACGGTTTCAGCATCATCCGGATTCAGCCCATCCATAATATCAATTTCACCGGATTGCAGGGCAATCAGACGTGCGGCGTTATCCGGAATGACTTCGAATACGACACTGTCAACTTTTGGTAGACCGTCTTTACGATAATCCTCGAATTTACTTAATTCGATTGAATCATCTTTAGTCCAGCTTTCAAATTTAAACGGTCCGGTACCAACCGGATTTTCATTAATCTGAGGTCCATATTCTTCAAGTGCGGCAGGAGAAGTAATGGCAAAGTAACTCATAGCCATATTTTGCAGAAAATAGCCTAAAGGCTGTTTCAGGACAAACTCAATTTCATGATCGTTCACAACATTGATTTTTTCAATCACATGACTGTCATCGCCCTGATAACCGCCGAACATCGTTCCATACATGGAATAGACATATCCTTCTTCCTCAAAAGCATATTCATGTTCAGGATCGGCCCAGCGTTCAAAGTTCGTCTTAACAGCTTCCGCATTAAAATCTGTGCCATCATGGAAGGTGACCCCTTCTTCCAAATAAAATGTATAATTTAAACCATCATCAGAGACCTCCCAATCTTCCGCAAGGCCGGGTACAACTTCAAATGATTCCTTATCAAAATCAAGCAGACTTTCCAGTACCTGTCTGGTCACCCTTGACGATTCCCCATCTGTTGTACTCCCGGGGTCAAGACTCTCCGAATCGCCGCCACGTGCAAACACCAGTACATCTTCACCATCACTGCCGCTGTTCGCTTCGGTGTCCTCTCCAGTGCTTCCATCACTGTCACCCGCGGCATCTGAGTCATCATCACCGCTGCATGCTACTACTACTAATGCCAACGCAACGAAAACCATTAATAGCCAAAATCTTGGCTTCATGTGTGCAACCCCCTTATAATTTTTAACAACCGATTATGACTGCACAGTATCATCATACAGATGACATGCAACATAATGATTGTTTTCAACTTCCCTGAACTCCGGCCGCACTTCACTGCAAATATCCATTGCATAAGGACATCTTTTATGAAATGCACAGCCTGATGGCGGATCTGATGGACTCGGAACGTCACCTTTCAGGATAATGCGATCTTTCTGATAATCAGGATCCGGATCTGGAACCGCTGACATTAAGGCTTGTGTATAAGGATGTTTAGGATTATTATAAAGTCCATCTTTGCTTGTCAATTCAGCCATGCGCCCCAGATACATAACACCGACTCTGTCGCAAATATGCTTTACAACACTGAGATCATGTGCAATAAAGATATAGGTTAAATTAAACCGGTCCCGCAGCTCATTCATAAGGTTAAGAATTTGTGCCTGTACAGAAACATCCAATGCTGATACAGGCTCATCACAAATAATCAATTTAGGATTGTTGGCAAGCGCACGTGCAATCCCGATACGCTGTCGCTGACCGCCGCTGAACTGGTGCGGGTACCTTGACGCATGATAAGAGCTGAGCCCTACAACTTTCAGAAGCTCCCTGACTCTTTCCTTCCGTTCACCGGAAGACTTCATACCATGAATCAAAAGCGGCTCTCCCACTATTTTCTCAACTGTATGCCGGGGATTTAATGAGGCATATGGATCCTGAAATATAATCTGCATGTTACGGCGCAGTTTTCGCATATCTTCTTTACTTAACCCGTTAACATCCTGATCCTGAAACTTCACTTCACCGGCTGTGGGTTCGCTTAAGCGAAGTATTGATTTTCCGGTTGTTGACTTCCCGCACCCTGATTCACCAACAAGTCCGAGAATTTCTCCTTCTTTTACCGTGAACGATACATCATCAACCGCTTTAACTTCACCAACTTTTCGGCCAAATACACCCCCTTTGATCGGAAAATACTTTTTCAGACCGTTAACTTCCAAGAGCAGATTCGCCATCTTTTGCTGCATCCCCTTCCTTTTTGTCATATAAGAAACAGCGGCTGCTGCGCCCATCTCCCAGATCGTATAGCTCCGGAGGCTCCTTAAAGCATCGGTCAAACGCAAATTCACAGCGTGGAGCAAATTGACACCCGGACTGCGCCATTCCCGGTTTAGGAACGGTTCCAGGAATGGAGTAAAGCGATTGTTCATCACCATGAAGCTTGGGCAACGAACGTATAAGTCCCCTTGTATATGGATGCTGCGGATCTTTCAGAATCTCCCGTACACTTCCTTCCTCAACGACCTGTCCGGCGTACATGACAATAACACGTTCACACAGTTCAGCTACCACCCCCAAGTCATGCGTAATTAATAATATCGCAGTGTCTCTTTCTTTATTTAAATTCCTCATGATATCCAGGATTTGCGCCTGAATAGTTACATCCAAAGCCGTCGTGGGCTCGTCCGCAAGCAACATATCCGGATTACATGACATTGCCATGGCAATCATGACACGCTGCCGCATCCCGCCGGATAATTGGTGAGGGTATTCATCAACCACATCCTCAGCCCTGGGTATTCCTACCAAATTTAACAGTTCAATCGATTCCTGTTTGGCTTCTTTTTTCGTTATTTTTCGATGGAACCGGATGGCTTCAATTAATTGATTTCCTATCGTAAAAAGCGGATTAAGCGATGTCATTGGTTCCTGGAAAATCATACCGATTTCATTGCCGCGAATTTGTTTCATCCGTTTTTGGGAAGCATGAACGATGTTTTCATGCTTAAAATTTATTTCACCACCGGTAATTTTCCCTGGAGGGCTTGGCACCAGCTGCATAATCGATAACGATGTTACGCTCTTGCCACAGCCGGACTCCCCCACTATCCCAACAATTTCCCCTTTATGTAATGAGAAGCTGACGCCATTGACCGCTGGAATTTCACCTTCATCCGTGAAAAAATGTGTATGTAAGTTGTCCAATTCCAGGATTGTTTCCTTTGGCACGTCTCTTCCCCCTTTAATTTATGTAAGATTAATATTATTTACCTAAATTTAAAATTTCTTAATAATTCAATTATAATCTTATAATGAATGAGACAATAATGCAAGATAAAATATCCATTTAAAACTGGTTAAAGATTTTCAGCTATGGGTTTTATCATTGAGGTTTTAGGGGTATGATGGTAAATGACTTATGACATATCGGGAGACTTGATTTTGGCTGGTCACCATAATATACACAGACGAATTATATTATTTGACCTTTTTTGACCTATTCGTTATGATAAAAATATCCAATCATAATGGGTGAATATGAAATGAAATAAGGAGGAAGAAAACATATGAATCTGATACCGACAGTCATTGAACAGACAAATCGTGGAGAACGCGCATATGATATTTATTCACGCCTGCTGAAAGACCGCATAATCATGCTTGGCAGCGGGATTGATGACAACGTGGCCAACTCAATTGTAGCACAGCTTCTTTTCCTTGAAGCGGAAGATCCGGATAAGGATATTTCATTGTACATTAACTCTCCCGGCGGTTCGATCACAGCTGGCATGGCTATTTACGATACAATGCAATTCATCAAATCAGATGTTTCCACCATCTGCACTGGAATGGCTGCATCAATGGGTGCGTTTCTACTGGCTGCAGGTGAAAAAGGCAAACGCTATGCGCTGCCTAACAGTGAAGTCATGATTCACCAACCACTAGGCGGAACACAGGGACAGGCGACTGACATCGAAATCCATGCCCGCCGCATCATCCAGATGAAGGAAAAAATGAACAAAATTCTTTCTGATCGCACCGGACAGCCACTGGAAGTCGTTGAACGCGACACCGACCGAGACAACTTCAAGTCTGCTGAAGAATCTGTGGAATACGGTTTGATTGACAAGATTTTGGAAAGAAATACAGACAAAAAATAAAGTGAATCTTCAACCAGTGGGGCGCCTTTTCCCACTGATTGTTAGATGAACAGAATCGGACATTTATTGGCAGTTTACCCCCCACCTAATCCTTATCGTATACCCGAACATGTGAGATGGGGGTCTTACTGCCAGTTACATGCGGGATAAATCATAATTAAACACAAACGGCTGTACCAAATCCGGTACAGCCGTTTTTAATGACTCTATAACTTCTATTTTGAGACAAAATCGATTAATCCATTGAGTGCATCTTCTTCGTCATTGCCATCAGCAATTAATTTGATTGTCTCACCCGGTGTAACCGCAACACTCATCAGCCCCATAATACTTTTGGCATTCACACGCTTCCCATCTTTTTCAAGAAATACATGTGAAGAATACCCATTAGCTTCCTGTACAAATTGAGCTGCCGGCCTCGATTGTAAACCTGATTCCAAATCAACTTTTACCATTTTTTCCAACAACCATCTCATCCTCCTTGACTGAAAACGTTTTCAGATTATTTTTAAAAAACGGGTTGTCGCTATCTCAACACGAAACCCGTGAAAGTTTTCCCCATTTAAAAAAAGCAGTATTCGAATGCTGTTGCCGCTACTTTAAATATAAATAGTATATCATACAACCTTCGAAAAATGTACAATTAGTCACTTTTTTGAAACAACTCTGTCTTCATGAAGTTTCTCAGCAAATTCATCGATTTTTTTAAGCCGGTGGTTGACGCCTGATTTGGATATTTTGCCGCTGGAAACTAATTCGCCTAATTCTTTCAGCGTGATATCCTGATGCTGGACCCGAAGTGCTGCAATCTCTCTTAGTTTCTCAGGTAATGCTTCCAAGCCAACCATTTCTGAAATAAAATTGATATTTTCAATCTGGCGGAACGCTGCACCAATCGTTTTGTTTAAATTGGCTGTTTCGCAGTTGACCAGGCGATTGACTGAATTACGCATGTCCCGCACAATTCTGACGTCTTCAAATTTGAATAAGGCATTGTGGGCGCCTATAATACTTAAGAAATCCGTTATTTTTTCTGCTTCTTTCAAATAAACAATATACCCTTTTTTACGTTCAAGGCTCCGTGCGCCTAATTCATATTCATTCATCAATTCACACAAGGATTCATTATGTTCCTGATATGAATTGGTTATTTCCAGATGATATGACGATGTTTCAGGGTTATTCATGGAGCCGCCTGCCAAAAAGGCCCCTCTTAAATAGGATCGTTTGCAGCAATCTTTTTCCTTAAACTGCTCCGGAATCGTTCGTGTGAACGTATAGTCATCCTGTACAATACCTAATTCAAACAGCAATTGCCGGACATATTCCTTCATGCGGACAATATAGACATTATTTTTCTTCAACTTCATTTTTTTACGGACAAGCAACTCGACCGAAATATCATATGATGATTTGACCAACGTATATATCCGCCGGGCTATGGCAGCATTTTCTGTTTGGACATCAAGTGTGTAATGACTTCCGGACTTGGACACCACGCCATTCATCCGTATCAATGCAGCCAGTTCAGCATTCTTACAGGAAGAATCCAGCTCAATCCCTGTCAATTCTTTTTTTATTTCCGCTGCAAAAGACATACCTGACACCTCCCTGTTCAACAGTCTTGTATTGTCTGCTTCATGTGTTATTATCCAGCATTGAATAAAGCAAGTTTGCTATTTTTTGTGTATCGTGACGTAAAGTCGTGCGCTGCGGGTCAATAATATCACTTTCAATGATCTTAAGTCCCATATCAAGCAGACGTTCCGTATCATAAATAACCGGATCAGCATTTTCCTCTGCATACACTTCACGAACTTGTTTGCGTATCGGTTCATTATGAACAACGATTGAATCGACACAACCGGAACCGATATGATCACGGATTGCCTGAACGTGATCTGCAGCTGTATATCCTGTTGTTTCCCCCGCTTGGGTCATCACATTGCACACATAAACGACATTAGCCTTTGTATTGCCGAGCGCCACGTCGATTTGTGGAATAATCAGATTTGGTAAAATACTTGTATAAAGACTACCCGGAGCCACGATCACCAGATCAGCCTTTTCAATTGCCTCTACTGCATTCGGAAGGGGCCGGACAGGCTGCGGACTCAGAAATACACGTTCAATTTTTTTGTTGGCAAGCGGTATATTGGATTCACCCGATACGACCGTTCCATCTTCCATTTTTGCATACAGCGACATGCTATCATTTGATATTGGATAAATTTCACCTTTGACATTTAACACACGTGATATTTCCTGAATACCGGTAAAAAAGTTCCCTGTCACAGATGTCATGGCTGCCAGCAGCAAATTACCCATTGAATGCCCCGATAATCCATTGCCGACATTAAACCTGTGCTGAAACAGTTCAAGCAGCATCGGTTCGGCATCTGATAAAGCAGCAATAACATTCCGTATATCACCGGGAGCAGGTATGGCCATTTCATTTCTTAATCGCCCTGTACTTCCACCGTCATCAGCTACTGTCACCAGAGCAGTCAAGTCAATGGGCAAATCCTTCAGCCCGCGCAAGAGGACCGGCATTCCTGTCCCGCCGCCAACGACCACAACACTCGGGTTCTTTTGGCTGTTGTTCATATTAATGTCCCTTTCTTTTGTCAATGTCACGATGGCTGACATGGGTAATGTAGTTCGTTGACAGTTGTTTGGCAAAGTATTCAGCAAGCGCAACAGACCGGTGCTGTCCACCTGTACACCCGATTCCGACTACAAGCTGTGACTTCCCTTCTTTTTTATATTGAGGAAGCATGAACTGCAATAAGTCAAGTACTTTTTCATTGAATTTCTGCGTATCAGACCATTTGAAAACATATGACGATACTTCTGAGCTCAATCCGGTCAGCGGCTGCATATGCGGAACATAATGCGGGTTCGGCAAAAACCGGACATCAAACAACAAGTCCGCGTCAATTGGAACACCGTATTTATAACCAAATGAAACCATGTGAACAGAGAAGATGTCCTGTTTTTCTTCG
Source organism: Lentibacillus amyloliquefaciens (assembly GCF_001307805.1). Classification (GTDB taxonomy): domain Bacteria; phylum Bacillota; class Bacilli; order Bacillales; family Amphibacillaceae; genus Lentibacillus; species Lentibacillus amyloliquefaciens. Next base: position 3,756,821 of record NZ_CP013862.1, on the reverse strand, counting down.
GTATAAGCTTTCAGGATTTTTTCTCTTAATTCCTTTGGTTTTAAATTGGTCGTATCAATAATCCGCTGTGCTCTGCCTCTTAGTTCATCGAGGATTTTCCGCTCCTGTTGAATCCCCTCAAGCGGTAAACCTTCCGGCGCCAAGGGATGAGAGCGTCGCGTTTCTTTGTATCTGCTGACTAGTGACTCCTCTTTGGCGTCCAGAAAAAGGATATGTTCATTCAGCCATTCCGCTTCTCCTAAGATATCCAAAGCTTCGAATAATGAATCAAAAAACTCACGGCCGCGCAAATCCATAACGAGTGCTACATTTTTAATATTGTTCGTTGAATCTTTCATCAGCTCAAGGAATTTTGGCAGCAATGCGGGCGGCAAATTATCAACACAGTAATAACCGAGATCTTCAAAGCTTTGAACGGCAACTGTTTTCCCTGCACCTGACATCCCTGTAATAACAACCAGTTTTGTTTCCAGTTCACTTTTTGCCATTTGCAATTCTCCTCTTTAAACGTGGGATGGGTCGAATCGGCAGTCAATCAGATCAAAGTCTTCCTTATATTGGAAGGACCCATAAAGCATTTTATCTGAGTCCAGTACGTGTTCAAAAATTTTTCGATCACCCTCTGCCATTGGCAAATCACTAACCATCTGCTGTGTGACCCATTCCAAATCACCTTCCCGGCAGTAATGCGCTAAGGCACCTGTATATTGCTCACAGAAAAAGGTAAACATCATCCATTCCTGCATCAGTTTTTCACCATGAAAAATTGAAAAAGTAAATACGCCTGCCAGCTCGGGTTCAATCAATTGCAATTCGGTCTCTTCACGATATTCACGGACTACCGACTCTTTAATCGATTCACCTTTTTCCATTTTGCCGCCGGGAGCGGCATACCAACCCCGGCGCGGCTTTTTCAACAATAAAACTTTATCGTTATGTAATAATATGCAATTTGTTACACGTTGCATTCCTTCGTCACTTCTTTCTTTTATCCCAAAGTTAAATTGAGGGATAAAACACTATTTCCATTATACACCCATTACCACCAAACCAACAACTATACAGCCTGTTCGACAGACTTGGACAGGATCTGTTTTAAACATTTAAAAAAGCACAAAAAAAATGCAGGTGAATCATCACCTGCGAGAAACTAATTTATTATTAAAAGGGGGTCAATTAGTTATTTATTATTATACCCGATAAATATTTCATGCGTATTACAACAGCGTTAAAAAGTATTTACTTTCTGATTAAATGAATTTTCAAGCAATGTAATATTTTTTAAAAAGATGAGTATAAAAGTGAAAAGACCCTTCACAAGAGCCTTTTCACCTTATCTTTTCAGTTGATTATGACTGTGCTGCTTTCAATTCTTCTTCCAAATTCTCGATATACTTCTGTGAAGCTTCGGCAGCAATACTTCCATCACCGGTTGCTGTTACAATTTGTCGAAGTGATTTTTCACGAATGTCACCTGCTGCATAAATGCCAGGAATAGATGTTTCCATATTTTCATTCGTTGGAATATAACCTTCATCATTTGTGATACCTAATGATTTAAATGGTTCGCTCAGTGGTACCATTCCGATATAAATAAATACACCATCAACCGGGTACTCATATTCTTTTCCTGTCTCATTGTTATAAAGAGAAACAGCATTCACCTTGCCATCCGGACCGTTAATCGTTTTTGCTTCGGTGTCCCAGATGAAGTCAACCTTATCATTATTAAAGGCACGATCCTGCAAAATCTTCTGGGCACGCAGATTATCACGGCGATGCACAATTGTGACTTTATCAGCGAATCGTGTTAAATACATGCCTTCTTCAACAGCAGAGTCTCCTCCGCCGATAACGGCAAGATTTTTTTCTTTAAAGAATGCCCCATCACAGACCGCACAATAAGATACACCGCGTCCTCCAAGCTCATCTTCACCGGGGATGCCGAGTTTCTTAAATTGCGCGCCTGTTGTAATGATCAGAACACGCGTATTATACTGTTTGCTGCCGGCGATAACCGTTTTATAATCACCGTAATCTTCAACATTTTTAATATCACCATAGGCATATTCAGCCCCAAATTTTTTGGCGTGTTCGAACAGTTTATTCGATAAATCCGGCCCTAAAATGTGTTCGTAACCGGGATAGTTTTCAACGTCTTCTGTGTTAGCGACCTGTCCGCCCGGAATGCCGCGTTCAATCATCAACGTGTCCAGATTTGCACGTGATGCATAAACTGCTGCAGTCATACCGGCAGGTCCGGCACCTGCAATAATCACATCATACATACGTTCTTCGGCCATGTAATCAGCCCTTTCTTTCGCAATTATCATCAATCCATATTTATCGTATTAAACGTTCACTGTTTAGTCTACCTATTTGCTCATCCAAAAATACAGGCAACCTACTCTGTTTTCCATGGACCTTCCTGCTCTGCCAGCTGTGGATGTCTTTTGCACCCTTCCTTCCATAATGAAAGAGCTTTTGCAGGTTCACCAAGGTTATAGGCTGTTATACTGTACCATTTAAAATAGGATAAATGGCTTTTCAACTGCCATTTAGCCAGCTGCTTAAATCGTGAATATGCTTGATTGAATGCACCAGTTCTTGCAAACGTTACAGCTACCCGTAATTTTTGCTGTTCACGCATCGGATACACATTCAGCAATTGATTTAAATGCCATTCATATTCCTTTTTCCGCCCTGTCTCATAATAAAACATGACCAGATTGCTGTGACTGTTCAAGGAATCAGGATGCTCCGACAGGACTTCAAGTTCCATTCTGATGGCATCCTCGGTATATCCGACAGCAAATAAAGCGTATGTATAATCGTGCTTAATTGATTGGTGTTCCGGAAACAAGGCCAGCATTTCTTCAAGCAATGGGAGCGCTTCATTCCACGCATTGTTTTCCATATGATGAAAAATTGTTTCCTGATAAACGAGCAACTCATCTTCTTCATCAAATTGCCATTCATTATTATCGTCTTCTTCATCAATATGCATCAAATCCAGCAAATGTTCGGCATCTGCGCTAAAGTCCCCATCAGTTGCTTGATCGAGATAAATTTTTGCGTGTTTTTTCGCTTCATTTAATAACCCTAAATGAGCGTAATTATTTGCCAGCAAATAGTAGCAATCCGGATAGTGATCATCTGTTGATGTCAGTACGTCATTCAGAAGCTGATTCGCAGCATGAAAAGCGCCAATCTCCGTATAAACGATCGACATCTGGCATTGATACAGGGGGTTTTCCGGATCTGTTTCAATAGCTTTGTGCAGCCATTTTGTCGCAACATCAAATTTATGTTTCTGAAAGGCTTCAGCACCTTTCGTAAAATAAAAATCGCCGTCAGGGATAAAGGGGATAATATTTTCATTAAACCGTTGTACCCTATTGTCTGATTCCTGCATAAACTCATCCCCTTTATTGTCGAATAACATCGACCAAATTATAACACAGTTGTGTTACGAATAATATATGTATTTGAGTAAAAAAGATTGTTGTTTCTTCGGTTGATATCCTGTTTCTTCGGTTGATGATGGGGCACAATACTATTGTGCCCCATCATCAACCGGAAATAAAAAGACGGGGCTGGGACATAACTAGCCAAAAATGACTTAAAAAAGGTTCCAATCATCAGTTTTTGATGGTTGGAACCTTTTTGATTTAAATGGTTGTTATTATCTAAGGTAGGATTTGTCTTTTTGGCGGTGTACTTTCTCAAGTTCACCGCCATGAATGCAAATCCTAATTCATTTTTCACTTTCTCCTGCCCCCTGACTGAGAAACGCGGGAAACGCAAATTAGCCTTCAGAAATCCGAAGACTGGCTCCACATCGATTTTACGTCGCCCGTAAACTTCGCCAGTTTCTTCTTCCGAAAGCTGTTGTCTTGTGTAGGCTTTTTGGCTTTCCCACTTCGCGTTATAATAAATTTTCCGGTTATTCCCTTCCTTCGCTTTGGTGCATTGGGAACGCAGTGGGCACCCTGAACAGTCCTCACACTCGTAAACTCTGAAGGTCCGTGTATAGCCGTACCGGTCTGTTCGTTGGGATAGGTAACGGAATGTTACTTTTTGGTCATTCGGGCAGATAAAATAATCGTTTTCCGTGTTATATCCCCAATTGGCGGAATGGAAAGGGTTATTTCTGTATTTCTTTTTCTTTTCTTTCCGGTATTGGTTGTATGTAATCAGGGGCGTGCGTTCCCGGTTCTCGAGGACGTCTTCGTAATTTTGTTCACTGCCATAACCTGCGTCAGCCACAATATACTTAGGCAGCTCAAAGTAACCTTCCTCAATATGATCCAGGAAAGGAACGAAAGTACGTGTGTCCGTCGGGTTTGGGAATACATCGTAAGCGAGCGCGTATTGACCCTCTGTCGCAAGCTGCACATTATAACCTGCTTTCAGCTGGCCGTTCCTCATATGGTCATCTTTCATGCGCATAAACGTGGCATCATGGTCTGTCTTGGAGTAACTGTTGCGTTCCCCGAAAATTTTCATGTCCTGCTTATATTTCTGTTTGCGCACGACAAAGTCCCTGAACCGTTTGCGGTATTGTTTCGGTGCTTTACGTTCGGAACGAAGCTGTTTCCGTTCGCTTCCTTTTTCACGTGCCTCAATCTCTTTGTCATACGCTTCGACTTTCTCATCCAGTTTCTCAGCTATTTGCCTGAGTTCATCGGTGGATAATTCGTCCTCGCTTTCCCGTTCAATCTCCGGGATAATTTCGTTTTCCAGCAATTCATCATACATTTGATTGGACTTCTCCACCAATTTGGCGCTGTGTTTCTCTATCGCTTTCCGCCAAACAAATGTGTATTTATTGGCATTCGCTTCAATCTTGGTCCCATCGATGAAAATCGCTTCTTCATCAATCTGTTTTTCCTGTACAAGCTGGCAGCGGAATTGGACGAAGCATTGACGCAATAACTCTTTAACCTCTGGATGCACACGAAATCGATTGATGGTGCGATACGTTGGTTCATATCCCTGAGCCAGCCACATCATACGGACACTGTCATGTAGTAATCCTTCGATCTTTCTGCCGGAGAAAACAGATTGCGTGTAAGCACATAAAATAATCTTCATCATCATGCGCGGATGATAAGCTGGGCAGCCTGTTTCGCGCCGGAAACCTGTGAAGGCATCATCCGGGATAGTTTCCACGACGTCATTGACGGCATAGGCAATATCATTTTCCTCTATTTTTATTTCTAAATCTAAAGGCAAAACCACTTGATTCATGTTATAATGTTTAAACATAAGGATCCCTCCGATGGTTATTGTGTGGTTACTTTAATTTTATCAGAGGCGATCCTTTTTGTTTACTAAAAATTAACGATAATATAAAAAAAGCGTGGTACATTACCTAATCGATAAGTACCACGCTTTTTCAATTTTACTGGGTTTTGTCCCAGCCTCGTCTTATCAATCCACCGGGTTTACAGATTCATGAAGCAATTGATCCAGTTCATCAATGTATTCCTGTTTTTGCTTATCGCTCCATTGCAATTCCTTAGCGATATAGTTAATCACATTATCTTTATGGAATCTGACAAAATCAATGTCAAAAAACAACGCGCCCGTTCGCCGTACAAAGAAGTCTGCAGGTTTATAGGCCATTTCAAATTTGAGGGCGTATTGCAGTTCGGCAAATACTGTTGGTTCGATACCCGCTTCCTTGGCACGCGCTTTCTCATTCTTGTATATCTCAAAAAGCCTGTCTATATTTGCTCCGTACTTCTGAATAAGGAAGTCGGCTGTCTCTTCAATGATTCCAAGGTCGGCCGCTTCTGTAATCTTATCTTGTTTAAACTTCTGAAAGCCTTTTGATCCGCCGACTTCACCACCGGAAATCGGCAAATGCTCTGTTTCCGAATCAGAATACAAGATACCGTCCTCGTCTTTCAGCTGTTTCATAACGGCATCCACCGTATCTTCGGCCATCTTCCGGTAACCTGTCAATTTACCGCCGGCCATTGATATCAGTCCTGAATCAGAGATGAACATTTCATCTTTACGGGAGATTTCATCCGGATCGTCTTCTCCCTCTTCAGCAATTAGTGGCCTGAGACCGGCGTAGCTTGAATCGACATCATCTTTCGTCATATCAAGTGACGGAAAAATAAAATTGATGGCCTCCAACAAATAATCACGTTCATCTTCAGTCATTTGCGGATGAGCTATATCCCCTTGATAACTTGTATCAGTGGTTCCTACATACGTTTTTTTATTTCTGGGAATGGCGAAAATCATTCTTCCATCCGGTGCATCAAAATAAATTGCCTGCTGCAGCGGGAATCGTTTTTTCGGAAAGACCAGGTGAATACCTTTGGTCAGATAAAGCGACTTTCCCTGCTTGGAACCGTCAATTTCACGGAGGTCATCAACCCAGGGGCCGCCTGCATTGACTATTTTTTTAGCATAAATATACCGATGCTCACCCGTGATCTGATCCTCAACAACGGCTCCTGCAATTCTTCCGGCATCATAAATAAAATCAATGACTTTTGCATAATTGATTGAATGCGCACCATACTCAACCGCTTTTTTCATGACTTCAATTGTGAGCCGTGCGTCATCTGTTTTATATTCAACATAATAACCTGCACCTTTTAGCTTATCATCCTTAATAAGCGGTTCTTTTTCTGCTGCTTCTTGAGGACTCAGCATTTTTCTGCGCTCGGACCTTTTGACACCTGCCAGAAAATCATACAAGCGCAGGCCAATATTTGTCGTAAATGGTCCGAATGTGCCGCCTTTATATAATGGCAGCATCATCCACTCAGGTGTCGTGACGTGCGGGCCGTTTTCATAAACAATCGCCCGTTCTTTGCCCACTTCCGATACCATTTTCACCTCAAATTGCTTTAAATAGCGCAAACCCCCGTGCACCAGTTTGGTTGAACGGCTTGAGGTACCCGCAGCAAAATCCTGCATTTCCACAACAGCTGCATTCATACCCCGGGTGACCGCATCCAGTGCAATCCCCGCACCGGTAATTCCGCCGCCGATCACAAGCACATCAAGCTGCTCTTGTTCAATCGACTGAAATATATTTTCCCGCTGATGACTTGAAAATACTGACATATTCACTCACTCCTCTTCAACTGTTCCTATCAATTTAGTAACTATTACTTCTATACCCAAAAAAAGAAACCGCAAAAAAGACTAATGAAAAGAATTCATCAGCTCTTTGCGGTTTCTCCACTTCTCCAGCATTTTTATTAACTTATTATTATCATAACACATGCAAACAGCCGGTGTATAGCAATACCTATCCAAACGCTTTCGTGACAGCAGCAGCAATACTTTCCGTATCTTTATCCATGCCGGATTCAACAGCCGCAACGTAGGACCCTTCGACCAATGGGGCTTCCATGACCGTGACATCCTTTGCTTCTGTCATCTCAACAGCCATTTCTGCATTCATTTTGGCGCTGCCAATGTCATAAAAAATTAATACACCGTTACCGTTATTGGCACGATTGATTGCCTGCTGAATCTTTTCAATACTCGTCCCTATATCATTTTCATCCGTACCGCCGGCCGCTTCAATCGGCACTTCTTTAATAACCTGGCGAATCATATCTTTTATTCCTTCAGCAACTTTGGGACTATGAGAAATAAGCACGATACCAGCATACGACATGTTATAACTTCCCTCCAATGACCTCAGCCAATGCTGTGAAAATATATTGAGACGAAGCCGAACCCGGGTCTATATGCCCGATTGACCGCTCTTTAAAATATGAAGCGCGGCCCTTCGTTGCCATCATATCCTTGGTTTGTTCCATAGCATCATTAGCCTCATCAGCAATTTTATCAGCTGAAAAATCTGTTTCTTTGTTGAATAAATCAGCCATCTTTGCCCAGACATCCACTAGTGTTTTCTCGCCTTCTGTGGCTTTCCCCCGTTGTTTGATGCCTTCAACGGCTTCTTTTAGACCGTGCTTAAACGTCTCGTAATCAAGCGTTTCTGCTTCTTTCGATGCGACAGACATTTTCAAAAACGCTGTCCCGAATAGCGGACCTGATGCGCCGCCGATTTTAGACATGAGCGTCATGGCGGTATCCTTCAAGACTGCTTCAGCATCAGGGTAGTCATTATCAGCTAATTTAGCAGCAGCTTCCTGAAACCCGCGTGCCATATTAATGCCGTGGTCACCGTCACCAATCTCCTGATCAAGTGTTGTGAGATATTCCTTATTTGCTTGCATTTTTTCGTTTGCTTTTTCGATCCATGTAACAATATCCTGTACGGTTAACTCCATGTCTATCCCCTTTCTCAGCTGTGAAAAGCAGGTGTCTGTGCTCGTGCGTCAAGCAGTGTTTTTAATTCATCATCCAATTTCAATAGCGTCACCGAACAGCCTGTCATTTCCAGCGATGTCAAGTATTCTCCGACAAATGTTTTGTAAACAGTGATTCCCTTTTCCGCCAATATGGACTGCACCTTTTTATTGACAATATACAGCTCCATCTCAGGGGTGGATCCCAGACCGTTTATCATAACAGCTGCCTCACCGGTGAAATCAAAATCATTCAATACGCGGTCCGTCAGTTCTTGAGCTATGTCATCAGCAGCAGTAATTTCTTTGCGTTCAATTCCTGATTCGCCATGAATGCCGATGCCTATTTCCATTTCATTTTCACCTAATTGAAAACTTGGGCTTCCCGCGGCAGGGACTATACACGGTGTCATCGCCATACCCATGGATCGCATATTGTTGACAGCTTTGTCAGCGGCGGCCTTGACTTCTTCCAATGAGCCGCCCTGTTCAGCTTTTGCCCCGGCAACTTTATGAACAAAAATGGTTCCGGCGATACCCCTTCTTGAAGATGGATCATCTACAGCTACATCATCATTCACAACCACTTTTTCCACTTTAATGCCTTCCGCTTCAGCTAGTTCTGCTGCCATTTCGAAATTAAGGACATCGCCTGTATAATTTTTGATAACTAAAAATACACCCGCGCCACCATCAGCGGCTTTAATCGCTTCAAGCACCTGGTCAGGTGCCGGGGATGTGAACACTTCACCGGCAACCGCCGCATCCAGCATGCCGTTACCGACGTAACCTGCGTGTGCAGGCTCATGACCGCTTCCGCCACCGCTGATGACGCCAACTTTGCCCGAAATCGGCGCATTGACTTTCGCAATAACCGTCGTTCCTGATATTTGCTTTAGTTCATCAGAATGTGCTGCGATCATACCTTCCGTCATATCATGTACAACTTCATTTGGATCATTAATAATCTTTTTCATTTTTAGTCCCTCCCTCTATTCTTTTTAATAAAGTGAAACGTCATTTAATGGAGCGTTTTTTTCCTATTAAGGGCATCTGATCCTTCATTTATTTTCCTGGTATGTGGAGGCCTTCCTGCCCCGTTAAGGCAGAATAACAAAGAACGGAGGTCAATGCTTATCGTATCATATTGACCTCCGCCCGCCCAAAACTATTTAAACGTTCTTGCCGCCTTCACAGCTGTTTTCCATCCATCATAAAGTCCGTTGCGCGTTTCTTTTTCCATGTGAGGCTCAAATGTCCGTTCATTTTGCCATTGTTCAGCAATCTCGTTCTTATCTTTCCAGTAGCCGACCGCAAGCCCGGCAAGATAAGCGGCCCCCAATGCTGTCGTTTCCTGTACAACAGGCCGTTCAACGGAAACACCAACCATATCGCTTTGAAATTGCATGAGAAAATCATTTTTCACGGCGCCGCCATCAACCCGCATGGTTTTTAAATTAATACCGGAATCTTCTATCATCGCATCCAGTACATCTTTTGACTGATAAGCAAGTGACTCGAGTGTTGCCCTGATCATGTGTTCTCGAGTTGTCCCACGCGTAATGCCAAAGAAGGCTCCGCGGGCATCACTGTCCCAATAAGGCGTTCCCAGCCCGACAAATGCCGGCACCATATAAACACCGTCCGTGGAATCCACCCTCGTTGCGTAGTCTTCACTCTGCGGGGAATTTTCGATAATTTTCAGGCCATCACGCAGCCATTGTATAGCCGAACCTGATACAAAGATACTCCCTTCCAAAGCGTACTCCACTTTGCCATTCACGCCCCAGGCCAAAGTTGTCAAGAGACCATGATCAGATTTAACCCCTTCTTCACCTGTATTCATCAGCATGAAATTTCCAGTTCCATATGTGTTCTTTGCCATTCCTTTGTCAAAGCATGCCTGACCGAACAATGCGGCCTGCTGGTCACCGGCTATCCCGGCTATAGGCACTTCATGTCCAAAGAAGTGGTAATCAACAGTGTTTGCATAAACCTCGGAGGATTCCTTGACTTCAGGAAGCATGCTTTTCGGCACACCCAATATATCCAGAAGTTCATCATCCCATTTAAGATCGTATATATTAAACATCAATGTCCTGGACGCATTTGAATAATCGGTAATGTGTGCCTTGCCACCGGAAAGCTTGTACACAATCCATGTGTCCATCGTGCCAAACAGCAAATCACCATTTTCGGCCTTTTCTCTTGCACCGTCAACATTATCAAGAATCCATTTGACTTTTGTTCCTGAAAAATAGGCGTCAATCAACAAGCCCGTTTTTTCACGTATGACATCTTCATAACCCTGCTCAGTTAATTCCTTGCATATGCCGTCAGTCTGCCGTGATTGCCAGACGACCGCTTTGTATATGGGCTTGCCCGTCTTTTTATCCCAGATAACGGTTGTCTCCCGCTGATTGGATATACCGATTCCGGCAATCTGGGATGGATCCACTTCTGACTTGCGCAATACTTCCGAGATACAAGCCAGTACCGATGTCCAAATTTCATTGGCATCATGTTCGACCCAGCCCGGATGCGGGAAAAATTGTTCAAACTCTTTTTGGGCTGTTTCTACGATTTCCCCGTCGTGGTTAAATAAAATGGCGCGTGAACTTGTTGTCCCTTGGTCTATTGAAAGAATAAATGTTTCACTCATAATTTCGCCTCCCTGGAAATGTTTATTTTTCTATACAATTTTTTTTCTACTTCATCTGCTGCTGTTTCCGCATTCCTTAACTCCGAATTCGCAGCCCCAATGAAAATAATGGCAACTAAAGCGCTTAATATCCAAAACAATGCAGAAAATTCACCTAAAAACATAGCGTTGTAAAACACAGCACCATAAATGCCTCCTAAAATCGGACCCATAACCGGAATCCAAGCGTAACTCCAATCTGATCCACCTTTTCCGGGTATCGGAAGCAACGCATGAGCAATTCTCGGTCCAAGATCACGGGCAGGATTAATCGCATAACCGGTCGTACCTCCCAGTGACATCCCAATCGCAACAATCAACAGGCCGACAATCAATGGATTCAACCCTTCCGTGAACTCATTAGCACCGATAAACAAAAGTCCCATCACAAGAACAAAAGTGCCAATCATTTCACTGATCAAATTGGAAAAAGGACTGCGAATGGCCGGCGTTGTGGAGAAAACATCACGCTTGGCCACTTTATCATCTGTTACTTTCCAATGCGGCAAATAATTAAAGAACACAATGACTGCCCCTATAAAAGCGCCGATTAATTGAGCACTTATATACATCGGAACTTTAGCCCACGGGAACTCACCTGCAGCGGCAAAACCAAGTGTTACCGCAGGATTAATATGTGCCCCTGTAAACTGGCCAACCGCATATACCCCCATTGTAACACCAAGTCCCCAGCCAATGGTGATCAATACCCAGCCGGTACCTTCTGCCTTTGATTTATTTAATACGACGCCGCCTACAACGCCTCCACCCAGAATAATCAAAATCATCGTACCGATTACTTCCGCTAAAAACTCAGGCATCTCCATCACTCCCTTTACAATAATGTATGCGTCTATTAAACAAGCACGCGATAACAAAAAAACCCACACTGCAATAGACATACTTTTCCAAAAGTACTATTGCAGCGTGGGTCTCCATGTCTCCACCACGATTTTAACTTGTTGAGATAATCATAGCATCCAATGTAAACGCTGTCAATAGTTATTTACATTGTGGCGGAAACAGAATTAGTTATGAACTAAACCATGCGGGTCAATGACAAACTTTTTCGATACTCCGCCGTCAAACTGTTTATAACCATCAGGAGCCTGATCAAGCGAGATTAATGTGGCATTTACAGCCTTTGCGATATTTGCTTTTCCACTTAAAATCGCTTTCATTAAATCTCTATGGTATTTCATAACCGGCGTTTGTCCGGTTACGAATGTATGTGCCTTGGCAAAACCCAAACCGAAACGAATTTTCAGCGTTCCTTCTTTTGCATCACGATCTTCTGCACCGGGGTCTCCAGTGACATAGAGTCCGGGAATTCCCAGACGTCCTCCTGCTTTGGTTGCCCCCATAATGGAATTCAGAACTGCAGCTGGGGCTTCTCCAGATCCTTCACCGTGACCGCTGGCCTCAAAACCAACCGCATCAATTGCAGAGTCAACCTCAGGAATGCCTAAAATTTGCTCGATCTGTTCACCCATATCATCATGTTCACGCAAATTAATGGTTTCACATCCAAAGCTTCTCGCTTGTGCTAAACGTTCTTCAATCATATCTCCGACAATTACCACTGATGCGCCTAATAGCTGAGCGGAGTGGGCAGCTGCTAAACCGACCGGACCTGCACCGGCAACATAAACGGTTGACCCGGTTTTAACACCCGAACTAACGGCACCATGATACCCTGTCGGGAAGATATCCGAGAGCATGGTTAAATCAAGGATTTTCTCCATTGCCCGGTCTTTATCAGGGAATTTCAGCAGCTGAAAATCTGCATATGGTACCATGACATACTCAGATTGGCCGCCTACCCAGCCGCCCATGTCAACATAGCCATACGCAGATCCGGGGCGATCAGGATTCACATTCAGGCAAATGTGTGTATCCTGTTTCCGACAATTTTCGCACCGTCCGCACGCAATATTGAATGGTACGGATACAAGATCCCCCTGCTTGATAAATTCTACATCACTGCCGGTCTCAATCACTTCACCGGTGATTTCATGACCCAGAACCAATCCACTTGGTGCCGTTGTCCGTCCGCGAACCATGTGTTGGTCGCTTCCACAAATGTTTGTTGTAACGACTTTCAAAATGACTCCATGGTTACATTTTCTGCCAACGTTTAACGGATTAACACCCGGACCATCCCGTAAGACCAAATCAGGATAACTGATATCGTGTACCTCTACCTCCCCCGGTTTGCTATAAACGACCGCTCTGTTACCAGCCATACAACCACATCTCCCTTTACTCGTATAATGGTGTCAGACTTGTAAGCGTTATTATTCTGCATTAAATTATAATTCATATGTTAGAAAATTTCAACAACAGGTAATCCGCTTTAATATATCTTCCATAATTCATTATTTGAGGTGGATACAGCAACTGCCCCTGCGTCCAGAGCAGAAGAAACTTCTATTTTGTTTCTCACCAAACCACCTGCAATGACAGGTACACCAGTTTCCTCACTGATTTGTTTAATTATATCGGGAATAAGCCCGGGCAATAGTTCAATACAATCCGGCTGAAACCGTTCTATCAGCTTTAAATTATGCTCAACCGCCATACTATCTAATAAAAACGTGCGTTGAATAGCCAGCAATTTATTTTTTTTAGCCAGCTTAATTATATTGCCTCTTGTCGAAATAATACCATCCGGTTTGATATGGCGGATTAGAAATTCCATACCATATTCATCAGTTTTTAACCCCTGAATTAAATCGAAGTGAACCAAAACTTTTTTATCAGCCCGCTTCGAATACTGAACCAAACTTTTCAACTGAGCAAGCCTGGTTTCCAGAAAAACAATAGTCGTATGATCTGATTCCAAAACCTTCTCAAAATCTTTCATATTTTTAATTGCCGGGATTACACCTGAAGGAATTTCCATGCTTTACCTCCTTAGTACCTTTCCACCGCTTCTTCAAAGATATGACACATAGTCTCACCAAGAAGTGACACATTCAATCATTGAAAAGCGAAACGCGGCATCCGCACTGTAATGGATGCCGCTCTCGAAAGTAGTCTCACACACATGCTTCCCTTTGATAGATTTTAAACATCGCGGACACGGGCGAACCATTTAGTGTATCCTGCGTTCCTCAATCAGATCCTGCTTCGTCTTCCACAAATCATAGCTCAAATCAACATAATAAGTTTGTGGATTCAAGAGTCTCAATGTTTCATGCCATATAAAGGAAAGCTGCTTTTCATGATAGCGGTGAATTTCCTCCAGTTCCGGCAAGTCATACACCTGGTTGCCATTGACAAAAATTGGCTCCAGGAGGTCAATCGCTTCATAATTGCTCACATACTTGAACTTTTGCGGAAAAAAAGGATCGAACATCTTGAGCGGTTTATCGTCCACTGTTTCATGTTCAAGTGCGATATAGTCCCCTTCCGACTTATTCGTCTTGCGGTTGATGATCCGGTATACCTTCTTAAGACCGGGTGTTGTCACTTTCTCCAAATCGTCAGACAGTTTAATGACCGGGATCAGCTCATTTTTATCTTCTCTGGCAACGAGTTTGTACACACCGCCGAGTGACGGCTTTCTGCCACCGGTAATCAATTTCGTTCCAACACCCCAGGAATCAATTTTAGCCCCTTGCAGTTTCAGATGCATGATAACCTCTTCATCGAGATCGTTGGAAGCCATGATTTCGGTGTGCTCCATGCCGGCTTCATCAAGCATTTGCCTGCCTTCGATGGACAGTCTAGCCAAGTCACCACTGTCAAGACGTATCCCTTTGAGTTTTTTTCCTTGCGCTTCGAGCATTTTACCGGTTTTGATTGCATTAGGGATTCCTGACCTCAATGTATTATACGTATCGACAAGCAATATGGTCTGATCGGGCAGAGCTTTAGCAAAATTCGTAAAGGCTTCTTCTTCACTGTCATGGTCCTGAATCCAGGAATGCGCATGCGTTCCCTTGGCTGGAATATTAAAAAGTTTGCCGGCACGCGTATTTGACGTTCCATGAAAACCGGCAATATAAGCTGCACGTGCTCCCCATACAGCCGCATCCGCTTCCTGTGCCCGTCTCGTACCAAACTCAATCAGTGTATCATTGTTGACTACCTGCTTGATGCGGCTTGCCTTGGTTGCAATCAGACTCTGGTAGTTCATCATATTTAAAATAGCTGTTTCAATCAGCTGTGCTTCAAAAATTCGCGCATCAATCCGGATGAGCGGTTCATTTGGAAAAACAACTTCGCCTTCACGCATGGCGTAAATGTTTCCTGTAAAAGTAAAGCGCCGCAGCTCTTCCAGAAACGCCTCTTCATAATTCTCTTCCTGCTGCTTTAAAAAAGCGATATCCTCTTCTGTAAACTTCAGGTTATTAATATAATGCACAATCCGCTCGAGCCCGGCGAATACCGTATAGCCATTCCGAAAAGGATTCTTTCGGATGTATGCATCAAAAACAGCCCGTCTGTTATGCGAGTTGTTTTTCCAATGGGCATACATCATATTTATTTGATACTTATCCGTGTGCATTGTCAGATTTTCGTATTCCATGGTTTTCCTCCATTACTTGACTTTAGTGCTATTGTATATGAAAACCGCATTTATTAAAACAAATCGACATTATCTGACCTATTGATTTGAAATGGTTCCCTTCCAATCTGATTGCAAGATTATAAAAGCCACCGCTGATGCAACGGTGGCTTTCATATATCAGGCATCATTCTCTTCAGCATTGCCCCGTACAGGATGGGGGTTTCATCCTCTTGGCTAAAAATTTGTCTAACAGGGTCTGTTTAATCTTTTTTCCCGTTCATCCGCTCCTCCATCTCTTCCTTCGTATAAATCACCCGCATTGGATTGCCGCCTGCGAACGCTCCCGGCGGTACATCCTGATTAACAAGCGTTGCGGAGGAAATGATGGCACCATCACCGATTGTTACACCGGGTAAAATGGTTGTATTGGCTCCAATCATGACTTCATCACCAATCAAGACCTCACCGATTCGGTACTCTTTAATTAAGTACTCATGTGCCAAAATCGTTGTATTATAGCCGATCACACTATTAGAGCCGACTGATATTTTTTCCGGGAACATGATATCAGGCATGACCATCAGTGCAAATGCTGTTCTATCACCGACGTTCATTCGCAGAAAGATGCGGTAGAGCCAATTTTTGATTCCCAGAAAAGGTGTATACCTCCCCAACTGGATGAAGATGAAATTTTTCACGACTTTCCAAAAAGAAACTGTTTTATAAATCATCCATAACGAATTGGCATGTTCAACGTAATAGCGATCGGTTTTCCGCATGGCTTACACTCCCGGAATCCCAAGCAAATCTTGCATATCATCCAGCATATAGGACGGTTGATATGTCAGTAATGTTTCCTTGCCTTTCAACGACCAGGCAACACCTGCCGTTTTAACACCTGCATTATGCCCTGCTTCGATATCATGTGAATTATCTCCGACCATTAAAGTTGATGATGAATTGGCGTTCAATGACGTCATTGCTTTTATAATCGGTTCGGGGTGCGGTTTCGCATGGGTCACATCATCAAGTGTTACAATCGTCGCAAAATAGTTATCAAGACCTGTCACCCGCAAGCCCATGTCGACTGTCCCCCGCATCTTTGTCGTAACCACACCGAGCTGAATGTTGTTTCTCTGCAATGCTTTTAACGTTTTTTCTACGTTGGGAAATGCTGTTACATAATCATCATGATGCTCAACATTATGCTTGCGGTATGTTTCAATCATATTTTCCGCCAGTTTTGGATCAGCCTTCTGCAATGATTCCTTCAAAGGCGGCCCGATAAATTCAATCGCCTGTTCGCGGGAAATAGATTTGCCATGTTGGGTGAATGTATGCATAAATGAAGCGATAATTAATTCATTTGTATCGATCAATGTCCCGTCAAGATCAAAGAGTATGGTATGAATGTTCATGTGCCGCATCCTTTCTTTTCTGATTTTCCATTCGTCTCCAAACAAACGCTACAGCCATCGTCAGGAGAATTGCTGTCACCAGGCGAATACCTAATAACGGCAAAACAGGGATTCCGAGCGGAACGAAAACAAGTGTGTCTTCCACAACTGCATGGCACGATACTAAGAAAATCAGTGCTAAATACATATCCCGCTTCGAAACGCCATCTTCTTCCACCGCTTGAATCATAAGCCCGGCACCATAAGCAAGCCCAATCGTCAGACCTGCCACAAGTGTCATTGACGTATTTTTCTCCATCCCCAGCAATCTGGTGAACGGGCCAATTTTATCCGAAATGAAGTTAAGCCATCCTTTCTCACGGAAAAATTGCATGATAATCATTAATGGTATAACGATTAACGCCAGCTGGCCAATTGCAACTAATGCCGTTTGCAGGCCCTGAAGCAAAATGTCATTCCAGCCGTTCAATACAGTTTCCGATGACGAAATCAGACCATACTGAGCAGACTCGCCTCCTCCATTCCACAGCAAATTGATTAGTACAGCAGATGTCAGGGCAAGTGCAATCCGAATGCCTGAGATAAGCCACCAGCTCACACCGACTTTTGATGCGACTGCTGACTCGATAAATAAGTTATGGGAAAAAGACAGCATAACAGCTAAGATAAAAACCTCTTTCACCGTAAAATCGAATGATACGATCGCACCAATAGCAGCATATAAATTCAATGCATTTCCCAAAACCAATGGGACGGCCGCCTCACCGGATAAGCCCAGCAGCTTCATGAATGGCGTGATTTGCTTAATAACCCAGGGCAAAACCGGTGTATATTGTAAAATAGTTACAATCAGGGTGATCGGAAAAATAACTTTTCCCAATGTCCACGTTACTTGGACGCCTTGCTGCAATCCACGGTTTAAAATTCCAGTCAATTTAGCCATCCCTCACTTTGCTGTTACGACTTCTTTTTCTTCTTTTTGACTTTTTTGCCGTCGTAATATTTATCAGCCATCCCTGATTTTCTGCGATACCAGATCAGAGCCAAAAGCCCCAAAATGATAGCAATTGAAATGAGCTGTGCCACTCGAATTTCGGTTCCCGGCACATATAAGCTGTCTGTTCGCATCCCCTCGATAAACAGGCGCCCCGCTGAATAGGTGATCAGATAACTCAGGAAAACCTCACCGCGCAGCGGATTTTTACGACGCAAAAACAGAAGGAATATGAACACTAATATATTCCAGACAGATTCATAAAGAAATGTCGGGTGATACATAACACCGTCAATACACATTTGGTTCATGATAAAGTCAGGTAAATATGTATGAAAGCTGTTGAACGTTGATTCTGCTATCGGTCCGCCATGTGCTTCCTGGTTCATAAAGTTGCCCCAGCGGCCGATAGCCTGCCCCAGTATCAGACTTGGCGCGGCTATATCTGCCAGTTGCCAAAACGGAACTTTTCTGACCCTTGCAAAAATAACAGCGGTCAAGACAGCACCAATCAACGCACCATGAATGGCTATACCGCCTTCCCATATGGCAAAGACATCCCACCATGGCCCGCCGACATAGCGG
This sequence comes from Lentibacillus amyloliquefaciens, assembly GCF_001307805.1. Lineage (GTDB taxonomy): Bacteria > Bacillota > Bacilli > Bacillales > Amphibacillaceae > Lentibacillus > Lentibacillus amyloliquefaciens. The sequence continues at coordinate 3,738,304 of NZ_CP013862.1, read as the reverse complement.
TCCCATTCGAAAATAACGTAATAAAGACGGGCAAAGATAATCGATACCGGAATGGCAAATACGACCAGGTCAATCATCAGATCTTTTTGCAGTCCGAGCCGATCAGACTCCTTTGTTGCGATATAGAGACCTAAAAAAGCACCGAATGCTATGATGACACCATACCAATATATTGTAATCGGACCGAGGCCCAAAAAAACAGGATCTAAAGCAGGTGCGCTGCAACTCAATGGAATCACCCCTAATCAATTTCGTTTCCTTGGTCAATCATGCTGGTCAATCGTTCAGAAAACTCTTCAGCAGCATTCACACCCATCCGTTTCAAGCGGAAGTTCATGGCCGCCACTTCAATAATGACTGCAAGATTTCTTCCCGGACGAACAGGTATAGTAACTTTTGGAACTTTAACATCCATGATTTTCATCTTATCTTCATCCAGACCAAGCCGATCATACTGCTTCTTTTCGTCCCATAATTCAAGATTGATAATCAGAGAAATCTTCTTATAGCTTCTGACCGCTCCGGCGCCAAAAAGAGTCATAACATTAATTATGCCCAGCCCGCGAATTTCCAGCAAATGTTCAATCAGCGGCGGCGAATTCCCAATCAGTCTGTCATAATCTTCCTGGCGAATTTCAACACTGTCATCCGCTACCAGCCTATGGCCGCGTTTCACTAATTCAAGCGCTGATTCACTTTTACCGACACCACTTTGACCGGTCAGCAGTACACCGACACCATATATGTCGACCAGAACGCCATGTATTGCTGTGAAGGGTGCAAATTTTGATTCCAGATAGTTTGTCAGTCTGCTGATCACACGGGTCGTTTGCCGTGGCGAATGTAAAATCGGAACACCCGCTTTATCCGCTGTTTCCAGCATGACATCAGGAATCTCCATCCCACGGGAAATAACAATGACAGGCGTTATATCTGTACATAGCTGTTCCATCCTTTTCTTTTTCGTATCATCAGGCAAATCAAGAAAATAAGCCATTTCGGTTTTTCCAATCAATTGCAGACGTTCCCGCGGATAATAATGAAAATAACCGGTCATTTCAATACCCGGGCGATGGATATCACTCGTCGTTAATTCGCGGTGGACGCCATCTTCGCCTGCAACCAGCGTGAGATTGAAATTATCAAGCAAATCTTGCGTACGGACTTTTGGCATGTGCTGAATCCTCCAATTTCAACTGTGTGTTTTCATTTATTAAGACAGCCCCCGTTACCATGTTCCGTTATGTATGGGGGCATTATTTTTCAAGGCAATATACTGAATTACATTGTAGCATATTTTCCCACCTTCGAATAATATCATTAATCTGCAGGTTATAAAAATAGCCGTTTTCTAAAAGATTGTTGTTTTTGACACAAAATCCATAAAGTGAAACTTCATTCAGCGGAGCGCACTTTTCCGCTGAATGTAGGGGAACAAAGGCTAAGTTCGCCACGTCCTGTGGCAACGCCTTTGTGACCTGCATCCTGCAGGCCCGAGCAGAATCGGGCATTTAGGTTCAGTTAGCCGCCGTATTTTGGCGGGTTACAGAGCCTTAGATGCGGGATAAACCGCGAAATAACTTTAGGTGTAAGTTGGTGCATCGTCTACCGCTTCGGAAATACACGCCGCTTTCCGCGGGCGGCTGGTGAGCCTCCTCGTGCTGGCGCACTGCGGGGTCTCACCGATACCTTTGTTCCCGCAGGAGTCGTCGTGTATTTCCTTCGCTAAGCATTACTCAATATACAATCTTGAAGTATGCAACCATTTTCTATGGTGGATTAGCAAGATTGACGCCAGCAGCTGGAATATACTCGCTTTCCGTGGGCTCACCACGAGCCTCCTCGGGAGCAAAAACCGCTCACTGCGGGGTCTACAAGAGCTCGCTGTCCCACAGGAGTCTCGCATATTCCAGCTGCTGGTGTAGATGGTTTAACAACGATGCTTTTATTCGTCAAATAGAATAAAACTACAGCGAGCCATTTCCAGCATAGGCAATATGCGTAGACTCCTATGGGAATAGCACGTGTCCGAAGACCCCGCAAGAAAGCGGTCTTTGCTTTCTGAGGAGGCTGAGGCCGTGCCCATGGAAAGCGAAGTATATTGCCGGAGCGGCTTTTAGCACTTAACGACAATCAGAATGAGAATTTTCATTGGTTCACACTTCATATCAATTACGAAGATTAAAGAACAACAAAAATCACGAAAAAAGTCTGAAATATTTACGTCAACGGTTAAACAGATAAAATCTGTCTTTGACCATTGACCGCACAGTAAAAATCGCAGGCTTAACACCTGCGACTTTTACCTGCATTCATGACGTTACAGAATCTTTTACAAGTTTATTCAATATTAAATTCAACAGCGAAATAACTACTGCAGCAATAACAGCCGTTCCAAATCCTTCAATCACAAACGACTCATCCATTATTGCCTGGGTAATCATTAATGTGACAGCATTAATGACGAATAAAAACAAACCCAGTGTCAAGACTGTTACCGGCAGTGTCAGAATAACCAATATCGGCTTAATAACAGCATTTAGAATGCCAAGGATAATACTGGCCAAAAGCGCAGTGCCAAAGCCCTCCAGCTGGAAAGAGCTGAACAGCTGTGCAACGACAATCAATGCAACAGCATTTAAGAAAACCGATATTAACCAGCGAAGCAGCATTAATGCACCTCCCGCTCATTCGGAATGACGAAAATACCGATGAGATAAGCGTAGATTGATGCACCTCCTGCAAATGCCAGTGCTACAAAAAGCAGGCGGATAATCGTTGGGTCAATATTGAAATACTCTGCCAGCCCGCCGCATATTCCTTTTATCATACGCTCGGAATTTGATCGATACAATCGTTCATTCATGAAAATCCTCCTCTCACTACTAGATTATTCACGAAAATCCCAAATATAAAACTGTTCTTTACCAAGCTGTTTCTTGGCAGCTTCTTTCATATCTTCTGTAGCCCAATTTTCCTGGAACTGGCCTAGAATTCCACTGGCTTGAGATTTATGAGCTAAAATAACGTCCATTTTATGATCAAAAACCGGTGTTACATCATTGCTTATGTCCGGTTTCCCAAGTTCCTTAACATGACCATTGCTGATCGCCTGCGCCCAAACTTTCGGGCGGTTTTCCGGGTCCATCAGCCTAACAGCTTCGATTGCCGCTGCGCCCATTGCATTATGGTCAGGATGTACAGCATACTCCGGATAGTGCGTGAGGACAAGGCTAGGCTGTATTTCTTCAAGAATCCCTTTTAAATGCTCGGAGACTTCATCTCTGTCCTCAAATTCAATTGTTTTATCACGATATCCGAGCATACGGAGCTCGACATCCAATTTCGCGCATGCGTTAATCAATTCTTCTTTTCTGATATCAGGCAGTGTTTCCCGGTTGGCAAATAAAGGAGACCCCATATTTCTTCCCATCTCACCTAATGTACCGCATAGATAAGTCACGGGAATCCCCTGTTTTCGGTATTGTGCTATCGTGCCTGAAGCACCGAACGATTCATCATCGGGATGTGGATAAATAACGACAACATGTTTTTCCATTCCATTCACCTGACCCTTTGCTGAAAATTGTTGATGTGAATAAATATTATTTACTGCCCCAGCGGTGTTTCACTGATATGCAATGCCACCATCAACCGGCCTTCGCGGTCATGTCCCGCTAATAGTAATTGGTCTTCTTTGTGCATTGTCCAGTCGGTTAGGCCCTCTGCATAGACCCACCCCAATTCTGTCTTAAGACCGGCACGGTAACTTTTACCGTCTCCAATAAGTTTTGCCTGCGAATAATTCAGCTTCGCATTGCGTATATAAGCGCCGACGTTATACGCCTTATCATTGAAATGACCTGCATATGCACCATTTGTTGTTTCCAGATGAATATAAACGTCTTTATTGATATACGTTTGCATTAGCTGTTGAACTTTCTCGTGTTCAATTGGCTTCATCTTTACGTTCCTCCCACTATAGAACATCTTATTCAAGGTTACCGAAACCACGTAATCCCGTCAAAAGTTTTGACTGAGACAGCCGCTCATAAGGATACTGCATACTTAATCCAAGAGGGTCTTTCCATTGTTCAAAATAAAGAAGGCAGCAGACCGCTAAGTAAGCCATCCGCTGCCTGCTTTCCTATTTTGAACCGATTTTTTCACGTTGTTCCATATCCTGTTCCATCCGTTTGCGTTCCCGTTCCAAAATTGGCTTCAAATAGTGACCTGTATGGGACTCTTCCTGATCAGCCACTTCTTCCGGTGTGCCTGTAGCAACGATTTCGCCGCCGCCGTCGCCACCCTCAGGCCCGATGTCAATAATGTGATCGGCAAGTTTAATGACATCCAGATTGTGTTCGATAATCAGGACAGTTTCACCGTTTTCGACAAGTCGCTGCAAAACATTCATCAGACGGTTAATGTCATCTGTGTGCAGCCCGGTTGTCGGCTCATCCAGAATATAAAATGTTTTGCCGTTTGACCGGCGGTGGAGTTCACTGGCAAGTTTCACGCGCTGTGCTTCACCGCCGGATAAAGTCGTTGCCGGCTGCCCCAATTTGATATAACCCAGACCGACATCATAAACGGTCTGCAGCTTCCGTTTGATTTTCGGGATATTTTCAAAAAAGGTCAATGATTCTTCAATGGTCATATCCAGAACATCTGCAATACTTTTTCCTTTATACTTCACTTCCAATGTGTCCCGGTTATAGCGCTTGCCGTTACATACTTCACAAGGAACGTAGACATCAGGCAGAAAGTGCATTTCAATTTTAATGATGCCGTCACCATGGCACGCTTCACAGCGGCCGCCTTTCACATTAAAACTGAAACGCCCCTTTTTGTAACCGCGGATTTTAGCTTCATTGGTCTGGGCAAAAACATCACGGATATTATCAAACACCCCGGTATATGTTGCCGGGTTTGAACGCGGCGTCCGGCCGATGGGAGACTGATCAATATCGATCACTTTTTCCAGATTATTAAGTCCGTTAATCCTTTTATGCTTTCCTGGTTTAACTTTAGCCCGATTCAAATCTTTGGCAAGCGTTTTATATAAGATTTCGTTAACCAGCGAACTTTTGCCGGAACCTGAAACACCTGTGACAACCGTAAGCAGTCCAAGCGGGAAAGAAGCATCAATATTTTTCAGGTTGTTTTCTTCGGCACCGACAACTTTAATTTGATTGCGTTTATTTTGTTTGCGCCGTTTTATCGGCAGCGGTATATATTTATCGCCGGCCAAATACTGCCCTGTCAGTGATGTTTTGTTTTCCTTTACATTTTCCGGCGTATCACTGGCCACAACGTTTCCGCCGTGTTCACCTGCACCGGGGCCGATATCAATCAGATGGTCAGCTGCCAGCATGGTTTCCTCGTCATGCTCGACAACGATTAATGTATTATCCAAGTCACGCATCTGTTTCAGTGTATTAATCAGCCGGTTGTTATCCCGCTGATGCAGCCCGATTGATGGCTCATCCAGCACGTACAGCACTCCGGTTAAAGCCGATCCAATCTGCGTGGCAAGCCGTATTCTCTGCGCTTCACCGCCGGATAACGTTCCCGCTGAGCGTGAAAGTGTCAGATAATTAAGCCCCACATTGGCAAGGAAATTAAGTCGGTCATTAATTTCTTTTAAAATCATTTGTGCGATTGTCTCTTCCTTTTCGGACAGCTCAAGATGTTCAAAAAATTCTTTTGCACCATTAATGGCATAATCGGTCACTTCACTGATATGTTTGCCATTTACCAGTACTGCGAGTGCTTCTTCTTTAAGACGATGCCCGTTACAAGTCGGGCAAGGTTTATTAGCCATATATTTTGACAAGTGCTCCCGTGTGAAATCTGAAGATGTTTCACGATACCGGCGCCCAATGTTATTCAGCACACCCTCAAAATAAATATCGTTATCACGAAGCTTGCCGAATTCATTTTTGTAGCGGAACCGGATTTTCTCTTTGCCGCTTCCGTACAGGATTATATCCATCTCGTTCTTCGGGAGATCTTTGACCGGCGTGTTCATATTGATACCATAATGATCACACACACTTTTCAAAAGTTGCGGATAATATTGGGAACTGATCGGCTCCCAGGCTGCGATTGCATGTTTTTTCAGTGTCTTGTTCCAGTCCGGGATGACAAATTCCAAATCCACCTCAAGTTTCGTACCGAGCCCATCACAACTTGGACAGGCGCCAAACGGACTATTAAATGAGAACAGCCGCGGCTCCAGATCACCGACTGAGAAGCCGCAAATCGGACAGGCGTGATTTTCACTGAACATCAGCTCCTCATCACCAATGACATCAACAATGATCTTCCCATCACCAAGACCTAATGCTGTCTCAATCGAATCGCTCAACCGTCCTGAAATACCTTCTTTTACAACAATTCGGTCGACAACTACTTCAATCGAGTGTTTTTTATTTTTTTCCAACTGAATATCATCGGTCACTTCCCGCATTTCCTGATCAACACGAATTCGGACATAACCTTCCCTTTTCAGCTTTTCAATTGTTTCGACATGTTGCCCTTTACGTCCGGAAACAACCGGGGCGAGTATTTGCATCTTCGTCCGATCCGGGTATTCCAATATGCGATCAACCATCTGCTGTACTGTCTGAGAGCTGATTTCGATGCCGTGTTTGGGGCAGGTCGGGTGTCCAACCCGGGCAAATAGCAAACGCAGATAATCATATATTTCCGTCACCGTGCCCACCGTTGAACGCGGGTTGTTGCTTGTTGTTTTCTGATCAATCGAAATAGCGGGTGACAAACCCTCAATTGCATCGACATCAGGTTTGTCCATTTGCCCTAAAAATTGCCGTGCATAAGCAGACAGTGACTCGACATACCGGCGCTGTCCTTCAGCATAAACCGTGTCAAAAGCGAGTGACGATTTGCCGGAGCCGGAGAGCCCTGTCAGCACGACAAATTTATTTTTGGGGATGGAGACATCTATATTTTGCAAATTATGTGCACGGGCACCTTGAATTTTTATTTCTTTACTTGGCATGAACAGGTCATCCTTCCGCATTGCTTGGTAGTATTCTTCCGAAAAAGAGCTGAATGATCATGCGCTTTCTGATTTAAGTTCAAGCACAATATCACGGAGTTCGGCAGCTCTTTCAAAGTCAAGCGCTTTGGCCGCTTCTTTCATTTCTTTTTCCATACTGTCAATCATTTTTTCTTTTTCGTGTTTTGTCATTTTGCTGACATCGGTTTTCTTGTCTTCATAATCGTCCACATCTTCGGAGGCCACAGTTGCCTGAATGACATCCCGAACTTCTTTCTGAATCGTCGTCGGTGTAATGTTGTATTTTTCATTGTATGCCATCTGTTTCTCACGGCGGCGGTTTGTTTCATCCATGGCAACTTGCATGGAGTTTGTTATTTTATCCCCATACATGATGACTTCCCCATTTTCGTTTCGTGCAGCACGTCCCATCGTCTGAATAAGCGACCGCTCGGAGCGAAGGAAACCTTCTTTGTCGGCATCCAGAATCGCTACAAGTGATACTTCCGGGATGTCCAGCCCCTCCCTGAGAAGATTAATGCCGACGAGAACATCATATTTACCGACACGCAAATCACGGATTACTTCGATTCGTTCAAGCGTTTTGATTTCTGAATGCAGATAGGCAACTTTCATACCGATTTCTTTCAGGTAATCGGTTAAGTCTTCGGACATTTTTTTCGTTAACGTCGTAACAAGCACACGCTCTTTTCGCTCTGACCGCTTCCTGATCTCCTCTATCAGGTTATCAACCTGACCGTCGATTGGCCGGACGTCCACTACCGGATCGAGGAGACCTGTCGGACGAATAATCTGTTCAGTCATATCAGGCGAATGTTCGCGTTCATATGGCCCCGGTGTCGCTGATACATAAATCAGCTGACTTGTCGCCTTTTCAAATTCATCAAACTTCAAAGGTCGGTTATCCAGGGCAGAAGGCAAACGGAAGCCATGATCAACCAACACTTGCTTGCGTGCTTTGTCACCATTATACATCCCCCTGATTTGCGGCAGTGTCACATGTGATTCATCAATGACACACAAAAAATCATCCGGGAAGAAATCAAGCAATGTATAAGGTGTTGACCCGGGTTCGCGGAATGTCAGGTGACGTGAATAGTTTTCAATCCCGGAACAAAAGCCCATTTCTTCCATCATTTCGAGATCATAATTGGTGCGCTGTTCAAGACGCTGAGCTTCCAGCAGTTTATCCTGTTCGCGCAGCTCTGCCAGTTGTTCTTGCAGTTCTTTCTCAATATTTTTGATTGCTTTTTTCAGTTTTTCCTCACGCGTCACAAAGTGAGAAGCAGGGAAAATAGCAACGTGTTCCCGGTCACCGATTATTTCGCCTGTAAGCGCGTCGACTTCACGAATCCGGTCAATTTCATCCCCGAAAAATTCAATACGCATACAGTGTTCTTCCCGTGAAGCCGGTATGACCTCAATAGAATCTCCACGAACACGGAACGTTCCGCGCTGAAAGTCAATATCATTTCTCGCATACTGAATGTCGACCAAATCACGCAGAAGTTGATCACGGTCCTTTTCCATTCCCATTCTTAACGAAAGCACCTGGCTTTCATACTCTTCGGGCGATCCCAAACCATAAATGCATGAAACACTGGAAACAATCAGCACGTCCCGGCGTTCAATCAATGAAGATGTGGCCGAGTGGCGCAGTTTATCGATTTCATCGTTTATGCTGGCGTCTTTTTCTATAAACGTATCAGTTGAAGGGACATATGCTTCCGGCTGATAATAATCATAATAACTGACAAAGTACTCGACAGCATTATTCGGAAAGAACTCCTTAAATTCGCTGTAGAGTTGTCCTGCCAATGTTTTGTTGTGAGCAATCACCAATGTCGGACGGTTAATTTCGGTTACAGCATTTGAAACTGTAAATGTTTTTCCTGTTCCGGTTGCACCAAGCAATGTCTGGTGCCGCTGGCCGGATTTTACCTTTTCGACAATATCTCTGATTGCTTCAGGCTGATCACCGTTGGGTTCGTAATCGGCCACCAGTTCAAATTTATTTTCCAAAACGAAAAACCTCCGTTCATAACTTGAATCTATTCTATCATAATCATTTCGATTTTTTAACTAATATGCGAACTAATATTCGATATTTGTGATTTATCTTCTCTCTACCCATTTTACCCGATATGACATATGAAAATCATTCACAAAGGGTTCATATGATGTTGTTGTTTCACACGAATGGCTGACTTATAATTAAGTTAGAATGATATAGAATAGAAAGGATATGTTTTATGCGAAAAATAACGATCATTTTCCTGATTGTGCTGACAGGTTTTCTCGCCGCATGCGGCCAGAGTGGGGATACAGATAACAATACCTCAGCAGAACCTGACACATCAGTGCCAATTGAAGCTGATCTGGAAGTTGCTGAGCAAGCGGAAAAAGATGAAAAGGTTACCTTTACAGTTACCGTCACACAAGACGGGGAGGCTGTCTCAGATGCCAGTGAAGTGGAATTTGAAATCTGGGAAGATGGCAATAAAGAAGAAAGTGAAATGATTGAAGCCGATAATGCCGGTGATGGCGCATATACTGTGGAAAAAACGTTTGATACAGATGCTGTCTACCACGTTCAGTCACATGTGACAGCCCGGACAATGCATACAATGCCTGTCAAAAAAATTGCTATCGGCAGTGCAGAGATCGATAAAGAATCAAGCGAGGACAATGAAAACGGATAAAGTGAATCTTCAATCAGTGGGTTTTCCTTTCTTCCCCCACTGATTGTTAGATGAACGAATCGGACATTTAGGGACAGTTGACCGCCGTTCCTGGGCAGCCTACTGTCCGTTACATGCGAGAGATAATTGATGAACCTGAAAAACATTAGCGGCAAATCACGCTAATGTTTTTTATTAAGCATTTCTTGCAAAAGGTCTGACAGCGGCCTGCGGTCCAGATAGCGATGATACACATCAACGTTGTCATCATACACTCTTTGCCTGTTTTCATCCGTAAAAAACTGCAATAACTGTTCTTCCAAGTTATTATCCTTATCGACCGGAATTGCTGTTCCCTGCAGTTTCATCTGCTCGGCATTTATTCGTTCCTGTCCGGGGAGCGGATTATATAAAAAAATCGGCTTTCGTTTCAAAAGGCACTCGCTGATGGTCACCCCTCCAGGCTTTGTCAGCACCGCATCAACCTGATTGTACAACTTATTCATTTCAGCTTTTCTGGTGATATACGGAATCGGTGTAACTGAATCCTGTTCTATCCGGAGCAAATCCTGATATAAGATATCATTTTTGCCGCACAAAATATAATAATGAACCTTGCCGGAATTGAGTGCCGGAAGCATGCTCTTTAGCGAACCGACCCCGAGACTGCCGCCTGTGACCAGCACTTTTATTAAATCGCTGTTCCGTTCTCTTCTGTCCGCTTTCTGAAATACATTGTCAACAGGGATGCCTGTTACATAAATCGCCTCCGGCCTGACACCTTTAGCCGTTAAATAATCTTTAACCGTCAATGTGGGAACTAAATGGTAATCAATCCCTTCTATTCCCCAGAGATCATTAACAAAATAGTCCGTATAAACATTGACCGTGACAGACGATAATTTATTCTTCAGTTTTAAGACACTCGCTATGTTTGATGGAAGGGCATGCGTACAAAATAAAATTCGGACATCATTCCGGTTCGTCAGCCGTTTAAAAAAATACATGAACATTGCTTCATAAAGATATCGGCGGTTATGAAATGGTTCTTTTTTATAAGCAGTAAACCTGTACAGCCTATCATAGACATCCGGGAAATATTTAATCCAGTTTAAATAAGCAGCAGAAATAACTTTTTCCATTCTGCCATAGCTGTATGACAAAATATCCACTTTGTCACAGACAATATCATTTCGGCAAGAATTAATTTCCGCAATTAATGCATCTGCCACATGATGATGTCCGGTTTGTAATTGCATGAATGGCAAAAATAATGCCTTTTCCATGATTTTACCTCCATTGAAAGCATCCTGTCTGGCTTCAATTACCAATGATTCCAACCTTGATTAAATGCTATAATTTTGATTGGAGAGGAGTCATAAAATGATATATGCCATCACGATATTCATAACAGTGTGTATCGTCTATTTCCTATACAAAGCATACAAAAACACGCATGATATACAGATTAATAAAATCAATGCAGTGCCTGGATCTGTTGAACAGCTTCCGGCATTATCGATCCTCCATTTGTCTGATTTACATTTGGAGAATATTTCACTCACACCTAGCCAGCTTGCCGATAATCTAAAGAATGAATCAGTTGATATGATTGCACTAACCGGCGATTTTCTTGACCGGAAACGCAGCATTCCTAAATTACTGCCCTATTTAAAGGTATTACGTGATATGAAACCTGCTTGCGGTATTTACGCAGTCCTGGGCAATCACGATTATGTTCTGAAAGACCAGGACTTAATGGAGCTCATCACCTTATTGGAGAAAAACAATATTCATGTGTTGCGAAATGGCAGTGAAAGCTTTTCAATTAATGGCCATGTGGTCAATATAATCGGGATTGATGACTACAGTACTAACCACAGCAACCTGCCTTTGGCCTATCAGCATGTGAACACGGGAACAAATATCGTTCTGACGCATGATCCGAACATCGTGCTTGATATGCAAGGTTATCATTTTGACTACTTAATGGCAGGGCATTTTCATGGCGGCCAGATTTGCTACCCTAAGGCATACCATCTTGTTAAAATGGGCAAACTCGCAAAACAGAACGTCATAAAAGGCTTGCACATGCACAATAAATCACCTTTTTATATCAGTGAAGGTCTCGGACAGACCGGACTCAATGTACGAATTGGCTCAAGGCCGGAGATAACGTTCCATCAGATTCCATTCAGCCAAGCCGCACATGTTTAATTCATTCGTTCCGAGTGATTCAGCAGCCGGTTCGTTGACATGAACAGGTAGCAAGGCGGGTTTCGGTCAGCCCGGCCTGCAATAAAATTAATAAACACGCACGTGAATTGTTTGAACAGCCGGTAGCATAGGTTTTTAATGGCAAAAGCTTCAAATCCCAGCCGGCGTGTTCCCTTGTCTAACATCGTAATCCCGATCACAGCTTTTATGTCATGGCTTCTGGGGTGACCTTCAATGTAGCTTGAAAGATGTTGCAAATCATTCCGCACCATATGATATAACACCAAAGCACGCTGAACCTGGCTTTTGCAATTCTTAAGCTCACAAATCATACGAACATTATGCAAATGGATTTTCAACAGCACATCGTTCTTCCGAATCGTTGTACCATCTTCAAGTACCACAAGCGAGCCTTTGTATTTTGTTAATCTGACACGGAAAATCGTTTTATTCCGGTCACGATCCGCTATATGATGAAGTCTGGTAAAATTGTAGTAAATAGGATCAAGCGTGTTCCATAGCGCCAGCAAATAATTTTTCATAGCGTTTATCCTTTTCATTAACTGGTATGTGTTCATTAGCTTGCTTTAATCAGCCAAATAATATTGAAGGTATTTTAATCCAAAAAGACTTAAAGTAAGTGTTCAAAAAGAAGAGGATAACAACGACCAAGAAGTTCGAGGCGGCGCAGTTTCGAGCACAGAAAAGCTTCTCCGAATTCACATCGCAGGAGAAAGAGCGGTTTTCTTTTCCAAGGAGCGGAGAAACAAGCCAAATTAGAAACACCGACGTGTCATTGTTACCGGACTTTTTGAACAACCTCTTATAGCAAAACTATGGAAACAGTAAAAAGCAGCAGGGCACTATTTATACCCTGCTGCTTTTCAACATAAATGATTATGCGTATTTGTTTTCCCGATGGCGATTAAACGTCGTAATAATGCCTAATTCGTGATGATCTTCTTCATAAAGGGCGTTTTGTATAAAACGAGCTTCCCCGTTATCTCCAAGCACTTTCAACTTAAAGAAAGCGCCGCTATTCTGTAACGCATAGTAAAACTCATCCATATCAGCGATTTTTTTACCGTTGACTTTCGTAATCGTCTCACCGGCTGCTATCCCCAAGCGATCTGCTGCAGAGCCTGGTATGACCGCTAATATCTTAATGCCGTGGTCATCCTGATTGAAAAATGGTGTTTTTTCACGGTCTTTGATGCGATGTCGATAGCTGAAATATTCTCGTCCGATAATGCCTGCAACTGCAGCAGCCAATGACAGCCAGCCAATATAGATGCTTCCCAGCGCCAAGACCAGAATCACCAAGCTTAGAACATGAAGCGATGCCGAAAGACGAGCAGCGGCCTTCTCGGGTAATTGCCCCTGCACAAGATGATTGAAACCAATTAGAAAAGGGACAAGGACAAGACTGAATGTTTCACCGCCGATTGAAAAATACGGCCAGTACGATGCAAATGACGAAATCGATCCGCTTGGAATCAGAACAAAGAACGGAATGAGCGTCATTTTCCTGAGGTGGTGCGTTCCGATCCATGTACCGCGGCGACCGGCTTTCATTTTCGGAAATGTATCGTTTCTGCCTTGCCGCTTTAATAAAAATGCCTCTGCTGACAATAGCACAGCTGTCAATATACTGAGTGCGGTAAAGTTAGGCATTTCAAATAAATCAGGATCAATAATCGATTGATAGTCCAATACAAAAGGTGAAAGAAGCAATAAAAAATAAGCTGCTCCGATCGTGTAGACCGGTGAAAGTAATGACAGACGAAGGGTCAAACTGAGCAGGAGCGTCACGCCGGACAAGAGCAGGATGGTTTCATACGAAAAGACGAAACCTGCTCCAATAGCTAAAATGGATAATACAAAACCAAATATAAGTGAAATCAGCCACGTGTTTTTCCACTCTGAAAAGACGTCAAAAATCTTCAGACCAAATTGTTGCCGTTCTGCTTTTATGCGCTTATAGCCAATCAGAATTGATAAAATGATTGTCCAATATAAAAGCGGGTTCAAAAAGAAACGACCTACCCCATTTCCCAGTTCTATAAGCCAGGATTGTGCCATTATGATCACCCTCTGTCATATCTTCTCTTTTATTATTCGATATGCGTTGAAATAGTTCCTGCAAATTATTAAGCGAAACTTCATTCAGCGGAATTGATTTTTATTCCGCTGAATGTAAGTTGAGCAGAATCAGGCATTTAAGGGCAACTGGTCCCCCTAACCAAAAGGAACTTCTTACTCATATAAACTGTTTAAAGCCTCTTCCATCTGCCGATCATCTTGACCATTACGAACACGGTCAACAACCTGAGTTTCAATCAACCCGGCTGTTTCTTCGTCCACTTCGCCGGTCACTTCCAAATCATGCTCTTCCTGGAAATTCTCAACAGCCGTTACAGTAGCTTCTCCGAAATAGCCATCTGTTCGCCCGGGTTCATAACCTAAGCCATTCAACATAACTTGTATATTCTTAACATTGTCGCCGGTTTCATCGAATGTGATCGTTTCATCAACCTGCACCGGGTTTGTATAATAATGCTCCGGCTGCTCCACTTCGACAGTCGGTTTCACACCTTCTTCATGAATCCAGGTGCCATCAGGTGAAAGCCATTTAAAGACGGTTAACTTCACTCTGCTGCCGTCTTCTCCGACTGGAACGGCTCGTTGGACAGTCCCTTTTCCAAAACTGTTCTTGCCAACGACATCATACCCGGTTTCTTTCATGGCAACTGCCAGAATTTCTGAAGCGGAAGCACTGCCTTCATCAATAAGTACACTGATCGGATAAGGTTTTTTCTCTTCCAGCTCTGAGTAGGATTTATCAGTTTCGCCATTTGGGTTTTCGATCTGAACATAAGGTTTATCATTCGGTATGAAGTTCTTCAATACTTCCTCGACTGCTGACAGAACACCGCCGGGATTTCCTCTGACATCAATGACGAGACCTTCAATGTTTTCCTCTTCCAGTGATTTCAACTGCTCTGTGAAATGCTGGCCCGTATTTTCAGCAAAAGAAGCTATTTCAATGACACCTGTTTTCTTCCCATCGATTGTCTTGGTCTCAGAGTAAACTGTTTCCACAGGTATGTCATCACGTACTATTGTAACATCGAAGGGCTCTGAGACGCCTGAGCGCTGAACTTCCAGCACGACTTCAGTTCCTTTTTCACCACGGATTTTTTCGACGGCTTCATTTAAATTCAATCCTGCGACACTTTCGCCATCAACACTTAAAATCTGGTCATTCGGTCTAAGACCAGCTTCTTCTGCAGGCGAATCTTTAATGGGTGATACAATGGTCACTTTGTCATTCACCATGCTGACTTCAGCACCAATCCCTTGAAATGAGGATTCGATCGATTGATTAAATTGTTCCATTGATTCAACGTCCATATAGGAGCTGTAAGGGTCATCCAATGAAGATACCATCCCCTTAATAGCACCTTCGATTAACTGCTTGTCTTCTACATCTTCCAAATAATTACTCTTAATTAAATTGTATGTCTCGGCCACCTTCTGCATATTAGCCGGTGGTTCGCTCGCATTCTCATCAGTTGCAGTTGTGGATGTCTCCTCGGCCGAATCCCGGTCAGGCTGTGCCAAGTTCATGCCAAGAAAAGCACCTGCAAATCCCAACAGCACTGCAGCTATCAGCAAAAGTACCAGGTGTTGCTTTTTTAATGTCATTTTTTCACCCCTACTGATATAGATTTACTCGGCGGTTTATCCCTATTATGCACTTACTTGCCCTCTACATCTAGAAAAAGGCATCACACCGTAATGTGCGATGCCTTTAATAATATAGTTTATGCTGCCAAAATGCAATGCCATTCGCCTGATTTTAATTAAAGATAACTCAATGGATTAACTGAGTTGCTTTTTGCGTTGTTCCAGTTGCCTTGATGTAATTCAAAGTGAAGATGCGGTCCTGTCGAACGCCCTGTATTACCGCTTGCGCCAACGCTCTGGCCTCTGCTGACTGATTGCCCGACTGACACAGAGATACTATTTAAGTGCGCATATAATGTCGTATAATAACTGCCATTAATGTAATGACGCACTAAGACGACATTTCCATACCCGCTCATGGTGCCGGCATAGCTTACAGACCCTGCTGCAGCTGATCCAACCGGTGTTCCGATTGATACACCATAGTCGATTCCATGGTGGAATGAACCCCCACGCTGTTTATATCCTGATGTTATCGGTGCAGAAATCGGCTGACTGAACGTGCCATTGCCTGTGCTGGCTGTTGAACCGGTTGAATCTGAATTGTTATTTGAACTGTCTGTTTGACTTGAGCCGCCGGAGCTGGCGCTTGCAGTTTGATTGGCCTGCTTCTCACGTTCTTTTTCTTTTGCAAGCTGCTCTAACTTTTCTTTCTCCTGTTTAGCTGCTTCGATTGCTTTTTGGTTTGCTGCTTCCTGCTGACGCAGCACTGCCTGTTCTTCCTCCAAGCTTACTTTATAATCCTGAAGTTCGCCTTCTTTACTTTCAAGGTCACTCAGCAAGCTTTCTTTCTCTGCCATTTGATTATCCAGTTCTGATTTCAATGATTCAAGCTCGTCTTTTTGGCTTTGCAATGATGCTTTCTTTTCCTCAACATCAGCTTTCTTTTCTTCGATATCTTTTTTCTTAGCTTTTACCTCAGCCTGCTTATCTTCAACCGCTTGTTTTTCACGCTTATGTGTTTCCATAATGTCTTTATCCGAATCCATAATCGTATTAACGGCAGAAGATCTGCTGATTAAATCGCCAAAGCTTTTAGCTCCAAAAATAACTTCTATGTATTTCATGCTGCCGCCGTTTGATTGAATAGCACGCAGGCGGTCTTTTAACAGTTTCTCACGTTCTTTGATACGCTGTTTAAGTTCTTCAATCTCTTCTTTCAGTTGATCAATCTGTCCATTCAGCTCATCAATCTGGTTGCTTAACGAATCAAGCTGTTCGTTTGTATCGGCAATTTCATTTTCTTTTGTTGCTATTTTTTCACGTGTGTCAGCTAAGTCATTATCGATTGTATTAATCTCGCTGTTGACATTGCCTTGTTCTTCCTGATTTTTATCAATCTTTTCTTCTGTCTCCTGTTTATCACTTTGAATATCAGATTTATCCTGTTCTATTTCTTTCTGTTCTTCTTTTTTATTATCTATTTCCTGTTCAAGGTCATCCGTACTCTCTGCCGACACTTTCTCTATATTTGCAAGTCCCATACTGAAAACCATGAGGGCCGCCAGTAAGCTAGAAATATATTTTCTCATCTCGTTTTTCCCCTCTCTGCTGGATCTAATGTTTAATTTAAAGTTTGTCAATTGCTGTTTAAATTTATAAATTCAGTTGTATTTGTGCTTTGATTAAACCGTCAGACACCCTAAATTGCAGGGTACTAAAAAACAATCATCCATTCATTTTGCTGATTATTAGCTGCTTTTAGTGCCCCGCAGATTTAGCATTCCTTATTTTAATCAATTGTCCGCAATATTTTATACTTTTAAGAACTTGCGTACGCTCATAACGCTTCCCCAAACACCGATGACCGTACCGATTAACAGAATAATCAGGGATAACTGCCAGGCAAATGGGTTGAACGGCAACAACTCTACAAAATCATACGTGATCTGTCCGCTCAAATTATTCACCAAGTAATGATAACCACCTAGCACAGCTGCAATTGGTATAATGGAACCTAAAATGCCATGCAGCGCCCCTTCAATGAAGAAAGGCCAGCGAATAAAACCATTTGTCGCGCCAACAAGCTTCATAATCCCGATTTCCCTGCTTCGGGCCATAATTGTCAGTTTAATGGTGTTGGATATGAGGAATATGGCAGTAAAGACTAATGCAGCAATTAGCACAAGTCCAATATTGCGGGCATACTCATTAAATTGGAACAGCTGCTGTATAACATCCCGGCCATAGTTGACTTCCTGGACATTATCAAGATTATTGATTTGCTGGGCAAGTCCATCTGTATTGGATGGGGTTTTGGCTTTGACAATATAAGCATGGCTTAATGGATTGTCCTGCTCAAACATTTGCCATGTCGAACCTTCCTCTCCCATATCATCAATCAAGCCATCAAGCTGTTCATCGTTGGAATTGAACTGAACACTTTCAGCTTCATCCATTTCTTCAATCGAAGCACCAATTTCGTTTATCTCTTCTTCATTTGCGGTAACGTCGATTAACGCTTCGATTTCAACATCTTCTTCAAGGCCCCCGGCCATATGGTTCAGATTCAGCATTAATGCGAGGAATGCTGCCACAAGTAATAATGTTGTTGTTACTGCTCCCACTGATGCTACCGTCATCCAGCCATTCCGGAAAATGTTTTTAATCCCTTCCCTGAAATGGCGTTTAGTCGTTCTAAGCTTCATAGCCGTATTCACCTCGATGTTCGTCACGCACAATCAGCCCGTCTTCTACTGCGATAACGCGTTTTTTAACTGTATTGACAATTTCTTTGCTGTGAGTGGCCATGATCATTGTCGTACCTTTAGCATTGATTTCTTCAAAAATCCGCATAATCTCCCACGACGTATCAGGGTCCAGATTTCCGGTTGGTTCATCAGCAATTACTATTTTCGGGCGATTCACAATCGCACGTGCTATCGATACACGCTGTTGTTCACCTCCCGATAACTCATCCGGAATAAAGCGCGCCTTATTTTTCAAGCCAACCATCTCAAGAACGTCCATCACTCTTATTCGGATATTGCGCGGCGATTCTTCAATAACTTCAAGTGCAAACGCAATATTTTCATAGACTGATAATTTCGGCAGAAGTTTAAAATCCTGAAAAACAACGCCAACGTTCCGGCGTAAAAATGGAACTTTCTTCTCCTTCAAACTGCTTAAGTCTGTGTCATTTACGACTATCGTGCCATCAGTCGGCTTCACTTCACGGTATATCAGTCTGATGAATGTTGACTTCCCGGCACCACTTGGCCCAACAACATAAACAAATTCACCCTGATCGATATTTATATTAACCCCATTCAGGGCAGTAACACCATTGGCATAGGTTTTGTGAATATCTTTCATCGTTATCATCTATGTATCACCTTTAATTCGTAATGTTGTATATCATTGCTGTCGATTATCTTTTATATTCGGCATTAAAAAGACTCATTTGAATCAACGAGTCTATTGGACAATTTTCATATATTATAACATTTTTCAGCAGATATTTTAGGCTTATAATATTACGTTTTGATTTCATTTTATGTAATTCGACGTTATTTTTGTAACATTTTATAACATTTTGCGTAAATATTAATATCCTGATTATATCTGTCGAAAAGATTTTTATTGCTTATTGCTGAATCCATCAAATTTGCTCGCAACACTTAAAAAGCTTGATCCATCAAACATTGGACCAAGCTTTTTGTTTACTGTGTTGCTCATTTACTTTTTCTCGGCTAACCAGTCAGCAAGTGTCTGAGCATCTCCCTCAGAAACGTTTTCTTGTGCCGGCATGCTTCCTTTTCCATTTTGGATGATATCAGCAATTTCATCTGAAGAATAATCTGCACCAACGGCTGTTAAATCCGGTCCGTTACCACCTGAAAGGTCTGCACCATGACATGAAGCACAGTTGCTTTCAAAAATTTCTTCAGCAGCTGCACTGTCGGTGGTTGAACCGCCTTCGTCTCCGCCGGTGCTTTCACCGCCGCTATCACCTCCGCCGCCACAGGCACCGAGCATTAGTGCTGTCGCGAACAGCATTGTCAATAACCATTTTTTCATGTTATCCCCCTAACAAAAGTATTATAAAGGTTATCATGGCTATTATAACCCAATGCTGAAAAAATAAAACTCGTCGTCCATTGTTTTTTGGAAATAATTAACCTAAATGAGTAGCGTGGCGGGGTTCACAACAATTTATGACGTTTTTGTAAATTTTTCCGGACATTAAAAAACGGAGGAGAGCGGGTATTCTCTCCCTCCGCTTACGAATTGCTAATTAATCCGTGAACGTAAATATGCATCGATGAATTGATTAAGTTCACCGTCAATAACACCTTGTGCATTACCTGCTTCAACATTTGTACGATGATCTTTAACCATCGTATAGGGATGAAAAACATACGAGCGTATCTGGCTGCCCCAGCCGATTTCCCGCTGTTCTCCCCGAAGCTTATCAATTTCTTCCTGCTGACGTTCCAGTTCCAGCTGATACAGCTTGGAACGCAGCATTTTCATCGCACGCTCCCGATTCTGAATTTGTGAACGCTCCGATTGACAGGTTACAATCGTTTTTGTCGGCAAATGCGTAATCCGAACGGCAGAATCGGTCGTATTAACGTGCTGACCGCCGGCACCACTGGCACGATAAGTATCAATTTTAATATCTTCATTCCTTACTTCAATATCCACATCATCGTCCATTTCCGGCATCACATCACATGATGCAAATGAGGTATGACGTCTTCCCGACGAATCAAAAGGCGAGATACGCACTAGGCGATGGACACCTTTTTCAGCCTTCAGATAACCATAGGCGTTATATCCCTTGATCCATAGCGTAACATTTTTGACACCGGCATCATCCCCGGGCAGATAGTTGAGCGTTTCAACTGAAAAATGCTTGCTTTCAGCCCAGCGTTGATACATGCGCAGAAGAATGCTTGCCCAATCCTGGGATTCGGTGCCGCCTGCTCCCGGATGCAATTCCAGAATAGCATTATTTTGATCATAGGGTTCACTCAAGAGCATCTGCAGTTCGAATGCGTTCATCTCGTCACGTAATCCAGCTAAATCATTTTCCAGATCTTCAAATAATTCCTGGTCATTTTCTTCTTTGACGAGTTCATAAGACACTTCCATGTTCTCAAGTTGTTCTTCCAGAGAGTCAAATCCTTCCACATATCGTTTCAGGCTGTTATTTTCATCGATCAGCTTTTGAGCTTTGTTCTGATCATTCCAAAATGCCGGATCGCTCATTTCCAGTTCTAGTTCTTTAATACGTTCCCGTTTGACATCTAAGTCAAAGAGACCCCCTGAAATCATCAATACGCTTATTCATCTGTTCCAGTTCATTTCCAATTTCAACAAGTTCCATATTGTTCACCTCTCCAGTCCTTTTATTATATCAGCGAAAACACTCCCGGTCATTCCGAGAGTGTTTCCAGATATTTTTCATATCTTTAAATTATGCACCATGGCAATGTTTGTATTTCTTACCGCTGCCGCATGGGCATGGCTCATTACGGCCAGTGTTTTCCGATTTCACATATGGCTTGCGGCTCTTTTTCTTTTCATCTTGATTTTGCCCGCCGGAAACGGCCTGAGTATTTTTCGCAACTTCCTGACGCTGCAGATTGTCACGAATTTCCGCTTTCATAACGTATTTGGAAACTTCTTCCTCGATCTCAACAATCATTTCTTCAAACATTTGAAAGCCTTCAGCCTGGTATTCCTGTAACGGATCGTTTTGGCCATAAGCCCGCAGATGAATACCCTGGCGCAGCTGATCCATCTGATCAATATGGTCCATCCACTTCGTATCCACTGTACGCAAGACGATTACTTTTTCGAACTCACGCATTTGTTCAGGCGTCAATTCCTCTTCCTTTTCCTCATAGCGTGCTTTAACTTTATCCAGAATCAATTCTGTTATCTCTTCAGGTTCTTTGCCTTTAATATCGTCTGACGAAATATCATCAGGATTCAGCAAATTGCCGTGAACATATTCGATGATGGATTCCAGTTCCCAATTTTCGTCAAGGTCATCTTGCGTATTCGCACTAACCACACGTTCAATTGATGATTTAATCATCTCCTGGACAATTTCACTCAGATCTTCATTTGCTTCAATGACGTCAAACCGTTGTTTATAAATGATTTCACGTTGCTGTCTCAGGACATCATCATACGACAAGACTGTTTTCCGGGCATCAAAATTATTGCCTTCCACACGCTTCTGAGCAGATTCAACAGCTCGTGAAACCATCTTGCTTTCAATCGGCTGTGTGTCGTCCATACCCATACGTTCCATCATGTTGCGCATGTTTTCAGAACCAAAGCGTCGCATCAGCTCGTCTTCCATGGAAAGATAAAACTGAGACATGCCAGGGTCACCTTGACGTCCTGAACGACCGCGCAGCTGATTATCGATGCGTCGGGACTCATGTCGTTCGGTACCAATGACAGCCAGTCCACCACGATCCGTTACACCTTCACCAAGTTTGATGTCGGTACCGCGGCCGGCCATGTTCGTTGCAATTGTAATCGCACCTTTTTGACCCGCATTCTCAATAATCTCTGCTTCACGATAGTGGTTTTTTGCATTTAAAATATTATGCGGGACGCCTGATTTCTTCAAGAGCTTAGATATCAGTTCTGACGTTTCAACCGCAACAGTACCTACCAAAACAGGCTGCCCGGCTTCATAGCGGTCTTTAATATCCTCGGCAACCGCCTGGAATTTGCCTTCCACAGACTTATAAATCATATCCGCTTTGTCATCACGAATTATCGGTTCATTCGTCGGTATTGCAATAACGTCCATATTATAAATGTTGCGGAATTCTTCTTCCTCAGTTTTAGCTGTACCGGTCATGCCGGACAACTTCTGATACATCCGGAAAAAGTTCTGGAATGTGATTGAAGCGAGCGTCATGCTCTCATTCTGAATCTGCATGCCTTCTTTAGCTTCAATTGCCTGATGAAGACCATCACTGTAGCGGCGTCCTTTCATCAGGCGGCCGGTAAACTGGTCAACAATGACAACTTCGCCTTCCTGAACAACATAATCCGTGTCACGATGCATCGATACGTGTGCTTTCAGAGCTTGGTTAATATGGTGTGTTAAGGAAACATGGTTTAAATCAAACAGATTTTCAATACTGAAATAACGTTCTGCTTTATTTATGCCTTCTTCCGTCAGTTGTACACCCTTTGTTTTTTCATCATAGGTATAATCTGTATCTTTGTTCAGCGTCCTGACAAAACCATTTGCCTGCTGATACATTGAGGCAGACTTTTGAGCAGAACCGGAAATGATCAGCGGGGTTCGTGCTTCATCAATCAAAATTGAGTCAACTTCATCAATAATGGCGAAATTCAGGGAACGCTGTACCATCTGCTCTTTATAAAGAACCATATTATCACGCAGATAATCAAAACCAAATTCGTTGTTCGTACCGTACGTGATGTCACTGTTATATGCTTCACGTTTTTCTTCCTTTGTCATTCCATTGCCGTTCAAGCCAACAGTCAGACCAAGGAAGTTGTACAATTCGCCCATATCTTCCGCATCACGGTCAGCCAAATAATCATTGACCGTAATAATATGGACGCCTTCCCCGGAAAGGGCATTTAAATATGCCGGCATGGTCGATGCCAATGTTTTACCTTCACCTGTTTTCATTTCGGCAATATTGCCTTCGTGCAACGCAATGGCACCCGACAGCTGAACAGGAAAAGGACGCATGCCCAGCACACGTTTGGCCCCCTCACGCACAACAGCATAGGCTTCCACCAGCAATTCATCCAAGGTTTCGCCATTGGCATAGCGTTCCTTGAATTCCTCAGTTTTCCGGCTGAGATCAGAATCGGATAACCTTTCCATTTCGGGCTCCATATCTTCAATTTGAGAAACTTTTCGCTGTAGTTTGCTTAATTGTTTTTTATTACCGTCACCAAAAATTTTAGTCAATAATCCTGCCATTTAAAACGCTCCTCATATTTTTCTTCAAGAAAAACCGGCATGCAGCAAATTGCTCAGCAGATGCCAAAGTCTTTCTGTGTCTTAAGAGCTTTGAGATAAACCAAGTTTTTTTAAAAAACCAGCTGTATCAATGCTTTCTGATTAGTACTGGGCATCTTATCTCCAAAACATAACGTTAAATATATTGTGAATTTCATTACGCTTTAACTTGCGTACACAGACAGTCCAATACTAATAATAACGCAACTCAAGTTGTATGACAACTGATTACGATAGTCGGAAGCACTTGAAGTTTAAAGCCGAAACAGGTTTAGGAAGTTGCTCAAAAAGTCCGGTAAAAATGACACGTCGGTGTTTCTAGTTGGCTTGTTTCTTCGCGGCTCATATATCTAAAGATATACATTCCGCTGAATGAAGTTTCACTTTATCCTCCTTCTTGAACATACATTTTAACAGTAATCTTTTCCCGGCAAACGTATCCGCTGGTTTCCTTGCAAAAGAAGAAGGAACAGCCCGGGGGACGGACTGTTCCTGCAACGAAACAAATAAGAGGATAAAGAGGATACTGAAATAGGAAGGCCTATGTAAACGAATAAGGATTTAATGAGTCTTCATGCTTCCCATCCAATTCAGAAAGACGACGATTGGTTACAGCAATGATTTCCAGAAGCTGGGCAATAGCTTCTTCATGCTGCCGAACTTTTGTGGCTAACTCGTCATACTTCTTTTCACTCACATAAGCACTTCCTTTCATCTTGTATGACTCAGTTATAGCATGATGTCCACAAAAAAACCAATCACCATTTTTAAAATTCGGGCGTGCATTCGACACAAATCTCACATAAAAACATAGATTTCGACATAATTTCTATCAAACTTATAAAATATGGCGTAAAATATACTTCCAAATCTAAAATTTGGCATACTGTACGACAAACTTCGACAATGCAAATCACCTTCATCCAAAATCCAGGGGGGAAAACCTTATGAATACATTAAAGGACGGCCCTGTGAGTCAGGACCGCCCCGTTTACAATTTTTATCTAATTCTATTAACTGGTAGGTTCAATTAAACCATATTTACCGTCTTTCCGGCGATAAACAACATTTGTATCACCTGAAACGGCGTTGGTAAATACATAAAAAGCATGTCCCAGCATGTCCATCTGCAGCACGGCCTCTTCAGAATCCATTGGTTTCAGATCAAATTGCTTTTTGCGGACAATTTCAACTTCGTCTGATTCGGCTTGCTCATTTTCCAATGCAGCTTCTTTTTCCAATTCTGCAAATATATGTTTCGGAGAACCTTCTTGTCTAAATTTGCGATTTACTTTTGTTTTGTACTTGCGGATTTGCCGTTCCAATTTATCTACTACCAAGTCGATGGCTGCATATAGATCAAGATGCTGCACTTCGGCCCGGAGGAGTAGATTTGGCATTGGAATCGTAACCTCAATTTGCTGTTCATCGTTATAGACACTCAAGTTGACGTTCACATCCGATGATGGCTCTGCATCAAAATATCTGGCGAGTTTGCCGACTTTCTTTTCGACATATTCCCGAATTGCTCCGGTCACCTCAATATTTTCACCACGAATGTTGTACTTCATAAAAAGTGTCCTCCTTTCATCTTATGTATTCATTATACTACATTCCCCCTCACTTTTCCTGCTTAAACGAAAAAATAATGTCGGAAAAATAGATGCTTGAATCGAAAACCGTTGAATTACCAGCCTTTTTCGCTTATTAATTTTTGCTGTCTAAAAATATTCCATCTATTGTTTTCACATTTTCATATGGGTTAAGGTAAGAATGATTAGATTTTTTCTGTTTTTTCATATGTGTCATTTCAACCTTGAACTCGTTGAATAATAATGTTCAGTTTTTCCTGAATTTGTTCATTTAGACTGACAATTTCACTTCCGAGCACCATTTCGTTTTCAGTTAAAGTAGGGAGGACTGATTTGGCTGGGAACCCCCCTCTTGCCTCAATCCAGAAATCAATCATCTTTCAGCCACCATGTCTCTCCCCCCTTTCCTGTCATCATTTTTTCATAAAGTGAGACTTCATTCAGTGGCGTGCTTTTCTCTACTGAATGTTAGTCGAATCGAATCGGGCATTTAAGGACAGTTAGCCGCCGATTTATGGCGAAATTACTGTCCTTTACATGCGGGATAAATGGCTGTTATCCACGAATTAATGTCAGAGCATAGACAGCCGGGCAGCCGTTCCTTTTTAAAATAAAAGCGGCGTGGTGCAATGTTGTTCCGGTAGTATAAATATCATCGGCAAGAATGACCGGTTTGTTGAATGTCTGTTCCGTCCTGAATGGATTTTCGGCTGTTATACGCTCACGGCGCGTTCGTTTTGATTGCTTCTCACTGTGGGTGCGTACCAGTAATTCGACTGTTTCAAGCGGTAAAAACCCTGCCAGCATCCCGGATTGATTGAACCCTCTCTCTTTAATGCGTTCCTCACTTAATGGAATCGGAACAGCTGCAGTGTCTTTGGGAAGAAAGGAAACTATTCGGCTAAATGCTTTCCGGTAATAGTTTTCAAACGCATTGCCAAGCGAATAATCGCCCCGGTATTTCCATCTTGAAATCATCTCTTGCATCCTGTCATTATATGTAAACACCGAATAATTCCATTCCAGCGGGGCATCATGTCTACTAAGTTTCCACCGCCTGCAATCAGAACACATCTCCTCTTCACTTTCCCTGCTGCATGTGCTGCATCTTTTACCTTGCAGAATCTGCAGTTGATCCTCACAGGAGGGGCACAGCTTCTTGCGTTCGGGCGGCTGAATAATCGTTTTCCAGCTGATTTCCGGTATAATATCGGTATCACACCATAAACAATTCATGCTAGTGAAACCCTCCCCGCTTGTTCATTTTGATAATGGATCTGACCGCTTCTGTCATTGCTTCAGTTTTCCCGTCATGGAAGAAAACAACTTCTCCATCCGGATCATCCGGGCTTCTGCCTGCTCTGCCGGCAATTTGTACAAGTGCTGCTTCATCAAAAACCGTGTGACCTGCGTCAAGAACCGCCACATCCACCGATGGAAAAGTCACCCCACGCTCCAAAATGGTGGTTGTAACAAGTATTTGGTATTGTTTATCCCGAAAGGCCTGAACTTTTTCCTCCCGGTTCTCATCAGAAGCATGGACTGCCATAATATCAAATTGAGAGAGACGGTTTGCTAGTTTTTGCGTCATGGTTTCGGCCAGGCTGATGGTCGGAACAAATATGAGCAATTGCCGATAAGCGTTCTTGCGCCGGGAAAACCATTTATAAAATGGGTCAGGAAGCTGAGAATTCGCTAGGTTTTTCTTTAATGAAAAACACATTTGCAGGCTGGGTACTGGCAATGGATGGTTATGAAAACGTCTGGGGACAAATAAATAAGGCAGTTTCTTTTCCGTCATTCGTCTCTTATAGTCTTTCCTGGGGGTGGCTGTTAAATAAATCGTCGTACCGGTTTTGTTTCTGGCGCGCTCGGTGGTAAATGGGAGGGTTGGGTCTTTTGTATACGGAAATGCGTCAACCTCATCAATAATCATGACATCGAATGCATTACTGTAACGCAACAGCTGATGAGTTGTTGCGATAATAAGCTGAGCTGTTCCGTCTTTTTCCAGACTTCCGCCATACAAGCCTTGGATATAAATATCGGAAAATGCCGCGCGCAGCCTTGGCAATAATTCCCTCACCACATCTGCCCTCGGTGTGGCAATGCATATTCTTTTTCTAAGTTTAAGGGCTTCGGCTATGCCGGGATAAAGCATCTCTGTTTTACCGGCACCACAAACCGCCCATATGAGGAGCTCTTTTCTACTGTGGCTAATGGCTTCGGTTATTTGATTCGACGCTTTCTGCTGCGCTGCGGTCAAGTTTCCCGTCCATGTACAGGCATCCGTGTGACTTGGCCATTGGTAATCATGACCTGTCCATTCATATAATGATAAGCATTCCATGACCCGGCCCATTTCAATGCACTTCCTGCAATAAGTATGGGTTTCTTTACAATTGTGACATGGCATCCTGCCGAATAATGAGGGCTTTTGGTTGCCGCAGCGCTGACATTGATAAAGGAGCCATGTTTTCTCAATAGAGGGCTTAGAGGTAAAATGACCTGTTTCCAGTAATCGTTCGAATAAGGGGTCATCAATGAGGATTTCATTTCGCAGAAGAAGTTTGCCTGCATAACGCTGACAAAGCTCGTTATAGTCCATAACTTCACGCTCCCGGCAGATTAATAGGAAGGTTTTAAAAGGATCGGCAGGGCAGCC
Organism: Lentibacillus amyloliquefaciens; assembly: GCF_001307805.1. Taxonomy (GTDB): domain Bacteria; phylum Bacillota; class Bacilli; order Bacillales; family Amphibacillaceae; genus Lentibacillus; species Lentibacillus amyloliquefaciens. The sequence continues at coordinate 3,710,367 of NZ_CP013862.1, read as the reverse complement.
AATCCCCGAGTAACATTTAAGATTATGCTTTTGTATACCAGCAGACACCGAGAGCACCTTCTCCGAGGTGGGTTCCGATTACCGGGCCGAAATAACTGATCATCGTATCCATCCCGGGATAATCAGCGTCAAATTGCTCTTTCAGTTCAGCAGCCGCTGATTCATTATTGGCATGAATGAAAGCAACTTTAAGCTTTTTCCCCTGTGCCGCTTCTTCTTCAATCATGCCCATAATCCGGTTTAACGCTTTTTTCCGTGTCCTGATTTTTTCAAAGGGCACAATCTTTTTATCAACAAAGTGAAGCACCGGTTTTACCTGAAGCAGGCTTCCCACGATTGCCTGGGCGCCGTTCAGACGGCCGCCGCGCTGCAAGTGGCTTAAATCATCAGCCATAAAATAAGCACGAGTTGATTTTTTCATTTCGTCAAGACGAGCAATAATTGCCTCAGGCGTATCCAGTACCTCAGACAGCTCTGCCGCCTCCAGCACATAAAAACCCTGACCCATGCAGCTCAGCTCAGAATCATACGGATAAACGTCAATCGCATCAATCATTTCACCTGCACTGGCAACGGCCTGGTATGTGCCGCTGATTCCGCTCGACAAATGAACCGAGACGACTGCATCATAGTCCTTTGCCAATTCCTCAAGCTTATTGGATATCATTCCAATTGACGGCTGAGATGTTTTCGGCAATTCCTCAGCTTCTTTAACTTTTTGATAAAATTCCTCAGTCGTGATATCAGTGCCTTCACGGTATGATGTATCACCAAACACGACACTGAGCGGGACGATATGAATGTTATGCTTATCGATTAATTCTCCGGGAATATATGATGTGCTATCAGTCATTACGGCAATCTTCATTGCTTACCTTCTCCTCATACATGTGCTATTTTCTATCATTTTACATCAATTGTGACAAAAATGCATCATGAAAATACCCTGCAGTTTTCACTGCAGGGTATTTATTCAGGCATTTAATGAAAGCTTAGCTGTCCATCTCAACCCAGCCTTTTCGGATGGCGGAAACAACAGCCTGTGTGCGGTCATTAACGTTCATTTTTTGCAAAATATTGCTCACATGATTTTTCACTGTTTTTTCACTGATATATAATCGTTCCGCAACGCCTCTGTTGCTTTTCCCATCAGCCAGGAGCTGCAGGACTTCACATTCACGGCGTGTAAGCAAATGCAGCGGTTTATGGTATTCGACAGCATTTTCTGCAACGGTTGCCGCGTTTTCACGTGCCAGACGTCGATATTCCTGAACCAGATTGTGGGTGATTCTTGGATGGAGATAAGAGCCGCCTTCACGAACAACTTTTATCGCTTCGATTAAGGCATCTGAATCCATTTCCTTAAGTAAATACCCCTGTGCCCCCGTTTTTAATGCATGCGTTACATAGCTTTCGTCATCGTGTATCGACAGGATAATGACATTGGTATTCGGATATTTTCGCACTAGATCTGCAGTGGCCTGAACACCATTTAATTTTGGCATATTGATGTCCATCAGCACCACATCTGGTCTGTGTTTCCGAACCAATTGAGAGGCAATATTGCCATCATCACCTTCAGCTACAACTTCGAAAGAGGATTCAAAATCCAGGATGCGCTTAACCCCTTCACGGAATAACTTATGGTCGTCGATTAATACAATTTTGGTTCGTTTTTTCGTCATAGCATGGTTCCTCCCAAGTTATTACTCTATTCAGTTACCCTATTACAGTAATTTGCCGATCTTAATGTCTATAACATTAGTATACTTTTTATTTTTTAAAATTCAAAGTCTTTGGAAATGGAAGATGGAACTTTTATCATGATTGTTGTTCCTTTGTCTATCTCCGAGTTGATTGTCAATGTGCCATCAAGCATTTCAACCCGTTCCCTCATCCCGATCAAGCCAAACGATTTATCTTGTTTTAACCCGGGATCAAAACCTTTCCCATCATCTTTGACTGTCATGGCAATAACCGATTCAGTTATTTCGAGTTTCACTTTAATAAGTGTTGCTTCAGCATGTTTCACTGCGTTCTGCAGCGCTTCCTGCATCAATCGGAAGAAGGCAATTTCATATTTTTGCTGTAAGCGCTCTTCTTTTCCCATCGGTATGAATTCGATATCGATATCATTGTAGTCGGACACGGTTGAGACATATTTTTTAATCGTTGGAACCAAGCCCAAGTCGTCCAACGCCATTGGCCGCAGATCATAAATGATACGGCGGACTTCATACAAGGAGGAGCGAATCATTTTCCGGATGCTTTTCATTTCACAAAGCGCATCTTCATATGTACCCTCGCGGAAAGTCCGGTCTACCAGCTCTGAACGGAGTAGAATATTTGCCAGCATCTGGGCCGGTCCATCGTGAATCTCCCGTGATATTTTCCGCCGTTCTTCTTCTTGCGCCTCAATAATTTTCAATCCGAATTCCTGCTTCTCTTTAGCTTCTACAATCATTTCGCCTACTTGTCTGAAATCATCATTCAGATAGGTGAGAATAACAGATATTTTACCTGCCAGCCCTTCTGCGTGTTCAATGGTCTGATCTAACGCAGTGAGCCTGCGCTCAAGTTCATCCCGCTTATCTTTTAGAGTTTTCTCTTCCTGACGTACGATTGCCAATTCTGTCTGCATTGCATGTGTTTTTTCATAAACGTCACGTATTTCTGATTCAGAATAGTGGTCGAATTCTTTGCTGACTTCTGACAAACGCTGTCTTGAATAGCGTACTTTTTGTTCAAGTTCGTCGCCTTTGCCAAGATGACTGATGACTTTTTCTCTAATTTCCTGCAATTCTTTTTGCAATTGTTCATATTCATTGCGTGCTTCTTCGCCGATGTTGAAAATTTCATCCTTACTGTTTTGTACGACGTCAACCATTTCATCAATTATATAATCCAGTGCTGTGTCTTCCAGTTTTTGTGACATAAATTCCCACCAGCCTATGTTATAATTATTCGATATCAGACCCATTTTTACAGGGGTCTTTCTGCCTAATGTCTATCACTATCTTAAAAAAACAAATCAAATTTAACATTAGGTCTTCGGAAACTGGATTGATATAGACGGTCAAACCAGCTTGTTTTTCCCCGAGAACCTACTATAGCTTACTATCTATTATACTAGCCTGCAGGAGGTAAAAAGCAATATGTTATCTAACTATTATACAGTAAAACAGGAAGATTTTGATCAATTAATCATACAGAAGTCACGATTTATCGGATATGTCAAACGCGTGGAAACAGAGGAAGAAGCGCAAGAATTCATTCAAACAATCAAAAAGAAACATCACGATGCCACCCATAATTGCTCAGCTTACATGGTCGGGGAACATAACCAGATTCAAAAAGCCAATGACGATGGTGAACCAAGCGGAACGGCCGGCGTACCGATTCTGGAAGTGTTGAAAAAGCAGGATTTGAAAGACACCGTTGTTGTGGTGACACGTTATTTCGGGGGATTAAACTTGGAGCAGGCGGCTTGATCCGCGCCTACAGCAGTACAACCTCACAGGCACTCCAAACGGCAGGTGTCGTGCAGCGCCGGCTTATGAAAGGTTTTTCGGTTGTTGTTGATTATGGACTGCTCGGAAAACTGGAAAATGCGTTGCGTCAATCGGACTATATTCTGGATACAATCAATTACCTGGAAAAAGTTGCATTTATTGTTTACGTTCCTGACGGTGAAGAAGCAGACTTTAGAAGCTGGGTTGTTAACCTTACCAGTGATCGTGTGGAGTTTGCCGATAAAGGGGTTGCCTATGTAGAGATTGACGTGTAACAAGAGAGGGGGGTCAGGGGGACTGTCCCCCTTACTTAAAGTTTCGACAGTGCTCTTTCGTCCCCGATCAATATAACATTTTCATGTCGTTGCAGAATGGAAGCAGGCATATCTGCTGTCACTTCGCCATTGACAAGCTGTTTAACGGCGTCAGCTTTTTTCTCACCGGAGACCAGCATTACGATCTGCCCGCTTTCCATAATTGTTCCAATACCCATTGTAAGGGCTTGGGCAGGTACATCCTCTATGGACGGGAAAAAGCGTGCGTTTGCTTTTCGTGTTGATTCGTCCAAGTCAACCACGTGTGTGCGGCTTTCCAATGGCGTCCCCGGTTCATTAAACCCGATGTGCCCATTCAGACCAAGACCAAGCACCTGAAGGTCCACATGACCGGCGTCCGCAATCAGTGCCTCATAGTCCCGGCATTCCTTTTCCCTATTTTCTGCGTCCCCTCGGGGCACAAAAGCACGTTCTGCCGGCAGATCAATATGATTGAACAATTTGTCATTCATATAATACTTATAACTATTCGGATCATCTGCCGCTAATCCGGCATATTCATCCAAATTGAATGTCGTTGCATTTTTAAATGACACATTCCCTGCCTTATATTGATCGATTAATTGCTGATACAGCCCTTCAGGCGTGGATCCTGTTGCAAGTCCCAGCACCGGGGCTTCCGATTTCTGCACTTGTTCAAGAATTAATTCACAAGCCTTTTCGCTCATTTCATCATAGCTTTTCGTTTGTATGATTTTCAATGGTTTATCCCTCCTGGTATGCGATTGAACCGCGGCAAATTGTATATTTGATGTGCAAATCATCATCAACCAATAACAAATCTGCGTCTTTACCTAATCTGATGCCGCCTTTTCTGTCAAAAATGTTCAGTTGTTTGGCAGGGTTTTCCGATGCCATCTTTACGATATCGCGGAGTGAGGCATCTTTCAAATTTAGCATTTGCTGAGCGCCGTTATGCATTTTCAAAATACTGCCGGCCAATGACCCATTCTCAAGAACAGCGCGATCATCCGTAACAGTCACTGGCTGTCCGCCTAGTTCATAATTGCCGGGGTGTAAACATTTTGCCCGCATTGCATCCGTTATGAAGATTAATCGCTCACTGCCGACATTTGAAAAAATGAGCTCGAGCATTTCCGGTGACACATGAATACCATCAGCGATCAGTTCTGCACGCAGATCTTCCAGTCGAAACGCTGCTCCGACTGCTCCTATATCACGATGATGGATGCCATTCATCGCGTTGCAGAGGTGTGTTAATTGCCTGAGTCCATGCGGAATTGCCTTTTTAATATCTTCGAAACTCGCATCTGTATGCCCGGCAGAGACATTGACACCTGATTCATACAGATACTTGATGAATTCGCCGGTTTCGTCATGCTCCGGTGCCATCGTGATAGTTTTGATTGAATTACCTGACATCTTTTGCCAATATTTAAATTGATCGATGTCCGGTTCCATTATATATTGTGCGGGCTGTGCGCCTTTTTTGCTCGTCTCGATAAACGGCCCTTCCAAATGAGCACCGATGACTTCTGCTTTCCCCTGTTTTGATTGGTAATTTGCCACATTTTTAAGGGCATTATCGATTTTGTCATAAGCCTGGGTAATCGTTGTCGCCAGAAAGCTTGTCGTCCCCTCTTCCGGCAGCGCCCCGGCCATTGTATCCAAGGCTTCTTCGGTCGCATCCATGACATCCGCTCCGGCCGCCCCGTGTATATGACCATCGATAAATCCCGGAATAAGCTTCAGCCCCGTGCCATCAATCAGCGTCGCTTCCTCCGGCGGTTTTTGCTCATCTATATGTATCGCTTTGATTTTTTTTCCTTCAATTAATAAAGACCCGCTAATTATACCATCTTTTTCCGTGAAAATGGCAGTATTTTGAATATAAATCTTGTTTTCCAATCGGCTCATTCCCTTGTTCTTTTCTGCTTTTAACGTAGCATTTCCATTACCGGACTGTCCATTCACTAAAAAACTGCACCTCCAAGGGAAATGCAGCTCTCTGTTTGTTAATGACCTGGTGTATATGATTTTTCACCTGATAATTCCTTGACTAATTTCTGAACGAGTTCTTCTGCTGATTGAATTTTTGAGGTCTCTGTTTCTTTGATTAATTTCTCCATCAAATATTTATAGCGTTCCTGTTCTGCCATTTAAAAACCGCCTTTACACAATTCTCACGTTCCTGTTCGACATCTTTTAATCAAATATACTAGAATTATAGCACATTTTGTAGCCGAAAGTTATCGAAATCTATCGACTCAATAAAATAATTCGTTATGTGCTGTGTTTTTTTGTCCAATAACGCCGAAAAAAGAGTAATAGAATCAAAGCCATCAAGGCGCCGATTGTATCAAGCAGTACGTCACCGATATACGGCGTCCGGTTTGCAGTGAAACCTTGGTGAAATTCATCTAGTGCAGCATATGCTGCGGTCAGTAAAAACGATACAGCTAGTGTGAATCGCCACCTGAAGCGGCTTGTCTTCTTTAACGCTATAACAAATAAGCACATCAACATGAAGAAAACACCGAGATGAGCGCCTTTACGCATAAAAAATTCTATAAATCCCTCCACACCAATTGCTCTGACACTTACTTCAGAATTGTGATACGTCAAAACAATCCAATCCAGATATGGCGTCAAAAAAGATAAATCAAATGTGTTTGCCAAAAATGGTTTCACGTCCTGGTTTTCGTATGGCTGAGCCGATGAATAAAAAATAACGCCCATCCAGCCGACCGGCAGCAGCCAGTATAAATATTTCACCATTAAATCACCCTGGTTGTTCAATTATTAGGTTTGTTTTCAGGCTCTAAAAGCCACAAATAAAAAACCGCAAGCCTCAGCTTCACGGTCCCGGAAATTAATTATTTTGCTGATTACGCCATTTATAAAATTCGAGGTACTCTTTGAACTGTTCCTTTGAGACTCCTGAGTTCATTGCTTCCTGAACAATTTGCAGCCATTCGCCATCCAGCTGCTGATTTTCATCCGGCTCATCTTCACTGATTAAGTCATTCGCTGATATACCCAATACGGCACTGACTTTCTCGATAAATTGAATGGAAGGGTTTGTCTGAAGGTTTCGCTCGATGGAGCTTAAATAGGACTTAGCTACGCCTGCTTTTTCTGCCAGTTCAGAGATGGACATCTTCTTTTCTTGTCGTAATTGTTTTAGCTTTTCACCGATCAACACATACACCTCTTTTAATTTGAATTATAACATAAAAAGATGTATGGTTCTATATTGGGAACATCTATTTCACATATTATTTTTGGCCGTTATTTAATATCCCCCGAACCTCTTCAGCCGTCAGTCCGTTCAGTTTTGCCGCCTTCACCAATACAATCCATTCCCGGTCTAATTTCATATATTCTTCCGCTTATCAGAATCGTCAACCCATCCACTTCCCAGGCAGTCCGGACGCCATGGCAATAATGCTTTAGACCCGTGACTTTGCATCCTTTTTTTCAACAGTATGCTTTTTTCTAAGCAAACATTCGTAGTATAAGACTACTATACTATAAATTTAGGTCTTTTTGGGTGTCACTTTTGTCAAATGTAAACTAGTTTTGTTATTTTTTAAATATATATTAGGCCAAATGGCTTATTTACGACACTTGAAATGTGCAGAGGAATAACATATAGTCAAAATAGGATAAAGTGAAACTACATTCAGTGGTTTGCTTTCCTACACTGAATAAAGGGGAGCAAAGGCTAAGTTCACCACATCCTCGAAAAAGGAAAGCACCTTTTCTTCATACGATGCATTGCTGTTGCAGTTTTTCCTTGTCCTGTGATAACGCTTCCCGAGACCCGCTTCCTGCGAGTCCAAACAGAATCGGGTATTTATGAGAAGTTATCCGGCGTTTTTCGGCGGGTTGCGGACCATTACATGCGGGATAAACTGTCAGAAGATTACATACACCTGGCTAATAACAACTATACTGAATTGAGGAGAATTGATTTGAAATCACGATTGGAGAAAAATCATTCAGGAAAAAAACGTAAATGGCCCTATTGGGTGGGTGGATTCCTGCTGCTTCTTTTGATTATTGTTGGCATCGGCCTTATATACATATATGACAAAGTCAGTGACACTGCCGAAACAATGCACGAGCCACTCGACCGGGATAATAACCCTGAACGGCAACAAGAAATTAATGAAGCATTTGACGAGCAAAAATCTCTCAATATTCTATTGCTCGGCGTTGATGAGCGCACAAACGATGACGGACGCTCAGATACAATGATTTTGCTTTCGGTCAACCCCAATGTAAAGACAATCAAAATGCTTAGTATTCCGCGGGATACACGCGTCAGGATACCCGGAGAGGGCGAAGACAAAATAAATCATGCCTATGCATTTGGTGGTGTTGAATTATCGATTCAGACAGTCGAAGAAATGCTGGGTCTCTCGGTTCATTTCTATGCTAAAGTCAACATGGAAGGCTTCCATCAGGGCATTGACGCCTTAGGTGGCGTCACTTTATCCAATGAACGGGCTTTCTCTCAGGGCGGCTATGATTTTCCAACAGGTGAAATTCATCTGAACGGCGACGAAGCATTGAGCTACACCCGTATGCGAAAGGGAGACCCCAGAGGCGACATTGGCCGGAATGAACGTCAGCGTAATGTTATACAAGCCGCTATTAATGAAGCTGCAAGTTTTTCAAGTGTTACAAAGGTGACGAACATTCTCGATATTATTGGTGATAATGTCAAGACAGATCTGGATTTTGAACAAATGCGCACTCTGTTTACCGATTACCGGCAAGCCCGGGAATCAATTGATAGTATGGAATTAAGCGGCAGCGGCCAGTATATTGGTGACATCTGGTACTACATTGTCCCGGATGAAGAAATCAATCGTGCCCAAAACGAATTGCGCAACCACATGGAGGCGAGGTAGAGCGAAACTGCATTCAACGGAATTGGTTTTTATTCCGTTGAATGTTAGTTGAGCAGAATCGGGTATTCAGGGACAGTTAGCCGCCGCTTTTTGGCGGTTTACTGCTTATTACATACGGGATAAACCATATTGCCCGGCGGTAAAAGTCTGTAAGCGGCTCTTACCGTTTTTTATGTCAGATTATGAACATTTCTTAATTCTTAAGCCGATTTTTTAAGCTAAATTCTGTGCATGTTATTGCACAACTAACATGATATAATATAATTAAAGAAGCAGGAACAGAGGGGGATCACATGAAAAAAACAGCTCTATTTGTCTTTTTATCGTTGCTATTTATGGTGAGTGCCTGTTCAAATGATGACATAACCCCGCAAGAACGCTTTGAGAAATACGTTAATCATTGGAACAACCAGGAATTTTCCCAGATGTATGACATGCTGACATCACAGGCAGCGGAAACTTATCCAACCGAGGATTTCGTCGACCGCTATCAGACCATTTATAACGATTTAACCATATCTGATCTCAACATAACTTTCGAAGATTTATCCGAAGATCAAATGGAAACAGCTATGGAAAAAGGTACAGCACAATTTCCATTTACCGTTGAAATGGAATCAAGCGCCGGACCGATAACATTCGATTATAAAGCAACCCTTATAAGGGAGGAAGTAAGCAGCAGTGAAGAAACAGAAGAAAACTGGTTCGTCAAATGGGACCCCGGCTTCATTTTTCCCGAGATTAAAGACGGGGGCGAGATCGCATTGGAAATCAGTGAGCCGAAACGGGGCGAAATTCTTGACCGTAACCGCATGCCACTAGCCATCAATGACAACGTACAAGAAGTTGGAGTCGTCCCTGAAGACCTTGGTGAAAATCCGGAAGAAACAATACAGAAAATCGCTGACTTGGCAGGTATGTCCACAGAAGAGATAGATGGCGTACTCAACCAGGATTGGGTGCAGCCTAATATGTTTGTACCACTTACTAAACTGCCGCCATCGGAGGAAGCTGCCATTAATCAGTTGAGTGAATTGGATGGGGTTACTTTCAGTGACGCAACCGGCCGTGTCTATCCGCTCGGTGAAGCAGCAGCTCACCTTACAGGTTATGTCAGCCAGGTGACTGCAGAAGATCTGGAGGAACTCGATCAGGACACGTATGATGCTGATGACATGATGGGACAGCGCGGGCTTGAATCACTCTTTGAAGAAAGATTGAAAGGTGAAGAAGGCGCCACGATAACAGCAGTCAGCGAAGATGGCGAAGAAACTGTCATCGCCGAAAAAGAAGCTGAAAATGGGGGAACATCGTCACAACCATTGATGTTGACGTGCAGGAAGCTATATATGAGGCCTATGATGGTGATTCCGGAACAGCGGCAGCCATCGATCCAAAAACAGGCGAAACATTGGCCTTAGTAAGCAGTCCATCCTTTACACCGGACAACTTTTTATATGGCATTTCCCAGTCAGACTATGATAATCTGCAAAACGATCCGCAGCAGCCGATGCTCAATCGTTTTTCAGCCACCTTCTCTCCCGGCTCTGCCATTAAACCGGTCACAGCAGCCATTGGGCTTAATAATGGCAGCATCAAACCCGGTGAAGGAATGGAAATAAACGGCCTGACCTGGAGCAACGGTGAAGGCTGGGGAGATTATGAAGTCCGGCGTGTCAGTGAATCTGATGGTCCTGTAGATGTAACAGACGCACTCGTTCGCTCTGATAATATTTACTTTGCCAGAAAAGGTGTCGAAATGGGCAGCGAGAAATTCGTCAATGGTTTCCAGGAATTCGGCTTTGGCGAAGACCTGCCATTTGAATATCCGATGACATCATCGACGGTCTCATCAAACGGAGCGATTGATGATGAGGTGCAGCTTGCCAATACAAGTTACGGCCAGGGCGAAATTGAAACAAGCGCACTCCATCTTGCATTGACCTATACACCATTTTTAAATGACGGTAATATGCTAAAACCTACTATTTTGGCTGATAATGATGATTCTCAAATATGGAAAGAACAGTTAATAACGAGTGACCAGGCAACGCTTATTCAGGATACACTCAGAGATGTTGTAGAAGAAGGCACGGCGTCAGGAGCGCAGGATGCAGACTTTCCAATTTCAGGGAAAACAGGCACAGCTGAACTCAAGCTCGCAGATGAAGAAAATGGCGAAGAAAACGGCTGGTTTGTCGGCTACCCGTCAGAAGATCAGGATATTTTAATCGCCATGATGATAGAAGGCACTCACGACCGAGGCGGAAGCGGATATACCGTTAATAAAGTAACAGACATTTTAAAGGAAGTTAAACAGTAATGACAAAAGTCTGTCCGAATTAGCCGGGCAGACTTTTTTACTGACATATTTTTCTAATTTTCATTAACGAGTTTTCCAGAATAAAAATCGACTGCCGCGGTGTTCAATGTTAATCAATTTAGACTGTTTTTTTATGTGTTTTTTCAAGAACAAGCTGATAGTTTATATCGATTGCCATCATAAATTTATAAAATGTGAATGCAGTTAGGATGACTTGCAGAATTAGAAAAATCGTATAAGTCCCTCTAAGTTCCATGTTCCCCACCTTCTATTGGATTTATTATCCTATAGAAGGTTCAGCAATTCTTTGACATAGGTCAATTTTAAAAACATTTCTTTTGAGGAATTATGGCAGGCTCTGAATGATTTTATGAACCGTTTGTTCAATATCGTCTTCAGTCACAGCCTTCATATAGTTTGTCTCCTGCCGTGAAAAGATTTCTCCGGCTAATTTCAAGTAATGAATACCATTTTTCATGGATGATTTGTATCGTGCATTCGTGTTGTTGATTTCCGATGCAAATTTCTCGTCTGTCCCCGCCGCAATAAATTCATCATATAAATCGACAATCACTTCTCCTTTTCGTTCAGGGAAAAATTCATGCGGATCAGTGCTGTCAAAAATACAAAAATCCAGATCACGCACTAATACCATGTCGACACTTTTCGGATCAAAACTGCAGTAGTAGAGTTCCACATCAATCCCGTGGTCCGCGCATGCAGCAGCAATTTTTTTCATGAACGTGGACTTGCCCGTACCAGCTCGCCCTTTAATGTAATAGACCTTGTTTATGGCGTTAATAAGCTGCGGTACAACATTCACGATACCATCCACTGTATTTGTGCCGAAAAGTCTTGTGTATGTGTGCGCCGTGCGGTTTTTCTTTTGTACATTGTTAAGCAGATTTTCAATGAATTCTTCTGAAAACGCATCTGCATAATCAAAATCCATTTGGTTAATGTATATTTCTTCGAGTTCATCGTGAATTTTCAGGCCTTCCGCAAAGCTATCGTATGCTAGTTGTGTAAGATGGTTGACCTCTGCCGGGTTTTGTTCTTTAGCGGGGAAAGACGCTGTCAGATTAATCGTGTCAGTACCTCTTTCTGCAATTCTATCATCAAGGAATGCTACCGATTGATCACGTACAATGACACCATCAAAAAAATCTTTCCCAAGAGCGCTTTCCAGAATTTCAAGCTGATTCTCGTCATATAGCTTTGTCAACTTTTTTATTATAGCTGTTTTTAATCGTATTGACGGATGCTTAAGTATGATAACCTTTTCAATGTCAAATACATTTGTCTCAAGATGATTAACAAAGCCCTCAGCTGTGTTGCCCGTTACATAATAATACAACAAATTGGACACCCCACTTTAATAAATAATATCTATTCAGTTTATGCTAGCGGGAGGGCTTTTGTGAAATAGACTTGCTTGGTATATGATACTTATTAATGCATTATTTGCTTTGAAAACTATACTGCAAGTAATCTAACTTCAATACCATTCCGCCCGCCGATCCTGAAAAATCGGTATCCGCTTCCTGACTTCATCCACTTTATCCAAATCAATTTCAGAAAGAATCATTTTTTCCTCACTGCCGCCTTCTGTAATGATTTCGCCCCATGGATCCATGACAAGTGACATACCGCCAAATTCGTTATTCGGATCAGATCCTATACGGTTGCAGGCGATCACATAACATTGATTTTCAATGGCACGTGCCTGAAGCAATGTACGCCAATGATCGATACGGGATTTTGGCCATTCAGCGACGACATACATGACTTTCGCCCCATTCACCGCTGACTTCCGCAGCCATTCCGGAAAGCGGATATCATAACAAATGAACCCTGCCGACGGGACACCATCCAACTCAAAATCTGCTTCATCCTGACCTTCGACGAGATGCAAGTGTTCATCCATCAGCTGAAACAAATGAAGCTTGCTGTATTTATGAACAAGTTTACCATTCTGATCGATCACCAGCATTGTATTTTTCATGCCATCCTTGCTATCCTCGGCAACAGATCCGCCAATGATTGTGACATTGTGCTGCTTAGCCAAATCACTTAAAAACTCTGTTGTTGCATGAGCGTCTTTATCAGCAAGAACATCGAATCGTTTTAAATCATAACCTGTATCCCAAAGCTCAGGCAGTACAACCATTTCCGCACCTGACTGTACCGCATCCTTCACCCATTTATTGACTCGGGCAAAGTTCACTTTCGGATCACCATATGTCACATCCATCTGAATCAAAGCAATTTTTTTCTGCATCGCTAAAAACCTCCTAAAAATAAGACTTCCGCTACATCTATAATCGAATCAAAATCGGATATAGGATGTAAGAGAATCGTTATAAAAATAATGCCCCCAAATCGATTTCTAATTCGATTGTAATATAAACCTATCCATATAACATCCATTACAATCTAATTTAAAAATCGTCATCCCATCTCAAGGATAACGATTTGACTGTCTTAATAATGACCAAGCAACCCTTTTTGCATGGCATGTTTTTCACATGCCATATAAAAAGTGAATCCGATTAATCCATATACAATCGTGTTCCCAATCAGCCAGGCGTAATCCCCCATTGTAAAATCAGCCAGCGTATAGCCATTGATCATAATTTGCCGCGTCATATCAACGCCTTTTACAAACGGGGCTGCCACCATGTACGGCGCAACGGAAAGCGGCACAAATGTCAGGCCGGCTACGATAAACTGCAGAATTTGCAGAAAGGAATTTATTTGTTTAAAAATCAGGGCCATCCCGGCTACAATAAAACTTGTGCCGATCATGCCGGCCAACGTCAGCAGCAGAATCGGGAAAATGGATACCGGATTTAAATTCAACCATTCACCCGCTGTTGCCATGGATAAAAACAAGAGTCCAACCACCAGGACAAAGTGGTTAACAATGGTTCCGAGCAATCTTGAAAGGAGTATTTTCCATGGTTTGACCGGTGACATGAACAGCTGCTCCAACGTTCCTTTCATGGCTTCATCAGATATCGTCCAGCCAATTGACTGCAGAGTCATCATCCCAAAATACCAGAAAATATAGTTGACGATCACATACTGTGTGTTGGTGCCGGCCTGTGCGGGGTCTCCAATCACCTGAATTCCGAACATCATCGCAACAAAAATAATATAAAATGTAAGCAGCAGACTGATTGTGTTCGCTTTGTAACGTTTCAGTTCAATGTATTCCATCATGGTGTTGACTCTTACCACATTCCAAAATGTTGTCATGATGCTACCCCTTCGTTAACCAGCTTACGGAAGACCTGTTCAAAATTAATTTCGGTCTGGTTGATTGTTTCAATCGGCGTTTGATTTTGTTTCAAAATATCCATCAGTTTGAAAATATCCTGTTCCTGATCGAGATTAATCTCCAGGGTTTGTGCCTGCCAGTGGTGGATTGGAAACTGTGCCGACAGCATCGATTGCTGATCATCTGTGAGCGGTTCCTTTAATTCGACCCGGTAAGCACTTGTCTCAAACAATCTTAATAATTGGTCAACACGTTCATCAGCAATCACTTTTCCGGCGTTGATGATGATTGTCCGTTCACATAAGTCCTGCACAACCGGCATATCATGCGTGCTGATAATGATTGTTTTGCCTTGTTCACGAGCAATTTTACGTAATAGATCGCGAACCTCATAGCCTGTCTCGACATCAAGGCCCAACGTCGGTTCATCCAAGAGAACCACTTCTGTATCAGCTAGCATGGCAACTGAAACGGCAAGTTTTTGCTGCATTCCGCGTGACAGATTATTGACCAGTTCGTCTTTTTTGTCCTGCAATTGGAATAAGCTCAGTAATTCCTCGACTTTTTGACGGATTTCTTTTTTCGGCACACCGCGGTTGCCGGCAAAATAAACGAGATTTTCAAAAACAGTCAGCCGCCAGTACAAGTTGCGGTTCCCTTCCAGAACTGCACTGATATGACGGAGAGCTTTATCACGGTCTTTAATGCTGTCAAACCCGTTGATTGTCACTGCCCCCTGGTCCTGAACAAGCAATCCGCAGATCATTTTAATCGTCGTCGTCTTGCCGGCGCCATTCGGACCGAGCAGCCCGACAATCTCACCTTTTCCTACTTCAAATGAAACATCACTGACAGCCGTAAAGATTTGTTTGGATTTTCGTTTTTTGTATGATTTATGTATACCGTTTACTGAGATGATCGATTGCATTTAATTGCCTCCTTGAACACCTGATATATATAATTATACACATTTTTTCAAATAAAGTGAAACTTCATTCAGTGGAGTGTTTTTTTCTCCACTGAATTGTTAGTTGAACAGAATCGGATATTCAGGGTCAGTTGACCGCCGCCGTATTGTGGCGGGTTACTGACTATTACATGCGGGCTAATGCATCAGCAATCTGGTGTTTTTAAACATTCGTCTGGAGACTGATAGGCATGCAGGCTTAAAGGATGGAAGGGGGTGCATTTTTCATGCTCATATTTCCGTTTGCCGGTCCATGTTTGGTTTCTCCCGCCCATGTTTCCGCTCTCCGGCTCATGTTGGCATTTTCCCGCCCATACTTCCGCTCTCCGGCTCATGTTTGCGCTGCAGCTTAAGGAATGAGAATCTTCGCTATATCAAAAAAATACCCATGCAGTGCAGAGCCTGCATGGATTTTTTCTCAATTCATTGCTTTTCGTTCCTCTTCACTGAACACCCTGGACCTCGTCAAAAACCGTTTTCCTTCTGGGCCTTCCAGTGAAAACATTCCGCCGCGGCCATCAACGGCATCGATGATCAGCTGGGTATGCTTCCAGTATTCATACTGATCTTTTGACATATAGAAAGGTGTCTCACCAATTTCGCCAAGCAGTACATCTGATTCACCGACACGGAATTCTCCTCTTGGGTAACACATTGGCGAACTGCCGTCACAGCATCCGCCTGATTGATGAAACATAAGGGAGCCGTGTGTTTCTTCCAAGGTGTCGATCAGTTTCAGGGCTTCATCAGTCGCGGTTACACGTTCGACCATTTGTCACACCCTTTCTGTATAATTTATGCAGTGAAACTGGTTGCCGCTATTTTCAGCCGGCATAGCCTTATTAAAACAGCCCTGCCGGATCTTCACTGTAACTGATTAACAGGTTTTTTGTCTGCTGATAATGGTCAAGCATCATTAAGTGATTCTCGCGGCCAATGCCTGATTTTTTATAACCGCCAAACGCTGCATGTGCCGGGTATTGGTGATAGCAGTTCGTCCAGACACGTCCAGCTTCAATACCACGGCCGAAGCGGTATGCCGTATTGATATTGCGTGTCCAAACGCCGGCGCCCAGTCCATACAATGTGTCATTGGCAACTTCCATTGCCTCATCATCGTCTTTAAACGTTGTGATAGCAAGCACAGGGCCAAAGATTTCTTCCTGAAAGATGCGCATTTTATTGTCGCCTTTAAAGATGGTCGGCTCAATGTAGTAGCCTTCTTCCATATCACCGTCCAACTGGTTAACTCCGCCGCCGGTAAGGACTTCGGCGCCTTCCTGTCTGCCGATATCAAGATATGATTTGATCTTCTCCATTTGCTCCTGTGAAGCTTGGGCACCCATCATAGTTTCAGTATCAAGCGGGTGTCCGATTTTAATTTCATTTACTCGCTTGATTGCTCGCTCCATAAATTCATCATAAATAGATTCATGCACGAGAGCTCTTGACGGGCATGTGCAGACTTCACCCTGATTTAAAGCGAACATAACGAGTCCTTCAATTGTTTTGTCCAGAAATCCGTCATCTTTGTCCATGACATCAGGGAAAAAGATGTTCGGTGATTTGCCTCCGAGCTCAAGCGTTACCGGAATAATGTTTTCCGAAGCATATTGCATAATTAACCGGCCAGTTGTCGTCTCACCGGTAAACGCAATTTTGGAAATCCGGTTATTCGATGCAAGCGGCTTCCCTGCTTCCACACCAAACCCGTTTACAACATTGAGAACACCCGGCGGCAGAAGATCTTTAATCAGATCAAGCAGCACATGAATCGACGCAGGCGTCTGCTCAGCAGGTTTCAGTACAACACAATTGCCGGCTGCAAGTGCCGGTGCCAGTTTCCATGTGGCCATTAAAATCGGAAAGTTCCACGGAATGATTTGTCCGACAACTCCAAGCGGCTCATGAAAATGATAGGCTACCGTGTCATTATCGATCTGACTGATGCCGCCTTCCTGCGCCCGAATTGCTCCCGCAAAGTAGCGGAAGTGATCCACCGCAAGCGGAATGTCAGCCGCAAGCCCTTCTCTGACTGCCTTTCCATTATCCCATGTTTCCGCAACTGCGAGCATTTCAAGATTGTCTTCCATCCGATCAGCAATTTTGTTTAAAATATTTGCCCGTTCTGCAACAGGTGTGCTGCCCCAGGCATCTTTTGCCGCATACCCGGCATCAACTGCAGCCTCCACATCCTCTTTTGTCGATCTTGCCAGTTCACAAAACACTTTTCCCGTGACAGGGCTGACATTTTCGAAATACTTTCCATTTGCCGGCGGACGGTACTCTCCGCCAATATAATTGTCATACTGCTTTTGAAAATTGACTTTTGCTCCTTCTGTATTCGGATTTGCGTATTTCATTTGCCATTCCTCCCTATTTTTTGCAATCGCTTACAAAATCTGATGGGATTCTGGATGATTTGTCTAATTTAAATTATACACTTAATTTTGGAATTATTCTACTATTTAATCCTTTTCACAAATATAAAAATCTGCCTCACCATATAAGCAAGCCAGATTTTCATGCGTTGAAAAACGCGTCATGTTATCGGTATTGAAACGCAATATAAAAAGATGCCATCCACAGACATCTTGATTCAGCTGGTCATTCTAATGTTCCTGCTTAAGCTTTCATGTCACCTTCAATCTTGCAGTTCCGGCAGCACACGTACTTCCCTTTCCATTGAAGATTGACAAAGCGGACATTCCGGTTCCTTATTAAAACTGAATGATTCCCTCATCCAGCCCGCACAATCGTCACTCGTACATGACCATACATTCGTTTCCACTTCCGGAATAGGTTGTTTTGGTCCACGGGAAAATGACATAACAGCATCCCCTTTCACGGTATTGTTACTATCATACGCCTTTTCCATACAGTTGTAAAATTTTGCTTGCCGTATCAGGCGTTAGTACAGTATATGTTAAAAGTGTGAAAATAGAAGCAGGCACCTCTTACAGGACGTATTCAAAAAGGAGGATAAAGTGAAACTTCATTTGATCATTATATGCGGGAAAAAAAACCAAGAAGTTCGAGGCGGTGCAATGTATGCCTTTAGATACATGAGCACAAGGAATGCTTCCCTAAATCAGCATCGCACGCGAGCATTAGTGCTTTTCTTTTCCAAGGTGCTGAGAAACAAGCCAACTAGAAACACCGACGTGTCATTTTAACGGACTTTTTGAACAATTTCTTACAGGACAAATTTTTCAATCGCTTTTCCGACACCATCCTGATCATTTGTCGCCGTTATATGGTCAGCAACCTTCTTAATTGCTTCCTGCGCATTTCCCATCGCGACACCAATCCCTGATTCCTGAATCATTTTAATATCATTCAGACTGTCGCCTGCTGCCATGACATTTTCCATTGTAATGCCTATCTCCTTGCAGACACTTTGCAGTGCACTGGCTTTACTGACGCCTTTTGGGTTCACTTCAATATTAGTCGGCAGGGAGTTTGTCAATTCCAGATCATCGTAATGGGACAACTCTTTAACAATCGCATCCAATTTGTTTTGATCAAATGATTGACAACCTATTTTGAGCCATTCATACGCGGAGAAATCATCAGGCTGTTCATTAAACCACACTTTGTCCGTTGACACCATCCAAGTGATGAGCCCCATATCTTTCGCCAACCCCCATATCAATTTGATCCGCTCGGGGTCAAGCAAATGACGCTCTCTTAATTCTTTGTCAACCGTCCATACTTCACCGCCGTTTGATGTTATCAGAAAAGATGTCAAATTCAGTGATTCAGCATATGGGTAGCATGTACCAAGCCACCGACCTGTGCTCAAAACAACGTGAACATTCCGGGCCAGTGCCTTTGCAATTTTTTCTCGTGTAAATTCTGAAACGGTTTCGTCACTTTTCAGCAATGTTCCATCCATATCCAATGCGATTAATTTAATAGCCATTCAAACGCTCCTCTTCTAAGTAAAACTTCATTCACCACAGCGCTATCTCCCATTGATGTTAACGCCAAAATGAACCCGGCAAATGCAAAGGCCCTGCTGAGTTCATGATACATATAAAGACAGGCTACAGTGAAACTGCATCATACAGCCCTACTAAACACCTTCATCTCAAGTTAGTGTAATATATTTCGGGTTGCTAAGCAATAGTAACCTGCGCCGCACCGGCCGAATAAAAAACACTCTGGTACCAAGCAGGATAATGGGTTTACTGCACTGCTTCTTTAGTAATTCCTTATGAAGGTGTCCATTTTAAATAAAAATGTCTCCATTTGAACAGCACGTTCTTGTGCCGCCTCGACTGAAATCGGGCTGAAGCGGATTTCACCGTTTGGCACGAGCTGGGCCAGTTTTGGCAAATCAGTTGATATGACCGTTCCAATCCGTGGATATCCGCCTGTGGTTTGCCTTTCCGCCATTAATATAATCGGCTGTCCATTTCCGGGAATCTGGATCCCCCCAAACGGTATTGCATCCGACCAGATATCGACAGATTGTTTATGTATCATTGGCTCCGAATTAAGACGGTATCCCATCCGATTGGAATTGGCATCGACAGTATGGGCAGTGCTGTAAAAGCGGTCCAGCTCCTGTTTGCTGAAATGGTCAATATGAGGTCCCTCTACAATCGACACGTTAATGGCACTGGGATAAGCGGGGATTGCCATTGGTGACAGACCGATGCCGGATGGTGATTTGACCGGAAAGCCATTGATGGATTGATCTCTTTGCAGTTGCTGCCCAAATCCGCTTTTCACATCGGTCGATTGGCTTTGAAAAAATGCTGGAGCATCAAAACCGCCTGCCACTGCAATATACGCGCGGACGCCCTCCTGATGCTTACCGAAAGTCAGCCGGTCTCCCCGCTTCATCTTGAATGACTGCCACATCGGAGCAGGATTTCCATTCAGGTTCGGCCCGAGTGCCGCTCCCGTAATCGCAACAGTGATGGGCTCCGGTGAACTCACGTCAAGTACCGGACCGACTAGCGTCACCTCAAGACATACGGTATCTCGGTCGTTGCCGACAAGAATATTAGCCATTTGCAGGGCGAAATGGTCCATGGCGCCTGATACCGGCACCCCATATTGCTGAAAGCCATACCTCCCAAGATCCTGAAATGTTGTCAAAACACCTGGCTTATGCACTTGGAAGATGGTTTGCTTTTGCATATGATCACTCATTAACTAAACCCCTCTTTTGTCCGAAAGCGATTCATCCCCACTTATTTTTGGGCTAAGTCCTTCTCAAAATTAAAGTGGGGGTGTTATC
The DNA here is from genome assembly GCF_001307805.1 of Lentibacillus amyloliquefaciens. Classification (GTDB taxonomy): domain Bacteria; phylum Bacillota; class Bacilli; order Bacillales; family Amphibacillaceae; genus Lentibacillus; species Lentibacillus amyloliquefaciens. The sequence continues at coordinate 3,689,810 of NZ_CP013862.1, read as the reverse complement.
GTCTGTAAATGATAAAAAAAGCAACCGTTGTAACAACTCCTTATATAGCTTAATCCTCATTCATACTGTCTGTCACGAGGTAACCACCTTTCTGATACTGATAAGAAGTTTGTTCTTTTCAGGTACTGTTATTATACTACGTACTGCTTAATAAACAAACTTGCCAATAAACAATTTCATAGTTGATCTTGTGAAATGGCGTTTTGAATTTTAATAAGACGGGAAAAGGATTGAAGCATCATAGACTAACGGAAAATATTATACAGAAAGGATGACTAAAGTGGATAAACTAAGCTTGGAAACTGCAAAGAAGCTGATTGACAATGCTGAACGGGAAGCGGGGAACATAGGCGTGCAAATGGTTATCTCCATACTTGACGATGGCGGGAATCTGATTGCCACGCACCGGATGGATGATGCATGGCTTGCGAGCATCGACATCGCACATAATAAGGCTTGGACATCAGTCGCCCTAAAAATGCCGACATCCAACCTGGAAGAAGCAACAGTACCCCAAGCGGAACTTTGGGGTCTCAACACAACCAACCAAGGAAAAATCGTCGTATTCGGCGGCGGCATCCCACTTGAAAAAGACGGAAAAGTGATAGGGGCAGTCGGCGTAAGCGGTGGAGCCGTTCCACAGGACGTCCAAGTGGCAGAAGCAGCAGTCAATGCATTTGAAAAGGAATAAGAAAAACCCGGCTACGGCTTTCCTAAAAGTCAGACTTAAAAAATCAGCGAAACAGTTTCATGACTAAAAACTTCAGCTAAGATCATCTACTTTCTGATCTTAAAAAAATACGCGACTAACCGAATCCAAAAATGCTCAGAGCTTAATCTGAGCATTTTTTTGGCATATTGGAAAATTATACGGACTCTTTCAGTTAACTGCCTTTCCATTTTATATTCAATTTGAATAATATATCGTAAGCGTGAAGGAGCGTCAGGGAAAGGAGTGGTAACGATTCAGGATTCAAACGAACAGGGAAGTTACAACTCAAAATTATATGAAATAGAAGCCCGGTTGAAAGTATTGGAAAAGTCATTAGAATCAAAAGCAGATACGAAAGATGTCATTGTAAAAATCGATGAATTGATTAAAGAAAAAGAGCTCATTACAAAATCGGAATTAAACAACTTTCATAAGAAAATGGAAGCAACGTTGAATGCCAACCATGTTAAACTATTAAAATGGATAATAGCAACCGGTATCAGTACTGTCGCTGCGGTTGCAGGAGTCCTCCGTCTCTTTATTTGAATGATCCTTCATGCACTCAGTATTGAGCTGACTTCAGCGGGAGGCTTCTTCCCGCTGATTCTGTTTTTACAAACCTTTTTCACAATGGTTACATGCTATTTTGCCCTGCTGCCAGCCTTTCCGATTGCTTGCACATCAACACCACTCTGTTCTAACGCTGTGCGCAATTTGCCGGCAAACGCTACAGCTTGTTCGCCGTCACCATGCAGGCAAATCGTATCAGCCTCAATCATAACCTCTTCACCTGTGACAGCATGGACTTTTCCTAAGTTTAGCATCCGCTCAACCTGCAGAACGGCCTCATCAGCATCTCGTATCAATGCATCCGGCCGGCTCCGGGGAGTTAAACTGCCATCTGCCTGATATGTCCGATCGGCAAATACTTCTGATGCAACACTCAGACCCGCCCCACGTCCGGCAGCTAACAGCTCGCTTCCGGCCAGGCCAAACAGCTCCAACTCATCATCAACATCCCGTACAGCCCGGGCAATTGCATCTGCCGTATCACGGTTTTTTGCCGCAATATTATAAAGTGCGCCATGCGGCTTCACATGCTGCATCCTGACATTATGAACCTTGCAAAATGCTTGAATACCGCCAATTTGGTGAACCACCATCCGGTACACCTCTACAGGTGAAAAATCCATCATCCGCCTGCCGAAACCGGCTAAGTCCGGAAAACCCGGGTGCGCACCAACCCGTACACCATGTTCTTTGGCAAGGCGAACTGTCCGGTCCATTACATCAGGTTCCCCCGCATGGGCACCACAGGCAATGTTTGCTGATGTGATATAGGCAATAAGCTGTTCATCGGCCCCGAACGTATACATGCCAAAGCTTTCACCCATATCACAATTTAAATCAATCCGCTTTGTCATCACTTATCACCTTCCCCATCTCAAAACTGCCGTCAGCAAGTTCTTGTTTTATCGTCTTATACTCACATTCGTCAATTTGATAGAATTGTACCTTGTCACCAGGCCTGAACAAAAATGCATCTTCTTTTTGAAAATCAAACAGCTTCATTGGCGTTTTCCCAATAATATTCCAGCCGCCCGGGGACTCCAACGAATAAACACCGGTTTGTTCGTGCGCAATGCCGACTGATCCTGCTGATGTTTTCTCACGCGGCGCTTCAAGTCTTGGTGTGGCAATGCGTTTGTCAAGTCCGCCAAGATAAGGGAAACCCGGCAAAAAGCCCAGCATATAGACAAGATACGTATTTTGGGTATGAAGCGCTATTACGCCGTCTTCTGACAATTCATTAACAGCAGCAACCCGTTTCAAATCAGGGCCATACTCCCCGCCATACACAACCGGAATGGTTATAAGCCGTGTTCCAATATTTTTTTCTTCCAACTCTATCCGGAATACATGGTCAAGTTCTCTGCAGAGTTCACGATAACGGATCTTTTTTGGTTGATAATAGATGGTTATCGAATCATATGCCGGAACCCATTCCACAACTCCATATATCCCGGCGTGGTCAAGCTTGCGGGAGAACAACTGAATTGACCTGTTCAAGGCAGGTGTCACGCTTCCCTGAAACTGAATCTTAACAGCAAAATCCCCAACAGCTTGCATGTAAACTGACATGCATATCGCCTCCAACGACGTTTATATAGCATTCTATTAACAGCTTAACATAACGTTTTCAGGTGGGACAGAAGACAAAATAGCTTGCCCAGTGTTGAATGTTTATTTATAATGGTGAATGTTATCGATTTCATTTTTTATATTATTTTTTTAAAGGAGGAGCTGTATGATAACTGCTACTTGGAACTGGCTATGGGACAAACACGACCAGGCAAAAGAGATGCTCAGGTTTTTCGTGCGGCCAAATGAGTCAAAATTTGGTTCTGACAGCACGAATCCAAACAGCACGAAAGAAACAAGCGGCGGAAATGGAAATGGTACGAACCATAAACGCCCTTATTCCACCGCCCAATTGATTGGATTAATTTTAGGTCCTGTTTTATTTATATTGACGTTACTATTTTTCCAGCCGGAGGGACTTTCAGATGCTGGACAAGCGGTTCTGGCCAGCACTATATGGATCGCTGTATGGTGGATGACCGAGGCTATTCCGATTCCGGCGACTTCCCTGCTTCCGATTATTCTGTTTCCGCTGACAGGCGGACTTGAAATTGCGCCGACAACCTCATCATACGGCGATGATACGGTTTTTCTTTTTATGGGCGGGTTTATGATTGCCCTGGCTATGGAAAAATGGAATCTGCACAAACGTATCGCATTGACAATCATTTCGGTTATCGGAACCAACACCGAACGAATCATTCTCGGTTTTATGGTGGCAACCGGGTTCCTGTCAATGTGGATTTCCAATACGGCAACCGCCATGATGATGGTACCGATCGGCCTTGCTATCATTTATCAGGTTTCTGATCAATTAAAGAATGACGATACAATTGATACATCTAAAGAAAATTTTGCTTTCGGTAAGGCTCTCATGCTGGCGATAGCCTATTCTGCTTCAGTTGGCGGTATTTCGACGCTGATCGGCACACCGCCAAACACTGCACTGGCCGGTGCTGTCGATAATATGTATGGCATTGAAATCTCGTTTGCGGGATGGATGCTGTTCGGTGTTCCGGTCGCATGGTTGTTCATTTTTGTTATATGGTTTTATTTGGTAAAAGTTGCCTATCCGCAAAAAGTCAATCAGTTGCCTGGCGGACGGGAAATTATCCAAGAACAGAAAGACGCTTTAGGCAAAGCATCATTTGAGGAAAAAGGTGTGCTTGTTGTTTTCACGATTGCTGCTTTGGCTTGGATCACCCGTTCATTTATCCTCGTTGAATTTGTAAATGAAAATATCAGCGATGCGATTATCGCCATGACAGCGGCAATCATTCTGTTTATAATTCCGGCCAAAAACCGGGAAGGTGATCATTTATTGGACTGGAACTCCGCGGTCAAACTCCCTTGGGGGATTCTGCTGCTGTTCGGCGGCGGTTTAGCCATTGCAAGCGGGTTCCAAGAATCCGGCTTATCCGAATGGCTGGGTAATCAGCTTACAGTACTGGAAGGCGTTCACCTGTTTATTGTATTGCTCGTTGTTGCCGGTATGGTTATTTTCCTGACAGAGATTACATCCAACACCGCAACAGCCAATATGATGTATCCGATTATGGGGTCACTGGCAATGGCGCTTGGTGTTCATCCATTTACTGTGATGGTCGCTGCGGGTGTTGCTGCATCCAGTGCATTCATGCTGCCTGTTGCTACACCGCCAAACGCTGTCGTGTTCGGTTCAGGCTATTTACGGATTCCTGATATGGCCAAAGCCGGTATTGCTTTGAACCTATTTGGAATCTTATTGGCCGCACTTGCTATTTATTTCTGGCTCCCGATAGCATGGGGAATCGATTTGACCGAAGTGCCGGAAATGATACAAAACAATTAACGTAGAAAACAGGAAGACCCGAGGGTTTTCCTGTTTTTTAATTGGTAAAGATAATTTTAGTGTTTCACCCGGATGACACGAATGATTACGACGTAGACTGCCGGAATGCATGCGAGCAGAATCATCAAACCGACCCAGCCTGTACTGTTCCACAAAGGCGCAAGCGCTGAACTCCCAAGAGCGACACCTACATAATACGAAACCAGATACAGACTGGAAGCACTCCCTTTATGTTCTGTCACTTCTTCACTTACTGACGAAGCCGTTAAAGAATGAGCGGTAAAGAACCCGAGACATGTTATGCACAATCCAACTACTATCATCCATAACGCCGGTGCCAATGTCACAAACATGCCGGTAACCATAACAAATATGCCGGACATCCGAACCGGGTGCAATCCAAATCGTCCTGCAAGCCAGCCTGCAAGCGGTGATCCGACAACACCCAGACCATAGGCAAAAAACGTATATGAAATCACCTCAAGCGGCAATGAAAATGGCGGCGCCTCAAGATAAAACGGCAAATAAGTCCACATGCCTGTAAATGACGTTTGGAGGACGATGCCGAGACCGAAAAACAATAGTAAGGCAGGATTTTTCAAATGATAAGCAAATGCCTTCATATCACTGGAAAACGGCAATGTGCTCGGCTTAAAAAAGCGAGAGGCCGGCAACATGAATATCACTGCAGCAAGACTGAGAAACCCCACACCAGCCAAAATGTAAAAAGCAATCTCCCAGGAAAAATGATCCGTCATATAGCCGGTCATGACCCGGCCGACCATTCCGCCAAGCGCGTTGCTGGATATGTAAAATGCGATTGCTGCATGGACGCTCCGCTTATCAATTTCTTCACTCAAATAAGCGAGTGCTGCTGCCGGAAGCCCGGCTAAAGCAATCCCTTGGAAAAAACGCAATACGAGCAACAGCATAAATGAATCAAAGAGCGGTATGATCAAAAAAGGAATCGTTGCCCCTGCCAGTGATAGTTTAATAAAAATCGTTCGTCCGCTCCGGTCTGACCAAAAACCGAGCACAATCAGACCAACGATCAGACCTATGATTGTCAAAGATAGCGACAGCCCAGATGCAGAGACCGAAATGTCAAACTCTTCCACAAAAACAGGGAAAAGCGGCTGCACTGCATACATCCCGGCAAACACAAAAAAAGATGCCAATGTCAGACTAAGCGTGATCCGCCAAAAATAAAAATCGCGCATTGAATATTCTCGCTGTGCCATATGTGTCACATCCATCTAAGTAAAACTTTTACCTACAGTTACATCTCGTTACAAAACTCATTATTTTAGCTAATGAACTTTTTAAACTTCATCCAATACATATATATCACGTCCGGCGCCCATCCCAAAAACCATCACCAAAGCGGCTACACCGAGCAGCGTGATCAGCGGTATTGTCCATAACTGGGTCAGGTCGTATAAGTAGCCAATAAACATCGGACCGACTGCAGCCAGCGTATAACCAAAAGCCTGAGCCATCCCGGAAAGTGCTGCAGCATCGCGGGCATTACGGGCGCGCATCCCGAGAAAAGCAAGTGCCAGTGCAAACGTTCCACTTAATGTAATACCAATAAGGATGGTGCTGATCATCATGACAGGAAACGACTCACTAATCAGCAGTCCGCCGTAGCCGCCAAATGCACAGAGAAACATAACCACTACGATTCCTCGCTGTGATTTTAACCGTCCGGCTGCCACCGGCACGATGAAACTGGCCGGGAGCCCCACAAACTGAGCAAACGACAACATCCATCCCGCTGCAGCCATCGTTAAGCCATTATCATGCAAAATTTCCGGAAGCCATGAGATGGTCACATAAAACAAGAATGACTGGAAGCCCATAAAACAGGCCACTTGCCAGGCAAGCGGTGATTTCCACATTCTGTTGCCGCTCATACTCGCAAGTCTGATCCCGCCGTCATCTTGGGATTTTTCTTTTCCGGAAAGATATACCCAAACAATGATCCCCAAAACAGCCGGGATTGCCCAGACTAACAAAGCGAGCTGCCACCCCATACCAAGCCCTTGAGCAAACGGGATGCTCAGACCGGAAGCAGACGCTGCAAAGACGCCCATCGATGTTGAATAGACGCTCGTCATCAACCCAACTTTAGCCGGGAATTTTTCTTTAATCACACCCGGCAAGAGTACATTTAAAATGGCGATCCCGAATCCGACGAGTAATGTACCGGTAAACAAAAGAGCCATGATTGACATGGAACGGATAGAGATCCCTAAGAAAAGCAGAATAAGACCTGCTAATAACATCCGTTCATTGGAATAGCGGTTCCCCAGTCTGGGTGCCAGCGGTGATGTGAGCGCAAATGCAATCAGCGGCAAACTGGTCAGAATGCCCGCACTCCAGTTAGACAAGCCAATATCATCACGTATAATTCCGATCACAGGCCCGACTGACGTAATGGCGGGCCGAAGATTAAATGCAACAATAACAATTCCCGCTACAAGCAGGAATTGGTACAATCTTTTCGAATTATCGTTAACCATCCTCATATATCCCTTCTAAAACAATGCATATCAGCAAATTTGGCTTATCGTTGCATCTTTCAGCTATAAGCTTTTGCTTCCATCAGGCAAATCGGAAAATTTTTTCCTATCATATTCTATAAAATCTATGTCTAATATAGCACACTCGGTCAACTGAAGAAAAAAAGAGACACCTGTCGAAAAACAAGTAGTTGACTTACTGTGGAGAAAGCTCAAAATTATCAGTATGTTTTTCTTGTGAAATAGTAAGGTTTTTAGACCGTTGTTAACAAATTAATTAACCAGGAAATTCACTCAGTGAATCTCTCCACCTAATTGAAGATTTTGATGGAGCTTCCCCACTGTACAACCTGGTTCTATCATTTTTTCAAGAAACGAAACATTTCCATTTCAAACCTTTATCCACTGTGACGAACAGTGAAAACTGAAGGACCTTACCTTTCTTTTATCTTACATATTTTCCGCTCTTTTCTTGCGATATTCCGTTTGCACAGCTTCATCAGTAGATGGATAGGTTCTTTTAACAAAAATAGATATGATAATCGCAATAAGCGACAAAACAGCAATAACTAGAAAAGCAACGTTTACGCCGTGAATATCAGGGTTTGAGATTGTTGGGACTTGTTGGGCGTTTTGTGCCGTCATCGTCATGATTGTAACAAGGATGGCGGTCCCCACGGATGCTGCGATTTGCCGCATCGTATTATTCATAGCCGTACCGTGCGGAATCAATTTTTGTGGCAATTGATTTAAACCTGCTGTCGTTACAGGCATCATAACCATCGAGAAGCCAAACATGCGAACTGCATACATGACAATCAGGAACGTGAGCGTCGTTGTTGTACCCAGGAAGCCAAAGGCCAAGGTGGCACCAGTCATAATAGTCAAACCAACAATTGCTAACAAGCGAGCTCCAATCCGGTCAAAAATTCGTCCTGTAATCGGAGACATTAATCCCGAGATAAGAGCGCCGGGTAGTAGAACGAGTCCGGATTCCATAGCTGTGAAATCTCGCATGTTCTGCATATACAGCGGGATTAAGGTTTCCGATCCGATCAACCCAAGGAACGAGATCATGCCAATTACGGTTGTAATCGTAAATGTGCTGTATTTGAATACCCTGAATTCCAGCATCGGTTGCCGCATGCGTAATTGCCGCATAATAAAGACTGCAAGGGTAAGGATACTAACTGCAAGAATAGCAATGGTTCTTCCGCTATCCCATCCATAGTTTCCGGCACTTGAGAAACCAAACAGAAGTCCGCCAAAGCCGACGGAAGATAGGATGATCGATGGAAGATCGAGTTTCGGATACGTGAGCTCTGTAACATTCCTTAATATGAAATAAGCAATAAAGATAATTAAAATAGCTAAAGGTAAAATAAGTAAAAATAAAAACCTCCAAGACAAATGCGATGTCACCCAACCGGACAAAGTCGGTCCAATAGCTGGCGCAAACGATATAACGAGTCCAATGTAGCCCATCGCTGCTCCTCGTTTATTAACAGGGAAAATTAACAGGAAAACCGTCTGCATGAGTGGCATCATAATCCCGGCTCCGGCTGATTGAATAATTCTTCCTACTAACAATATGCTGAAGTTCGGGGCAAGCCCCCGACAATCGTTCCGACCGTGAATACACTCATTGCCGTCATAAAAAGCTGACGTGTTGTAAACCGTTCGATCAAAAATGCAGTGACAGGGATCATGACCCCATTGACAAGCATAAAGACAGTAGTCAGCCATTGAGCTGTATTAGCTGAAATATTCATTTCATCCATGATTGGAGGAATAGCTGTAATCATAAGCGTCTGATTTAAAATCGCAATGAATGAACCCGCGAGCAATAGAGCGGCCATTAACGTTTTGTTATAAGGTTGCGTCGTCATTTATATTCCCTCTTCTTCTTTCAATAAAATATATCATTCAACTGTCAAATTATACTCGGTGTGAGGAAAGCTTACAACCATTTAATTCATCGACTTTGCCATATCTCCCCCCTTTCTTGCCTATCAAGACCTAAACTGTAACAAGTCATAAAAAAACGATACATATTAGACATGGCTAATGTATCGCGCTTTTATATTTTTTTCCACAATCAGCGTCCTTCAAGGAAGTACCCTGCTTATTCGAGAAGTGCGCCTGATTCGTATAGTGAATAACCAATTATTAAATCATACCTTTTCCAAAAGGAGTAGCTCCAGCCTTCGTTTTGCCAACTCCACCTGTACTTCAACCTTCATGACCTGTCATTGACGCATGCAGAAGTGTTGACGGAATAGTTTCGGAAAATGACACCTTCCCCTTGCACATATCGACCAGGATATTGAAATAATAGTCTAACTCTTAACAGTTGGAGGAGTAATACTTTCCATAAGTCACAAAAAATAAAGTGAATCTTCAAGCAGTGGGAGTTTTCTTTCTTCCCCCACTGATTGTTAGATGAACGAATCGGACATTTACCGGCAGCCATCCCCCAACCTATGAGTGGGGACAATCTATATAAATTGCCATTACATACATTTTTTATTTGCCAAATAAACTCTGTGACTTTTTTGGCATTTAACTCATGATAAAGATCCCTTTAAACATTGTGATATCATTGATTAAAACCATGGACGGTCACTTCTACTCGACGGTTTTTCTGTCTACCTTCAGGGTTATCGGAACCATCATTATTTGTATTTTGAGCAATTGGTTCTGAAGCACCTTTTCCTTCAGCGGTCATACGTCCCTCTTCAACCCCTTTGTCGGCTAATGCGTCAAGAACAGCATTCGCCCGGTCCTCGGACAGTTCTTGGTTATAGCTATCTTCACCTTTACTGTCTGTATGTCCAACGATTGTTACTTCATCATCATCGGTTGTCTCTATCACTTGCACGAGTTGTCCAATAACTTCATCAGCTTCAGAACGTAATTCACTCGAATCAAAATCGAACAAAATATCTTCAGGCAGCGTTAACTTTGCACCATCCTCCGTTCCCACGGCATTAAATTCCGTCAACGTCTCCATCACTTCTTTTTCAATACTGGAATCAATATCCATGCTACTTTTGAAAAAAATGGACCCTATTGACATTTGCGTTATATTAAATTCCGACTTCGGTATATTTTCTTCCTGACCAGAATCGTTTTCGTCATTCTCTATGTTGTCAACCGTTGCCGCATCATTTTCATCGTTTGCTGTATCCTGCTCATTCGTTGATTCATGATTATTTTCTCCAGCATTCGTACAAGCCGAAAAAAATATCACACATACAATAAGAACAAAACTTAAATTAATCTTTTTATAAATGGAATGCAATGAGGATACTCCTCTCCACATATGAATTAGTTACTACCATTCAATTTCAATATCTTCAAAATTAAATTGAGGTTCTACATTATCAGGATTAAATCTTAACGTTAATGATTTGGCATCGTCTTGAATTCTTCCCGCAAAACTAACAGTTCCAGTAACTTTTTCTTGATCCTCAAGCTGTATTCTATCTGTGTCTTCATCAGCAACATATCTATAGTCATAACCTGTATCATCCTGCAACGTGATACCGCCTAAATCGGAACTTTTTGCTCTGCCTGCACTCGCTAGATATTGGGAAAATCCAGAATGATTCTCGGCATTAAAATCTACTGAAATATGGTCTTCTTTAAAGGCGATTTGCTCAAGCGTAAAAGTAACACCTTCCTCGTGTTGAATTTGTTCATCTATTTCAATGATCTCAGGTAGATTATTGTCATTTGCAGAAGCACTATCGTCAGAAGAGCTTGATTGTTCGTTATCATCATTTGTTTGATCATTTGAACTTTGGTCGTCATTTAATACAGAGTCAGTTTCATCATCGTCATTCTGTGCGTCATTTGAATTTGACTCATTCCCGTCATTATCTTGATTACTCACCTCATTTTCATCTTCTTTCGATTGAGCTGATTCCTCTCCGTTATTTTGTGCATCATTTTCATTACTTTGATTGCTACAGGCAACAGCGACAGATAATGTAAAAATGAATGTTAAACATAACAGAAAAATACGTTTTGGCATAAAAATCCTCCTATTTTTTGGTTAATATATTACTCTTATACATCAATTTTGCTCATTTGTCGAAAAAATAAAGCTTTATTCATTTTTTCTTTTGATATGCTATGCAACGAACGCGCCAGTTAACGCAAGAAGAAATTAACTTCCATTAGCGTTTAGTTCACATACTATTTCTTACTAAGCAGCGTGCTATTCGACGCAAAGACCGCCTTTCAGAACGTTACTCTTCCTCATTCGACTCCTCGACATAACCCTTCAGTATTAGAAAATTAAACTGCCTGAGCTTTACCAAAATTGTGTGACCTGCCCACATTTCATTTGAGTCAGGAACGTTTCGCACCGATTAAATGGCCCTATTTAGCGGGTCACACTATTAGATTAGCGCAACCATTACCTGAAGAATAAACCTTATCTTTTCTCCAAACTTTTAGTAAGTCTTATAAACCAATATAATACCACCCAAGGAAAAATAAACTTCGTAGCCCACTCTATTAATTTTGGAACTAGGTATGATGCATTTACGCCTATAAAATCAAGAGCAAACCAAAGTGCCAATAAAATCACTATAGTGATAATAATATTTGTTACAAATGTATCCATTTGTTTTGATCGCTTTGAAAGTGCACGAATCGCTAACACAATTAATGCAACGATTGCTGCTAAAATAATAAGAAAAATTAACTGAAATATAAAATCGACCCACATAATTTCATTCATAAGGAACCCCCACAGTTTATATACTCTAAGTTTAATACATTGTATCAAATTATCCTATTCAAGCATTTTCGTTAAAATGGCTTTTAAGCTTATTCACGAGTCTTTTTTCTTTTCATAGCCATCAATTCTAGGTATAATGTAGGAAAAGTTTTGCATATAGTAATAAGACCACAGCAGATACTGTGGTCGGTTAAGCTGTTCCTTCAGTGGTTCGGCTTTTCATGAATAGACCTCTCTTTTATTCCGTTGCAGGGTTTCGAGAGGTCTATTTTCTGTTAATCATTTCCACGATTAACGCCAACAATCCAACTAACAAGGTACCGAAACCAATCAGTACCATAAACACTTCAAACATACCCAAAAGCCTCACCCCCTTTAACAGCAGAGATATGTCAGCCGCAGTGCCCGTCTGAAAGAACAGCCCTTGGTTGGTAGTATAGCACAAAATAACCCAAAAATGCGAACAAATGTTTGTTTTCATTCCGTTCATATTTTGCTCAGCCTTTAGAATCATTTTCATTTGTTAGAATTTTTGATGCTGCGGTCACTAGCGGGTATAAAGGAAATGAATTGTATGTTTGTATGATGTAATATATGCATCGGGATGAGGGGGCTTGTAATTCATTTAGGGGATAAAACGTTCAAAAACACTAGCGCCCTCCTCTCAGCAGGCTGAGGAAATGAAAAAAACGAGCATCCACTGTAAGAATGCTCGTTTATTATTAAAGGGTAAGTTATCCGCCTGCTACAATGTGAAAGCCGGAATCAACGTGAAGCACTTCGCCTGTAACGCCCCGTGCCAAATCGCTCAGTAAAAACAGAGTTGCATCACCGACTTGGTCCTGATCAACCTGGCGGCGAAGCGGTGCTTTTTCTTCAACAACCGACATCTTATCATTAAAACCGGAAACACCCTTTGCTGATAAGGTTCGAATTGGACCCGCTGAGACCGCATTGACACGAATGCCGTCTTTCCCGACATCTTCAGCAAGGTAACGCACGCTTGCTTCAAGCGCTGCTTTGGCTACCCCCATTACATTATAATTCGGCACAACACGTTCTGCCCCAAGGTACGTTTGTGTAACGATGCCGCCGCCCTCGGTCATGAATTTTCTTGCTTCCCGAGTGACCGCAGCCAGTGAGTAGGCACTGATATTTTGTGCTGTCAGATATCCTTCACGCGACGTGTCAGCATAATCGCCTTTCAATTCATCCGTATTCGCGAATGCAACTGAATGAACAAGTCCATGAATTATATCGGCCTGATCACCAACTTCCTGAAATGCTTGCTTGATGCTTTCATCATTTTCTACATCACAGGATACGATTAACTTGGCTTCGATCCCGTTTTTCTCCAACAGCTTTTCCAGTTTTTGTTTGGAACGCTCCTGACGATAAGTGAAAATCAAATTCGCACCGGCATTATAAAGTGACCTCGTAATTCCCCAAGCGATACTCCGATTATTTGCCACTCCCATCACAACAATATTTTTATCTTTTAATAGTGCAGTCATATATGTACCTCCAATTTAAGGGATATGTTTTATAATTATAATGTAGCACAATTAGGACCAGGTTTTAAATGGGAATAAAAAAATAAAGCCTGCCTGCTGCAAGCTTTGTTATTCGATTCCTGCCTCTTTCCCCAGCATTGTAACACGTGCTCTGGTATCCAGCAGCTCATTATTATAATCGTTCAGCTTATAATCCAGTTGCGCACATCGTTGCCCATCTTTTTCATTTCTGTCTCTATATTGCTAGTCCTATTTTCCAAACTTTCCATTCTATTTTCCAGATTTTCCACTCTACCATCTAATTTGCTCAAACTTTCCTTAACTTCGCCAACGTCCTTTGACACTTCCTGAATCGCAACGAACAGGTCCTGCATTGTCACTTCGCTCATTTCATTGGCCTCCATCTTTTGATAGATTTATCCCGCATGTAATGGACAGTAACCCGCCCAGGAACGGCGGTTAACTGTCCCTAAATGTCCGATTCGTTTATCTAACGATTCACTTTATCATCTCATCACCACTCAAAACCAACAAATGGAGATAATATGAAATTACCATTGGAAACAGGCTGTAAAAAGTTAATTATTCTAAAACCAATTAGAATTTCCACTATGAAACAAGCCATTTCGCCAATTTGCTTCATTTTAAATGTTTTCTATCATGCGTCCTACCAGTGCTTCCTGATAACCGGCTTTACCTTTCTTGCGCATAGCATCGGCAACTTCCAGCAAATCCGCATGGTTTATTCGATTAAGTTTTTCAAGCCGCTCCTCAGAGAGTTCCTTCACCGTATAGCTGTCAGTATCCATATGCCACAATTTCACATAGTCTTCCGAAAACCTGTCCAGCAGACGATGTATTCCATTTCACTAGCTGATCAAGATCCTGATGCAGCTGATCTTCCGTATATTCCTGAAAGCCGTCCAGATCCTTCAGGTGTGCTAAAATCTCTTCGGGAAAAAGAAACTCACGCATCCGCTCATGCTGTATATAAAAATAACGTAGGATGGCCCGGTAGCTCCAGGCTTTATTCGCTGTTAGATAGGAGGCTTCCTGCACTTTTTTAAAAGGCTGTATCTGCATGTTTATCACTCGCATTTTTCGACTTTTTTTATTGTACGTCCGCCGCCTTTATCTGTCTAGTTTCGCCAATTCGAGTAAGTTTTTTCATGTTATGGGCTATGAACATCACTTAATCAAACGGCAATAATTCAAACAAAAAAAGGATGCCCAGTCGTAATAATGCCTGGACACCCTTTTAAATTCGTTATTGATTAACCTTTGATGGCACCTTCTGTCATACCTTTTGCAATCCGCTGCTGGAAAATTGAATACAAAATAATGACCGGAACAATCGCAAATACGAGACTTGCAAATAATGTTCCCCATGCGTTTGTATACTGTGCTTCACTGCTGATAAAATCAATCGCAAGTGCCAGTGTATAATTTTCCTCACTTTGCAGAAAGATTAATGCCATAAAATATTCGTTCCAGAACTGAATCGCGTTCATGATCGTCACGGTTATGATACCGGACATGGAAAGCGGTGTAATGATTTTCCACAGCACCCCATACGGTGACATGCCGTCCATAGCCGCTGATTCTTCGAGCGATTTTGGTATCGTACTGATAAAACTGGTGAGCACGAAAATCGAAAACGGCAACTGGCTGATGGCATACACGATCGCAAGGCCGAATATATTATCCAGAAGATTAAACTGCCCAAGGAGGAAGAATAAAGGAATCCAGCCAAGCACCATCGGAATCATCATCGCTGAAACATATAACGTAAACAGGAAATTACTACCTTTAAAGCGCATCCGCTCAAGAGCATATGAGGTCGGAATTGCCAGAACGAGCGTCAATGCGGCACCGACTACTGTAACTATTAAACTATTAAACACACTCGTGTCAATATTATATTCCGACCATGCTGTGATGAAATTCTGGAAATTCCAGGTTTCCGGAAATCCCCACGGGTTGGCATATATTTCAGCGTTCGATTTGAACGAACCGATGAACATCCAAATAATTGGGTACAGCACCGCGATTGACCACAGTATCAATGGAATCCGAATG
Source organism: Lentibacillus amyloliquefaciens (assembly GCF_001307805.1). Taxonomy (GTDB): domain Bacteria; phylum Bacillota; class Bacilli; order Bacillales; family Amphibacillaceae; genus Lentibacillus; species Lentibacillus amyloliquefaciens. Next base: position 3,674,254 of record NZ_CP013862.1, on the reverse strand, counting down.
CCGAATCTTGATATCATTTGACCTACACTTCGTTTCATGGCGTCTCATCCTCTATCATTAATATTCCACCTTGTCCCGGCGCAGCAGCAGTTGCAGGAACAATACGGTTATCAGTGAAAACACCAGAATCATGACACCAATTGTTGCACCATATCCGAAGTTGTACTGCTGAAATGCCTGCTGATACAAATACGACCCCATTACATGTGTTGCGTTATTCGGGCCGCCTCCGGTCATAACTTGAACAATGATAAAGGAGCCGTTTAACGTTGTAATCACGATATACAGGATAGAAATTTTAATTTGAGGCCATACAAGCGGTAACGTGACTTTCCAAAACTGCTGCCATTCATTTGCCCCGTCAATCCGCGCCGCTTCATAATAACTTTTGGAGATGTTGGCAATCCCCCCCATTAACAGCAGCATGAAGAGACCGATACCAGCCCAAATCGACGGTAAGACAAGACTTGTCAATGCCCAGTTTTCATTCCCCAGCCATGCTCTTGTCCAATTTTCCAGGCCAAGAAATTCAAGTGCTGAATTGACCAAACCCAAATCAGGATTGTAAATAAATGCCCATAAAATACCAATGACAACGACAGACATAATATTCGGGAAGAAAAAGATAATCCTATAAAATGGTGCTTCCTTAATTTTTAACTGTGTCAGTGCCACTGCTATAAACATTGCCATAATCATAATTCCGATTACTTTTGTAATAACAAGGAAATAATCATGCCAGATGGTTGCAGGAACAATCTCATCATTGAATAGTTGTTTGTAATTATCAAAACCTACAAATTCTTTTGCCTGTGAAGCACCTGACATTTCGAAAAAGGAATAATACAGCCCGCTGAACAATGGGTAAAGAGTAAAAATGCTGAACATAATAAATGTAGGAACCAGGCAAAATGCTAAAAATAGGTATTTTTGTTTTTTAGATTGTACCATTCAATCACTCTTTCCAATTAAATAAGGGTGGCACTGGAACATATTTAAAACGGCCAACTCTAATGAGACACAATACACTCCTTGAGCGTAGGAAATATACGAAGACTCCTGCGGGAGAAAAGGCATTGGTGAGACCCCCGCAGTGCGTATGCACGAGGAGGCTCACCAGCCGCCCGCGGAAAGCGAAGTATATTTCCGCAGCGACTTATATAGACTAGCCTTTCTATTTAGTTCGGCTTTTTCTTTAATAAAACTCTTTTGTCCCAGCCCCACGGTTTCATTGTTTATTGACTTTCACGATACTCAGCAGCCGCTTGTTCAGCTTCTTCAACAAACTCTTCTGCCGTGATATTGCCAAGCATCAGCGAAACAAGTGAATCACTAATCGGCGTTTCCAAATCGGCACTCATTGGATGAGGCTTGTGATAGATTTGAGCTTGTTCCGGATCGTTGATCATTTCGTTTGCATCAATCAAGTATTGCGGTACGTTTTCGTTTGAAGACAAGTCTACACCCTGAAGGTTCATGATGGCACCTGTGTGTTCAGAGAATGACTTGGCATATTGTTTAGTGAACACAAACTCAACAAATGCTTTGGCCGCTTCAGGATTTTCCGCCTCCTCAGCAATCGCCAGCGGACGCAAATCCGGTACGACTGCCATTGGCTCACCAGCATCGTTCATCGGTGATGGAATAAAACCATACTCTAAATTCTCAGGCTTGTCGCCTTCCATTTCATTTGGAAGCCAGAATCCAACCGGAATATAGGCGTTATCATGAAGCAGGAAGTTCATCTGTGACTGTGTGTGGTTAATTGCAGCAAACCCTTCATCGATGTAGCCTGCCTTTTGCATTTCCTCTACTTTTTTCATAACCTCAAGTACTGTATCACTCGACCATGCACCTTCAGCTCCCGTGATGACGTCGTTTAATAGTTCATCACCGCCGGCTGCTCCAAATGCCGGATACAGCATACCGCGCAAGAAGTAGTAAGGATGCTGCCCTGTCGTTACAAATGGTGAAATACCAGTATCTTCCTGAATCTGCCCCATTGAACTCATGAAACTTTCAAAATCTGATGGTACTTCCCAGTTGTTTTCCTCAAACCATGCTTTATCATACCATGTGCCCCACGAGTCAAATACGAGCGGCAAGCTGTATACACTGCCATCAAAATCGGACGGCGGTACAATGAAGCTATCCATTAGTGGTGTGCCATCCACCTCGATATCCTGAACCCAATCGGTAAGGTCCATCAACTGGCCATCCTCAACCATCTGAGTCTCACTTGATCCAGCACCATCGATGTAGACAACATCAGGCGGATCACCGGATACCCAGCGCGATCTCATTTCTTCATTAATGTTTGGACCGGCATGTTCTTTAATCTCCAGATCAGGATGCTCTTCCTGGAAGTCACCAATCACTTCTTTCCACCAGGAGTCGCCATATCCGCCAACGAAGTACTGAATCTCAAGTGTTCCGCTTAACCCTTCACCATCACTTGCTTCCCCTGTATTATCGCCACTGTCATCCGTTGACCCTTCCGATGAACCGTCGTCCGAACAGGCGACTGCTATCATCAGTAAGGCAACCATCAGAATAAGGACGAAAGGGTTTTTCAGTAATCGCTTCAAAATAATTTTCCCCCTTTGTTTAATTAAAATATATGAAACACATTAACAGTTCATGTGACTATTAATGTTGCCTCAGACATTGGAATTAAGCGCATGTGCAATCGCATCACGAACATATCCATTACTCATTTTGATTGCTTCTTCCGCTTTTTGGTATGAAACACCCCCTTTAATCATGACAATGGCAGGTTTTACCTGATTATGCGTTAAGGCAAGCGTCTGATCAGCTTCATTGTAATCGCAATCAGTAATTTCCATAATGATGCGTCTTGCCCGCTCCATTAATTTTTGATTGCTGGCATGGACATCCACCATCAGATTTTCATAGACTTTCCCGAGTTTGACCATCGTTGTTGTGGTGATCATGTTCAAAATCATTTTATGCGCGGTTGCAGCTTTCATTCGGGTTGAGCCTGTCAGCACTTCCGCACCGACAACGACTTCGATTTCTGTATCAGCAAACTGACTGATCAATGAATGGTCATTGCAGGATAACGAGACAGTATAAGCACCAACTTTTCCGGCATGCTTTAACGCACCAATCGGGTAAGGTGTTCTGCCGCTTGCAGTGATGCCCACCACAACGTCTTTATTCGTTATGTTTCTGGCTTTTATATCGTTGATGCCCTGAGATTCCTCATCCTCAGAACCTTCGACCGCTTTGAAAAAAGCACCGGTTCCACCAGCCATGACCGTTTGAACTGTGTCGAGAGATGTCATGAATGTTGGCGGGCATTCTGATGCATCGACTACTCCAAGTCTGCCACTCGTTCCGGCACCGACATAAAACAGGCGGCCGCCCTGTTGTAAAGCACTGTAAATATGTTCAATGGCATCATTTACCTTTGACAACACCGTTTCAACAGCCATTGCAACCTTTTTATCCTCTTCGTTGATCACATTTAAAATTTCCATCGTTGACATTTGATCCAATGTCATACTTGTCTCATTGCGTTGTTCAGTCGTTAGCTTTGCCAGTTCCATATCTATGAATCTCCTTGCCCCTAAGAATAATAAAACGCTTTCAAATCAAAGGTCATTCTAAAAGTTCGGTAGCAATGACGCATCGGTGCTTCTAGTTGACTTGTTTCTCCTCTGCTCGAAACTGCAGCGCCTCGAACTTCTCGGTCCTTGTTTCCCCGCATATAATGATCAGTAACCCGCCAGAAAACGGGGCTAACTGACCATAAATACCCGATTCTGTTCAACTAACATTCAACGGAGAAATCATTCCGCTGAATGAAGTTTCACTTTATCCTCCTTTTTGAGCACACATTTTAAAATTTTCACACTATAATTTGTTTTCAGTATAGGCCTTTTAAATTATTTTGTCAATATTACTTATAGTAATTTGTAATATTATTTCAAAATGCTTAAACTTGTCTCTTCATCAGGGCTGATATTGCTTTTCTTGTTTCATCAAGATGTTTGATAGTATCTTCGTATTCGTTTGAAGCTATCACCATCAGAAGGATATCAATTACGTGAAGTTGAGCCATCCTTGAAGATGTCGCACCGCTTCTGAATGTTGCTTCCCTTGCAGCGGACGTATGTAATTGAATATCCGAAATATCGCTGACTGGCGACTTACCTGATTTTGTAATGCTGATTGTTATAGCATGTTTGCTTTTTGCCAGTTCCAGCAGTTCTATAACTTGTTTTGTTTGTCCCGAAAAAGAAATCCCCACAACGACATCATCAGGTCCTTTATTCGCAATAGCTGTCGCCCCCATATGCACATCGGAAAAAGCCTGAACAAATTTATCAATTCTTGTAAACTTCTGCTCTGCATCCTTAGCCGCAATGAATGATGCACCTACACCAATTAAGACAATTGATTTTGCCTCAGTAAGCGTATTGGCAGCATTTTTCAAATCAGATGCGCGCATGATATCCACGGTCTCTGTAATCGTTTGAATCGTATTTGATGTCATTTTTTCGATTAAGTTTTCTGTTTTATCATTCGGCTCAATATCCCGAAAGTCCTGTTCTCCGTTTTTTTGCAGATCACCGGCAACCCGTATCTTTAATTCCTGGAAACCCTTAAGCCCGAGCGATTTGCATAGCCGGATGACCGCTGCACTTGAGGTGCCGCTTTCTTTTCCTAAAGATACAGCTGTCAGCATAATGGCCTCTTCCGGGTTTTTTAAAATATATTCGGCCAACTTCTTTTCTGACGGCGGCAGGGCATGAACCCTATCCTTTAAAATTGTCAGTCCGCCTTTGACTTGTGACAATCCGATCGCCTCCTAATAGGTTGAAATAAAATTTCGGATTAGAGTTTCATCTATGCGATTATTTTCCATTAATAAAGCACCAATGATCGAACCGCCGACCGGTGCCATTTCAGGATTGACCATCGTTAGCTGCCGGTCGTTCTGAAGTTCTTTTTCCAGCATGTCCGGCAGTATTGTTTTATCCCGAAATACACCGCCGCATAAAACAGCATACACCGCTTCTTCAGGTTGGTAAAGTTTTGCTTTTAACGTCCTGATGCTGCTGCCCAATTCTTTTACGGTATTTTTAATTATTTCCCGGGCTGCTGTATCATGTTGTCTATAAGCGTCGAATACCAATTTGGCAATCGGTGAAATCTCACTTTTCGGAGATGGAGAGGCATAAACCTTCTGGATAAGATTATAAGGATTGTCAATACGGAAATGAGCACAGATCATTTCAAGCAGCACTGTCTCTTTAGTGCGTCCGTCAAACGCTTTTAAAGCTGCTGTGATTCCTGCTTTGCCCATGTCATAGCCGCTTCCTTCATCACCAAATAAATAACCCCACCCTCCAACACGATCACGTCTTCCATCAGCGTTGATGCCAAATGTTATCGAACCCGTTCCTGAAATCTGTACTATTCCAGGCTTGCCCCACGTACCGGAGTAAAGTGCATTAATGGCATCAGGCTCAACTTGGACAACTGTATCCTCAGGAACAAGCCCTTTCAGCATATCTGTCAGCATCTGAACAGCTTTGTCATTTCCCGCTCCTGATATCCCGGCGAATAAACTGGTGAGGTATTCAAAAGCATCATTGTTTTGCTGTTTCAAATCCTGCATCAGCTCGAAAAATGTCTGATGAATTTCCTTTTTCTCAACGACATTCGGATTGACGGGGCCTGCAGCTGATTTTGCTGCAACTCTGCCATCTGCACTTGTAATGACAGCAACTGTCTTGGTTCCACCCCCATCAATCCCGACAACATATTTCATATTCTCCCCAGCCTTTCTCGTTTTCTTTGTTTTATCGTATAAAACTTATAATCTTTTAACAAGTTTTTTTAAAAATGGCTGTATTCTAAAAGGGCGTTGTTTTTGACACAAAATCCATGAAGTGCGAACTAACATTAAAATTGAGTTGGTGTGTTGTCTACCGCTTCGGAAATACACTCTGCGCACCTTAGGGCGGCTGGTGAGCCCCCTCGCGCTGAAGCGCTTCGGTGTCTCACCTATGCCTATGCTCCCGCTGGAGTCTCCGTGTATTTCCTTCGCTAAGGTTGTTTGCTTCAATACTATTATGGAACAGTGATCACTTCCCAGCGCAGGCAATCTACGAAGACTCGGGTCAGAACAGCCACGTGTCCGAAGACGCCTCCGAAAAGCGGTCTTTGCTTTTCAAGGTGGCTGAGGCCGTGCCCATGGAAAGTGAAGTATATTGCCGAAGCGGCTTTTAAAACTTAACGAAAATAGAATGAGATTTTTCATTGGTTCGCACTTTACATCAACTACACAATTTAGGTCTTTTGAATTATAGTGAAACTCATTCAGAGCAATTGGTTTTTATTCCTAAAGGCGAAATTCGCAGCGTCCTCGAAACAGGAAAGCACTTTTTCTTCGTGCGATGCATCGATGCAGCAGCCCCCCGAAACCTGTATCTTGCAGGTCCGAACCGAATTGGTATTAATGGACAGTTTCATGCATCATGTTAGTGCTTGTTTCATATAATGGAACAAGCTTTGACGGCTTCATGGTTTTTTGCTAATGTTATAGACACGTTTTATAAAGCGATTACAAATAGAAAGGAGCGTTACCATTGAAAGCAATCACTTCATTTTTTGATCGGATTGTCCAGCGATATTTGCCTGATGCTTTTCTATTCGCCATCATTCTGACAATCATTGTTTTCCTGTTAGGCATGGGCATCATGGGCAGTTCACCGGTTGAAATGATTGATTACTGGGGCACCGGCTTCTGGGACTTACTTACATTTGCCATGCAGATGTCACTGATTGTCGTTACCGGGTACATTCTGGCCAGTACGCCTTTGGTCAGGAATATTTTAAAAAAGATCAGTACACTTGCCAACACGCCGGGACAGGCAATTTTGCTGGTTACATTTGTCGCTTCGATTGCTTGCCTTATCAACTATGGTTTTGGATTAGTCGTCGGTGCACTGCTTGCCATTCACGTTGCTCGCCGTGTTGCCTCAGTTGATTACCGTTTACTGATGGCAAGTGCGTACAGTGGTTTTCTCCTGTGGCATGGGGGTCTTTCCGGATCTATACCGTTGTTAATTGCAACGGAAGATCATTTTTTAATGAATTCGATTGGGTCAGTGCCCGTAACGGAAACACTTTTCAGCAGCTTTAATCTATTTATCGTTCTGTTTCTGCTTTTAACATTGCCATTTTTAAACTGGTATTTGATGAGAGCCCGGGGTCCTTTTACAAACACCAATGCCTCAACCTGGGACACGAAAGAATATGAAGATGACGAAGAAGAACCGTCATCGCACGAACCGGAGACACCCGCTGAAAAGCTGGAAAACAGCCGGATCATTTCACTGGTGATCGGTCTGATGGGTTTGGCGTTCATCATTTATCATTTCGTCCAGAATGGCTTCGACTTGAATCTCAACATTGTAAACTTTACTTTCCTGTTCATGGGGATCCTTTTTCATAGAACACCTCAGCGCTTTTTGAACAGTGTCTCCAAAGCTGTTAAGAACGCTGGCGGCATCATCATTCAGTTCCCGTTCTATGCAGGTATTATGGGAATGATGGTTGAATCAGGTTTATCACAGGAAATGTCAATGTGGTTTGTAAGTATTTCAAATGAAATGACTCTGCCGTTATTCTCGTTCATTAGTGCCGGTATCGTTAACTTCTTTGTTCCATCCGGCGGCGGACAATGGGCGGTCCAAGGTCCAATCATGATCCCTGCAGCGCTTGAGATCGGTGCAGATACCGCTAAAACAGCAATGGGGGTTGCTTGGGGTGATGCGTGGACAAATATGATTCAGCCGTTCTGGGCATTGCCGCTGCTGGCAATTGCCGGCTTGAAAGTCCGTGATATTATGGGCTTTTGTGTTTTGATTCTATTTTACAGTTTTATTCCCATTTCGATTGGCCTATTATTCTTTTGAATTAAAAAACACCGGTGCCGCAATTGGCACCGGTGTTTTTTTATGTCGGGAACCGTAACCTTAAGTATTCCTGAAAAAAGCGTCAACCGGATTCAGCATCACTTTTCGGCTCCGCTTTTTCTTTTCCAATGACTTGTGCAACCCCAATGCCGGCAATAATCATGACCGAGCCTATCAAAATACTGGCGGTCAATTCCTCATCAAGAATCAGCCAGCCGAAGAACAGCCCAAATACCGGAACAAGCAGTGTTGACAATGTAGCCGTGATCATATCAATAACGCTCAGGAGTACGAACCAGACTGTGAAACATAAGGCTGAGGCCAGGACTCCGGTGAATAATATGTAAAATATACTTTCACCATTCAACTTAACAGGTCCGCCCCATTCAGCAAACAGCGTTGCGATAAATATGCCGAGTGTTCCAAACAGCATCTGATAGGCTGACACCTGTAATTGGGTCATCCCTTCCAGTTTCATCCGATAGTATACATTCGCTCCGGCCCATGAGACTGCTGCCACAATAATTAGCATTTCACCAAAAATAATCGCCGGGTCCTGTACAAAAAAGATGTCCCAGCCCAAAATTGTGATCAAGCCAGCCATACCGACCGCAAGACCGAGCACTTTGCCCGGCGTTATTTTTTCACCCAGGATTTTTACAGCAAAAATACTGCTCCACAATGGCATTGAATAAAGAAGAACAGATGATTTGCCTGCATCGACAAACTGCATCCCATACATGACAAATGTAAAAACAATTGTTGTCTGCAGCACACCGACGACGATCAGATGTTTCCACATGCTTCGCGGCGGCTTGCCTGACTTCAATAACCATACAGCAATCAATAATGTTGCGGTTCCTGTTCCAAAACGGAAAGCCGAAAACGTGAACGGCCCCATAAAATTTAATGAGGCTTTCATGAAAACCCATGCATAGCCCCAAATGAGTGTGATCAGCAAAATTAAAAGCCCAGCAGACCATTTATTCCGCCGTATGAAACCCTCCATAAAACAAAACCTCTTTATCTGGCATAATACTACCAGTATAGTAATTTCCAATTCCGGTAGCAACTAACACACTTTCTAAATCTTAATACCTGTTACTATTGTCATGTTCATTCCAACTTTCCCAACTTTTTTAAACCCTTTGTTGCATGGACGCACGAACTTTATCGAATTATGATGAATATACGCTATAAGATTCCCCCTTTTAGCGCAACTGCCAGGTGTCCCTTTCCTGATCGGGACACCCCCTTTTTATTTGAGAATGCTAGAACGCCTTAACCCTTTTAACGTCGCAATCTCAAAATTTATGTTTTAAAATTTTTGCATAAGGGTAAATTAATAAATGTAATGCTTTTTATTACCCCCTCTTAATAAAGTGAAACTGCAATCAGTGGTGTTTTTCCCACTGATTGTTAGTTGAACAGAATCGGACATTTAGGGACAGTAAACCGCTGTTCTTCGGCGGTTTACTGTCTATTACATGCGGGATAAAGTAAAACAGAAGGCTTGCTGTCTATAGTGGCAGCAAGCCTTCTGTTTTACTTTATTGATTTAGCTTCTATCATTTTGCAAAAAACTTCAGCAAATTTCTGACATCTGAGGATATCTTCATTATCCGGTTCAAGTTCTACAATCAGCCGCTCAGGAACAAGGTTTGCCTGCTTTTCCTCCAAGCGGTCACCCATTAAATTTGCCGCACCGCCAAATGTCGGATAAAAGGACTCCCCTGACCCAAACACACCAGCAGGCATACCGGTAATGTCTGTTTCGTCCAGCTCTTCGTAGAAATCTTCCACTTCAAATGGCAATGTGCCGTCATCCCAGGAATAGGTCCCGACAAGAATGCCATCAAAGCTGGTGAGTTTTTCCACATCGATTGGATCCATTTCAAATGTTTTGGTCACAACGCTATGTCCCCGTTTTTCCACCGTTTCCTTCATAATATTTGCCATCGCTTCTGTATTGCCGGTCATGCTGGCATATAACAGCAGGACTTTTCCCATTGTACATCCCTCACAAATCTAAAGCTTTCTATCATTATTTTAATGTTACTCACCAACTGTTTCAATTTTTCAGGAAGGCGACCTGGTTAATGGTTCTATGATTGCGGACAATATTGTTTGTATTTGCGGGCACACAAGTCAATTGGTTTGCTTGAAGTTAGATAATCGTTCAAAATAAACTATAAATCCCATATTTTTTCTTAGCCACCACCACCCATCTTTTTCATTAGCTGCAAATTTTAAATTGTGTTAGTATGGCTGAATTATAGAAAACATAAAGTGAATCTTCAATCAATGGAGGTCTTAGCCAGTTACATGCGGGATAAACCAAGGCTGATTGAAAAAACAAGACGTACATTTATCTCCTGTCTCATATATTTTAAATTGGACAACATAATAAAAGATATATCTTAAGAATGGAGGAAATATCCTATGGTGTCTGAAAATAAATCCCCAATAAACTAATCCATGAACAATCACCATACCTCCAGCAGCATGCTTACAACCCTGTTAATTGGTATGCGTGGAGTGATGAAGCATTTAAAAAAGCCAAAAAAGAAGACAAGCCAATCTTCCTTTCCATCGGTTACAGCACTTGCCATTGGTGTCATGTCCTGGCACATGAGTCATTCGAGGATGAGGAAGTTGCAGGCTGGTTGAATGAACATTATGTTGCGATTAAAGTCGACCGGGAAGAGCGGCCTGATATTGACTCGGTCTACATGAAAGTATGCCAGATGATGACCGGACAAGGCGGCTGGCCCCTATCCATTTTTATGACTCCGGAGAAAGTACCCTTTTATGCGGGCACGTATTTCCCCCGTGATAGCAAATATGGCATGCCAGGTTTTATGGATGTCATCACTCAGCTGCATGAAAAATATCGGGAAGATCCAGATCAAATCTCGAAAGTGACCAAAAGCGTGACGGACGCACTCAAGAAAACCGTGACAGCCAAAAGCGAAAATCGCCTGACTAAAGACATGACCGACAAAGCGTTTGAACAGCTGGGCAAACGGTTCGATTTCACAAACGGCGGTTTCGGTTCTGCTCCAAAATTCCCGACACCACAAAACTTGCTGTATTTGCTCAGGTACTATCATTTCACAGGCAAAACCGCAGCACTGAAAATGGCGGAAAGCACGCTGCAAACGATGGCGAAAGGCGGTATTTACGATCATATCGGATTCGGCTTTGCCCGCTATTCCACCGATGAGAAATGGCTCGTTCCGCACTTTGAGAAAATGCTTTATGATAATGCCTTGCTGCTGATGGCCTATACCGAATGCTATCAGATTACCGGGAATCCGCTATATAAAACAATCAGTGAGCAGATTATCACGTTTGTGACAAGTGAGATGCAAAACCCGGGTGGTGGCTTCTACTCAGCAATTGATGCTGATTCGGAAGGCATTGAAGGCAAATATTATGTATGGGAACATGATGAGATTTTCAGTGTTCTTGGTGAAGAGCTGGGCACCCTCTTTACGACTGCTTATGGCATGACGCCGGAGGGTAACTTTGAAGGCAAAAATATCCCGAACCTCCTGAATACTGACATGGAAAAAATCGCAGCGGATAATGATCTGAGGATATCGGTTCTTTATCAGAAATTGGAGGAATCCCGCAGAAGTTTGCTCTTAGAACGCGAGAAACGGGTTTACCCGCATGTGGATGACAAAATTCTAACCTCATGGAATGCGATGATGATAGCTGGACTCGCTAAAGCCGGCAAGGTTTTCGAGAATGACGCATACACAAAAATTGCAGAGAACAGCATGCAATTTATCGAACAGAATCTGATTCAGGAGAATCGAGTTATGGCCCGTTATCGTGACGGCGATGTTAAATTTAATGGGTATCATGATGACTACGCTTTTCTGCTATGGGCTTACAGCGAATTGTACGAGGCAACTTTTTCCTTGTCGTATCTGAAACAAGCACAGACGATTGCTGATGACATGATTGATTTATTCTGGGATACTGACGAAGGCGGATTTTTCTTCAATGGACATGATAGCGAAGAATTGTTATCCAGGGAAAAACAAGTTTATGATGGTGCGCTCCCATCCGGAAATGGCGTTGCATCAGTTATGCTCGCTAAAATGGGCTATCTGACCGGTAAAACAGCCTATCTTGATAAGCTCGAGGAGATGTACTATGCCTTTTATGATGATATAAATGAGGTTCCGGTCGCAGGTATCCAGTTTATTCAGAGCCTGCTCCTGATGGAAAACCCGACAAAAGAAGTCGTTGTGCTTGGAGATGCAAATCCATTCACAACTGAGTTAAAGCAGACATTCTTGCCTGATGTGACGCTGCTTGCCGGTAAGAACACCAAAGAATTGGCTCAAGCCGCGCCATTCACCGCTGATTATAAACAGCTGAATGGTGCCTTGACAGTCTATGTCTGTGAAAATTTCGCCTGCCATCAGCCGACTACGGATACTGACCAAGCTTGGGAATTTATTCGAAAAGACCGCTGATGTTTTTGAGCTTCAGCGGTCTTTTTGTGAACTTTAGCGATTCCATTATGAACTTCATCATTTCCATAAAACTCAATTGCGATATGTTAAAATGATGGTAATTATATTCTAAAAAGGAGCGTCCCTCATGCAAAAAGTTAAAATGAACGTGCAGACCATGTATCACGGTGACCTTCTCCGTGCAGGCAAAGTTTATAAAGTGGACGAATCGACTGCTGAAAAATGGATTGTCAGCAAATTAGCAGAAAAAGTCGAAGAAACGTAACAATCATATAGCTTTCTATCAAATCGGAAGGTATAATAGAAAAAAGGAGGTGAAACGAATGAATGAACAGCGCTTAGAACACATGGAAGATATGCTTTCCCAGCTCATCTCTATGGTTGGCGGCATGCGTACCGAACAAGCTGCGATGAAAGAACAATTAAACGGAATCGTAAAGGAACAGACTGAAATAAAAACACAGTTGAGCAGCGTCGTAAAAGACCAAGCTGCTATGAGAGAAGAATTAACATCAATAAAGACAGAGCAATCCTCAATGAGAGAAGAAATGACATCTATGAAAACGGAAAATGACAGACGTCACCGTGAAACTATGGATGAATTTAAAATCTTCCGAGCCGATCAGGACCACATCTGGAGTAAAACCGTCCAAAACGAACGTGACATTGCCCAATTAAAGCATCGATTTTCTAACTAATACCTCTCAATTTTGATAAGACATACAGACTTCAAAACAAAACCCTCATATCATGTCCTCTAACAACATATACAAGGGTTTTCATCTACTATGAATGGTCACCTGTTTGCAAAAAATTCCTCAGCTTCATCCAAGTATTTTTCCTGTTCAGGTGTCATATCATATTCTTCAACAATCGCATCAACCGGGCACACTGAAACACATGCGCCGCAATCAATGCATATATCCGGATCTATGTAAAATTGTTCCGGCCCTTCTTCGATACAATCAACCGGACAAACCGTTACACACTCGCCTGATTTTTCACCGCGGCACGGATCTAATATTACAAAAGCCACGCTTCTCCCTCCTTCCAACTGTAATATAATGATACACGATACCGCGAGTACAAGTAAACTGTCCCGGAGAATTACGTCTCAAAATACAAATGATAATGCAGTGCACATCCCGGATTAAAAGCTGCATCACAATACGGACAACAATAACTGCTGTTTAGGTACCCATTTATTGTAAGTTCATGACGACAGTTTCCACAAAGAATGGCCTTCTCGTTAAACTCACTAAGAGGCCACACCTTTCGATTGCCGCAACCATATTCCTCATGGCACTTAATACATGAAAAGTACTTCCCGCAACAATAAAATTTAATGGCAATCCGGTCATTATGCTGATGATAATGTTCACACCGCGTTTCGTCATCAATGGCGCCAATTACTATCATGGTATATCCTCCCATTGCTTTACAAACCAGTTTAGCATAAAGCGAAACTTCATTCAGCGGAACGGTTTTCCCCGCGAATGTTAGTTGAGCAGAATCAGGCTTTTATGGACAGTAACCTGCCGTTCTTCGGCAGGTTACTGTCCATTACATGAGTGGAAAAGTGAAATTTCATTCAGCGGAGCGGGTCTGCCAGTTACATGCGGGATAAACAATCGGACCTCACCAATAAAGATGTTCTTTAGAAAACTTGGCTTATCGCCAAGCTTTAATGACGATAAGCCTAAGTTGCACTTATGCAGTAAGAAAGAATTTATACTTTCTTAACTGCTAAAATAGATGAAGCAGACAAATGACTGCTTCGTTCTCACATTACATACTAAATATTTTAATCATTCGGTTTCTCTTTTAACTCCTCACCATTCTTTCCTTCATAACGCAGCCCCCAGCCGGTCAATGCTGCAACGAGCATGATAATGAACAGGAACCAGCCTTGGAAGACGAATGGGAAGACTGCATTCGGCTCAACGATCGGAAGCCAATTATATGATTGCTCTTTCATCGTTTGAATGGTTGACCAGCCCAACAACACCGGTGCTCCCCACGGAAATATATAGCCCAATGCTGATGTCACAGCATCAAGCATATTGGCCATTCGGTAGCGGTGAATTTTGTACTTGGTACCGATTTCTTTCACAAATGGCGCTGCCGCAATTTCAGCTGCCGTGTTAATGGTAATTGAACTATTCAGTAATGAAACAATCGCCCATATCGATACCTCGGCTTTGCGGACAGAGTTTTGAATCCATTTGACCAAGCCTTTCGTGATGGCTGCCATTGTTCCGCCCAGTCTCAACAAATGAGCTGCCCCCACTATCAAGAGAATTAGGATCGCCATATTAAAGTAACCTGTTAAACCAGAAATCAAGGCACCTTCGACAACAGCATCAGAATCCGGATTGAAGCTTAAAATATCACCAAACGTTCCCAAATCTAACAATAGAATCAGCGGAATGGCCGATATTATTCCCCATGTCAATGAGGTCAGCAGATGATGACCGGATAAAGCAAGGATAAGTACGATCGCGAAAGGCACAAGCATAATCAGCCCGCTCGCATTGACTGATTCAATTACGGAGCTTACAGAAGTCTGACCGGCTGCGGCACTTCCGCCGCCGCCAAATATGGCAAATAAGATGACCGCCGGCACAGCAGCGACGATTGAATATTTGAAACGGCTCCGTACAACACCGGGCACATCAGCATCCTGTGTTGTCGCTGATACGATTGTCGTATCGGAAACCGGTGCCAGGTTGTCACCAAATACCGCTCCGGCCAAAATAGCTGCAAACATAAATGTCGGATCAGCGCCTACAGCAACACCGGCCGGGTACATTAGTGTACAAAATGCAACGGTTGTCCCGTACCCGGTACCAACGGCTGTTGAAAAAGTTGCTGCCAACAAAAATGTTAATGCAACAAACATACCGCCTTCAACACCTGTTACTGAACCAATCCAAACCAGTCCTTCAACCAGTCCGCCAACCTGTAGAACCTGCGCGAACATGCCGGCATAAAACCATGCCACCATTGCGATGACACCAACAGGCTGGGCTAATCCGTCAAACAACCCCTGTGCATAGTCTTCCCATTTGCTTTTACACAACAAGAGCCCAAGCGTCAGGCCAATGATAGCTCCCAATACAAGTGCAACCTCAGATGATAGTTGCATCACACTGATTGTAATTGCCCAGACAACAAAAAACAGTAAGGGAACTGCCGCCCCGAACGGACCGAGCCAGAAATCCAACTTCTGGACAGTCTTATCCCCGGTCGCCTTGTCTAATTCTTCGTTATTTGACATTCTCGCTCCCCCTACATCATAAATAGTGAATTTTGAATCTTTATACAGTTTATCACACACTTAAGAAATTTAGAATATAAAAATGACTCCCCGATTCAGGAGTCATTTTAAAATCTATACATGAACACCGATACCCGGCCCAAATGGCACACCCAACATCACAAAGACCAGAAACAGGATTATCCAGACAGTAAGGAAAATGAGACTGTATGGAAGCATGAGCGCCATCAAAGTCCCAAGGCCGGCTTTGTTATCGTATTCTTTCATAAATGCCAGGACGATCACAAAGTATGGATTCATCGGGGTTACAATATTGGTAGACGAGTCGGCAACACGATAGGCAGCCTGAATGAAAGCTGGATGGTAGTCCAAAATATAAAACATTTTCAGAAATACCGGGGCTTCAAGTGCCCATTGTGCTGAGCCACTATAAACGAACAGATTCAACAAAGCTGTCAGGAGTATAAACAGAACAACAACAGTAATACCTGTCAAATCAACCGAATCCAGAAATGATGCACCTGTGACTGCCAGCCATGAACCAATGTTTGTCCATTCAAAATAGGAAATAAACTGGGACACAGCAAAAATAAGGACAATGAAACTTGACATATCCTTCATTGCTTCCCCCATATATTTAGCAATAGACCGTGAGTTATCAATTTTTTTCAATGTTACCCCGTATGTCACACCAATTGTTATGAAAAACAGCATAATAACAGGGACAATACCGGAGATGAACGGTGATGGAATCATGCCACCCTGGTCATTTCGGAGTGATGAATCCGGCCAAACAAGGGCAAGGATCAGTAGTGCTATATAAACGACTGCCGCTATCACAGCATTTCGAAGTCCTCTTTTTTCCAATGCAGTCGTTTCATCAAACGTTTTCGTCAAACCACCATCATATCGACCAAGTCTGGGCTCTACAATTTTTTCCGTAATCAATCCCCCAGCTGCTGTCAGTACAAGTGTTGAAACAAGCATGAAGTACCAATTGTCGACCGGTGTAACGGTGGGAGCTCCTTCAATCGTCTGCATCACTTCAGTGGATATGCCGGATAACACAGCATCGGTGTTGGCCACAATAATGTTAGCTGTAAAACCGGCTCCGACACCTGCGAATCCAGCCGCCAATCCTGCCAGCGGATGTCTTCCTACATTGTAGAAGACCATCGCTGCAAGTGGCGGGACAATCACAAAGGCAGCATCTGCAGCCAGATTTCCTAAGATACCGGTAAATACGACCGCATATGTAATCAACGCCTTTGGTGCACGCAGAATCGTATTCTTAATGAGCGTCTCCAGTAAACCAACTTTATCCGCTAACCCGACACCAAGCATCATCGTAAGCACAATCCCGAGAGGTGTGAAGCCGACAAAGTTTTCAATGACGGATGTGACCATAAACTGCAAGCCTTCTGCTGACAACAGATTTTTAATGGATGTCTGTTCATCACTTCCGGGCTGATTAAAGGTCACATCAAACAATGAAATGAATCCGGACAATAATATGACCAAAACAGCGAGTGATACAAACAGCATGAAAGGATCCGGAAGCTTGTTCCCAATCCGTTCAATCGTATTTAAAAAACGCGTGAACCCGGCATTCTTTTTCTGCTCTGCCATCATGTACCCTCCTAACTTACTCGGTTCGTATTTTACATGATAAAGTAAATCTTCAATCAGTGGGGATTTTCTTTCTTCCCCCACTGATTGTTAGATGAACAAATCGGACATTTACTGGCAGTTGATACCCCACCTAATCTTCATCGTATACGCGAACATTTGAGGTGGGGGTCTTACTGTCAGTTACATGCGGGATAAAATAGTGAATCATATCAAGCGTAACTGAATCGATTCATCCCTATTATCTGAGGGAAGTGGGATTTATACCAGTTTGCAGGGGCTCCGGCCATCCTCAAACTGAATTCGGTACCCATCCCCATTGAAGTGCACCATAAAACGCATGGACTGAATAATCCATGCGTTCGTGTTACAAAATTACTTTTTCAGTTTGGAAAGCTGGTCGGCCAGTGCATTATTCTTAAACCCGTCATCCTGATTTTTCAGGTATTTGTTGACGTCTTTGTTGGATACTTTCTTGTTCTTTTGCTGTTCTTTCCGTTTATTGAATGCTGACAGCTTTTCAGAAAACCCGCACTGGCATGAGAACGTTTGACCATCGCCCTCACCGCGCAGTACCATCCGTTTATGGCAGTTCGGGCATCGGGCATTGGTTCGCTTGAAAATGTTCTTTTTATGGCCGCATGATCGGTCCTGACAGACAAGCATTTTGCCTTTTTTGTTATCAATTTCCATCATCAATTTCCCGCAATCCGGGCACTTGCTGCCGGTCAAATTATCGTGTTTAAATTTATCCTCGCTCATTTTGATCTGATAAACGATCTTCTCAGTGTAGCCTTTAATCTCACCTATAAAATGCTTCTTGTTCAATTTACCTTCAGCAATCTGACTAAGCTTGGTCTCCCACTCAGCAGTCAGTGCCGGTGAACGCAGATCTTCCGGAACGAGTTCAAGCAGCTGGCGGCCTTTTGATGTTGTGAAAATGTGTTTGCCGCGCAATTCCATAAGCTGGCTGTTAAACAGCTTCTCAATAATATCCGCCCGGGTGGCAACGGTTCCGATGCCACCGGTTTTGCTAATGGTTTTAGCCAAGTGTTTTTCATCCTGATCCATATAGCGGACCGGATTTTCCATTGCCTGCAGAAGTGCTCCTTCTGTGAACCGCTCAGGCGGCTTTGTTTCACCAGTCGTCAGGTTAAGCTTGATACCGGAAAGTTGAGCACCTTGTTGCACATCCGGCAATTGCTGTTCATCATCTGCTTCATTGTCACTGTATATTTCTTTCCAGCCTTGCTTCTTAATATTTTTTCCTTTGGCGATAAAGCGTTCACCGCCGATTTCAGCCTCGATTGTCAGCTGTTCGTATTCATGCGGATCCGACAAAACGGCCAGGAAACGTTTCACGACCAGATCATAAATTTTCCGTTCTTTGTCATTTAAATCCGCCAGAGCCGGGGATTCTTCTGTTGGAATAATCGCATGGTGATCAGACACTCCGGCGTTATTGACAACTGATTTCGGCAATTTCCATTCCTTTTTCATCAATTTACTTGCTGTCTTAGCATATTGGTCCACATTGACTGCTTTCACCCGGTCTTTTAGCGTCGGGACGATATCACTCGACAGAACCCGTGAATCAGTACGCGGATACGTGAGAACTTTATGCTGTTCATATAGTTTTTGCATCAGCGACAGTGTCTGTTTTCCGGAAAACCCAAATATACGATTGGCTTCCCGCTGCAACTCTGTCAGGTCATACAATTGTGGTGCGTGTTTTTTCTTGTATGACTTGTTAGTGTTTACAATTGTTGCCGGCTTATTTTTTAATTGGTCAAGCAGTTTGTCTGCTTTTTCTTTGGAGAATATTCGGCTGTTGTTCTTATTATCCTGCCATGTCACGCGCATAGCGGTGTTTGTTTTTGCTTCAATACCGTAAAATGGCTGCGGCTTGAATTCGTTTATTTCCTTCTCCCTTGCTCGCACCATCGCGAGTGTCGGTGTTTGTACACGTCCGGTCGACAACTGCGCATTATATTTCGTTGTAAGCGCCCGCGTGGCATTCAGCCCGACATACCAGTCGGCTTCCGAGCGTGCAACAGCAGAAGCATAAAGGTTTTCATATTGCTTACCCGGTTTCAGATTTTTAAAGCCTTCCCTGATCGCTTTATCCGTAACCGATGAAATCCAGAGCCGTTTCACGGGCTTGTTGACACGCGCTTTTTCAATTATCCAGCGGGCGACCAGTTCGCCTTCGCGGCCGGCATCGGTGGCGATGACAACATCACTGACATCTTTGCGGTTAAGTTGTGTTTTTACCGCGCTAAATTGGTTGCCGGATTTCTTAATGACCACAAGTTTTAACTCATCCGGAAGCATCGGCAGATCATCAAGACGCCATGTTTTCCATTTATCTTCATATTTCTCCGGGTCTGCCAGGGTTACGAGATGCCCCAACGCCCACGTTACGATGTATTTAGATCCTTCCATAAAGCCGTTGCCCTTTTTGTGACAGTTCAGCACACGGGCGATATCCCGACCGACAGAAGGTTTTTCGGCTAATACGACTGTTTTGCCCATAAAAAATAATTCCTCTCTCAATGATTTTCTCTTCATACTGTAACACAAATTCCATTGATATGTGCGTCTTTCACACCATCCGGCGATTTCCATACACTATGTTAGACAATTACGAAAGGAAAATGATATCGATGCTCCACTATACCGGATTAATTTTATTAATTTTCGGCGTCAGTATCGATGGGTTTGGGGTTGGCATGTCATATGGCGTGAGACGTGTTCATGTACCGCTTGTGGCACTCGTCGTTATTATGCTCTGTTCCGGTCTGGTCGTCTACCTGGCCATGACAATCGGCAATGTACTTAAAACGTTTATCACGCCTGCAATTGCGGATAATATCGGCGGGGGCATCATCCTTGTAATCGGTGTGTATTGCTTATACAATGTGCTGCGTTCCAAAAAGGAAACGATTGGATCATTTTCAGCCGATCAAGAGACATGGGACCAATTCAAAGCTGTCATGAAAGAGCCACAGCAGGCAGACCTCGATCAATCCGGCAGCATCTCACTATCAGAGGCTTTTTTGTTAGGTGCTGCACTGGCAATTGATGCATTCGGAGCGGGACTTGGCGCAGCGATGCTCTCATATTCACCGATTGTGACGGCACTGTCAATTGCTTTGATGAGCGGTCTGTTGGTTTTCTTTGGTGTCAGAATGGGTCACTTTCTCTCAACAAAAAAATGGACACAGCAATTAACCTTGCTGCCTCCATTCCTTCTCATTTTATTGGGCATTGTTAATATAATTTAATTATTAAGCTTCGCGTCATGGCTTGATCGCTTTTATTAGATACCGATTACAGTATTGAAATAATCCAGCCTATGACTACAATTGCACCAATCACCATCAAAATCGTTCTTAACATATAGTTCATCCTTTCAAGCAATCATTGGTTAACCACAGCTTTCCCTGACAGTTGAACCGGAAAACATGTAAGGCACGTTACGTGATGATGTTAAGCAAAACGGTGACTGTTATAATACTGACAAGTGTCGTGACAAGCGTGATACTCGAAACAAGGTCAGGTTCCGAATCAAACTCAATCGCATACATCGTTGTCGTTGCCGCACTCGGCATTGCAGCCACAATGACAATCACTGCACCAATGACAGGTTCAACCGGCACAAGCCAAATAAACAGCAATGCAAAAAGAGGCGAAATGACCATTCGTGTTATGGAAGCTGACAAAATAACCTGCCAATCGAATTTCAGCGACGTAATTGAAGCAAGCTGCATACCCAAAATCACCATCATTAATGGAATGGCCGCATTACCCAGCATAGTCAACGTTGAATAGACGGATTCAGGTATGCTGACCGACATTGCCTGAAATCCAATCCCCAAAACTGCCGCATACGTTGCAGGCATCTTGAAAATTGTTTTTAATGCGCGCAGGAAGCCACTGGTGCTGCGCGAAGCATAGTAAACACCGAACACATTCATGATCATCGTCTGAAGTACCATTAAAAAGATAGCATATGGCATAGCCTCTTCACCGATGCTGAACAAAATGACCGGCACGCCATAATTGCCGCCATTCATAAACGCCGTTGTCAGGATTGAACCACTTTCTACCGATTCGGTCCATTTGAAAACCCTCGCACATATTTTTATCAAAACGATCATTAAAAATAATAACAGAAAAGCATAAATGACGATTACAGTATAACCTTGATTGAAGCTCGCTTCATATAAATTTGTAAACACCAAAGCAGGCAGAAAGATATAAATCGATGCAGCTGCAAGCGACTTCACATCAAGAACCCGGATGCGCTGCAAGACAAATCCTGCCCCAAATACTGCCATAATCGGCAATACGACCTGAAAGAATATAGCCATAAAAACATCTCCATTAAAGATGATCATTAAATTCCCTGTAACTAATTAAAGATTCACTATATCAGTCTATCACTCAATCAAAGAGTGCGCCAGCAGTTGACAATCATTGAGTAATGTAGTAAAGTAACTTAATCGGAAGTAAAATAAGTCGTCATTTCTGGCATTCTGCTAGTTCGTTTTTGAAGATGCTTATTCTCACTGGCGCGGCTTCGGGGTCGCAAGGACGTCAGAGCAGGAAGGGCTGACGTTGCTTAAGTTTAGAAAACACCAGTGGAACATAGACCGCGGTAAAGGAAAATCGATGAAAATGCGTGTTCAAAAAGGAGGATAACAAGGACCGAGAATTTCGAGGCGGCGCAGTTTCGAGTAGCGGAATGTATGCCTTTAGATACATGAGCAACGGAGAAACAAGCCAACGAAGAAATTCGATGTGTCATTGTTACCGGACTTTTTGAACAGCCTCTGAAAATGATATTTTCCACCCGAGTAATCATTCGGGGCAATAAAATGAAAGCTTATGTGTTACTTTAGTAAACAAAGGGGTACTCTTCATAATAAGGGTACCCCTTTTCCAATACATATCAGGAAAGAAGGCATGAAAATGAAAATTGGAGCAGTTCAGACAATGCAAGTGATTCGGCAGACAGAAGCGGGATATATTCTACAAAACGATGTATTTTTGCCTAATGAGGCGGCCGAAACGAAACTGACGAAAGGCGAGAAAGCTGATGTGTTTCTCTATAATGATAGAAAGGGCGCTATTTTGGCGACAACAACTCACCCCTTAGTCCAAGTGGATGAATTTGACTGGGCTGAAGTCGTTGATGTCGTCTCCGGGCTAGGTGTTTTCGTTGACATCGGAATTGAAAAAGAAATGCTCGTTTCACAAGATGATCTTCCATTATTTGAAAGCGTTTGGCCAGTCGAAGGCGACATGTTGTTTGTCACTCTGACTGCCGACAAGAAAAACCGGTTAAGGGCAACGCCTGCAACAGAACAAATTTTCGAGGAGCATTGGAATCTTGCATCGACTGATCTCCTGAATCAGTCTATAAACGGCCGGATATATCACACCAACAAAGAAGGTTCGGCCATGATTTCAAAAAACAGTTATCGCGGATTCATCCACCATACTGAGCGCAAACAAGAACCGCGCCTCGGTGAATGGGTGGAAGGACGCATTATTGACGTAAAGGAAGAAGGCACGTTAAATGTCTCTCTCAGACCACTTAAACAAGAGGGTATGCATGAAGATGCGGACGCGATTCTAAATTATCTTGAGCAAAATGATGGCCTCATGCATTTTAGCGATAAAAGCGATCCTGAAGATATCCGCGGGACGTTCAGCATTAGCAAAGCGGCTTTCAAACGTGCGCTCGGCAGATTAATGAAAGAAGGAAAAGTCAAACAAAGTGATGGAAAGACCTATCTGATTTAACTCGACTGGCATATGTATAGACACTGCAAACTGACGTCTGGCTCAAACGCAGGATAGCTCTATTTACCCTCGTTGAAATCGCGTTTTCCGTGCATACCCGCTCTTCGGCTGAAATCAAAAGATATCTGCCCTTTCAATCAGGCAGATATCTTTTCAAACTGTATTCTACGCTTGTGCATGTCTATAGGTTTCAACAATTGATGTCGTAATGAATGCGACCGCAGCAGCAAACAAGCTGGCACCGCCCCATCCCCCAAGACCTAAGCCGATCACTTCAATATTGGCAAAGGCTGAAATGGTCACCAAAATGCCGCCGATACCAGCTACTGCAGCCGCCGGTATGTAAATGCCATAGCCGCCGGAAGATGCCACGGTGACTATAATATTAATAATCATAATGACAACAAGTACCGAAATGCCCATCACCAAGGCTAAGCTAAACATGAAATCACCTCAACATATCTTTATGAACTATATATTAGTTTATCGATTCGGAAAGACAAAGTCAATTTAATGCTTGCACAAACAGAAGATTTCAGAAAAGGTGCGCAATCAGAAAAACTTCACATCAGTTTCACTTAAGAGGACTACTCAAAAAACCAGCAGTCCTCTTCATGTCAAAGGCTCAATGACGCCTTTGTTATCATGCTTTTCCTTCATATGATTTCGGTAATATTTTTCCCCACACTTTATGCAAGATGAAGGCAAGAATAATAAGTGTTACAAGACCAATCACAAGACCCAATATGCTTGATTTGGTCATCCCAGCAGTGAAGAAAGCAAGCACACCGCTGACCCCGGCAGTGATTGCATATGGTATCTGCGTGTTAACGTGATCAATGTGGTCACTTGATGAACCAGCCGAGGACAAAATGGTTGTATCCGAAATTGGTGAACAATGGTCCCCGAAAACACCGCCGCTGAAAACAGCTGCAATAGCCAGATACATCGATATATCCATTGAAGCAGCAATCGGCATCGCAATAGGAATCATAATTGCAAAGGTTCCGTATGATGTTCCGGTTGTGAATGCGACAATAGCACCGATAAAGAAGATCAGTACCGGTATGACTGAAGGTGACGCTGTTTGTTCAGCAAAATTTACGAGGTATTCAGCTGTGCCAAGTTCAGTCGTCACATCGCCAATTGACCAGGCAAGTGCCAAAATAATATAAACAAGCACCATGCTCCTAAAACCGCTCACAATCAGTGACATCGACTCTTTAAACGTGTAAAGCTTTTGCTGCATCCCCATCAATAGCGCTACAATACCAGCCACAAAAGCAGCAATCAAAATCGATGTTGCACCATCAGCTTCCCCGAACGCCGTTACAAAACCCTTTTCAGGGTAACCGCCGGTCCACAGAAATAGCGGTGGAATCATTCCAATCAGCACAACTAACGGTACAATCATATTCCGAATTTTAGGTGTATAGCCTTCTGCCACCTCAACATTCAGCATTTCATCATCGGATGGCGGCGCTGCGTCATCACGCATTAACTTGCCTGTGGTTCTCGCACGGTACTCCGCTTTCGCCATCGGCCCGAAATCCCATTTTGTGAATATGATAATAGCAACAAGCACAAGAGATAAAATGGCATAAAAATTAAATGGGATTGTGAAAATATATGTCATGTACTCTGATTCGGATATCCCCAGCTCTGTATATTGAGCCCCTATCAGTCCCATGACAAAAACAACCCAAGTGGAAACAGGACCCAAGAGACTGATTGGTGCTGATGTTGAATCAACCACATATGCCAGCTTTTCGCGTGAGATACGCATCTTATCTGTCACCGAACGCATAACACTGCCAACTGTCAGTGCATTAAAATAATCATCGAAGAAAACAATCAGTCCAAATAACATTGTTGAACCCAGTGTGCCTTTCGTTGTTTTGGCTTTTTTGGAAATGGCATTTGCAATCGCGTGGGCACCACCCGTTTTTTGCAAAAAGGCTATCAGGACACCGAATAGCCCACAATAAATCAGGACAGTCGCACTCCAGGGATCTCCAACGCTCGGAATAATAAAGTCATTGAAACTTGCATATAGTCCCATAAATGGATTCCAGTCATACATCATTGTTGCTCCAAGCCACACCCCGGCAAATAAAGCAGGTATAACATTTCTGGTAATGAGTGCCAGAACAATCGCGATAACCGGAGGCAGCAAAGACAGTATTCCAAACTCCATTCTTATCTCCCCCTTTCTGAATAATGGACATACCTATCTTAAATATATGCCCTATCTTCTCATATTATTTACATTTATAGAAGTTAAAATTTATTTTTAAACAAAAAAGTCTATTTAAGCGTTCTCAATAGACCTGCAGTTATTCTTTATTTAGAACATTTAAACAAAAAACTCTTTTTGGATCATCTGTCACTAAAAACTCCCGGATTTCCTCAACAGTCAGCCCGACAGCTTTTGCCTCTTTAATGAGAACGATCCATTCCTCATCCGGATTAAGTAAAAATTGATCGCTCATCCTGTATCTCCCCCTGCCATTTATCGGCTGTGTGCAATAGTTATTTGAAAATGCTCAGGCACTTTAATTATCACAATAGCACATGTTGCAAAAGATGTAATGTATACGCAGGTATTACGTTTGCAGCCCGGCATTCAATAAGCCGCTCCAATTACCTCGGAGCGGCTTTCATCAGGACATTTCCGTTTAACCTATTGCTGTTTATTGGACATGTCTGATTCAGCGATTTTGATCATTCGCTTGACCATTTCGCCTCCCACAGAACCGTTTTCACGTGCAGTTGTATCTGCGCCGGGCCGGACGCCAAATTCCTGAGCAATTTCCTGTTTCATGTTTCCCATTGCATCCTCTGCTCCAGTCACCAGCAAATCATTTTTGTTTTCTGCCACAACTGATCACTCCTTGTGGGAATTCGAACAGATACTGAAATGAACCTGTTCAAAATTAGCTTTTAGCTTTGACGGCGTTTTTACCCCTGTTAAAAATTGCATATGCAGTAGGCTTCCCAACATTTGAACGGTTCTCTTTATTCGAAAGCGTGAACTTTATCAGATTAGTTGTGAACTTTAGCGAAAACGTATTGAACTTTAGCGTATTCAGTGTGAATTTCAGCATTTCCCCTATTTCTTGCTCCATTCCGCCATCCACTTCATCGCAAAAGATAAACACCTATGCTAAAATGCTTTTATAACTACATTGACAGAGGAGACACATATGACATATAAAATTTTATTTCTTGATATTGATGGAACCATATTAAAATCCGACCATACATACTCTGATGCGACAAAACAAGCCATTTCTTCAGTTAAAAAACAAGGGGTCGAGATTTTTCTCGCTACAGGCCGTCCGCTTCATGAAATCAGCGAGCTTGCAGAAGACTTGGATATACACTCGTTTATTGCTTATAACGGGGCATTTGCCATTCACCAGGACAAGACAATCGTCGATGAACCAATGCCGCAACGCAACATCGAAAATTTTTTGGACATCGCAGCCAAAAATGGTAACGAACTGGTGATGTATACGCGTAACAAAAATTACTTTACGACTTTAAACAAGCCACTTATTTCCGAATTTACTGATGTTTTCAATCTGACACAAAATGAACTTTTTACCCCTGAAGTGGCCAATAAAATTTTAGGTGCAACGGTTATCAATGCGACACCGGAACAAGCTTCTTTGTATGAGATTGCATCCAACCTGCGTCTTTCACCGGTTCATGTAAACGGAGCGGAAGATACCTATGACATTTTGCGGACAACAGTCAATAAAGGCCACTCGGTCGAGCAGATACTCCATCTGCTTGACATCCCACGTGAACAGGCGATTGCCTTCGGTGACGGCATGAATGACAGGGAAATGCTTGAAGCTGTCGAGGAAGGTTTTGCAATGGGGAATTCCCCCGAGGAATTGTTTAACTTTGCGAAACATAAGACAGCCACCGTTGCCGAAAACGGGATTTTCTATGGTTTAAAACAGCTTGGCTTGCTATGACTGGAAAAGGGAAATTTAACATAAGGAATCAGGGCTAATTCTTTACAATAAATAAGCGTCCAAGACCTTCAAGCTCTTGAACGCTTATTTTAACTAAACCAGCAGTAACCACAAAATGAACGTAACCATAATTGCCACAATTCCTTGTAATAACGTTCCGGCAGTTTGTGCTTTATATGCTTGAGTCACGGACATGCCGCTAAATTCTTTCACAACCCAGAAGTAACTGTCATTGACATGAGAAACAACCATTGCACCGGCACCTACTGACATAACCACTAAAGCAAGTGGAATCGCTCCAGTTACCCCAACTTCCGGAAGTAACGGTGCTATTAATGTAGATGTGATGACAAGGGCAGCAGTTGAAGAACCTTGAGCTGACTTTAACGCAGCCGCAATCAGGAATGGGATAAAAATAAACATTGCACCGGTGAAAAATGCATTTTCACCAAAACCCTGGATGCAGTAGGGGTTGTCCCCACTGATTAAAAGGAGCAAAGGGTAACTTCGCCACGTCAATAGCCAACGCCTCCTGAGACCATCATCCTGTTGGCCCGAACAGAAACGGACAATTAGGGACAGTTAGCCGCCGTTTTCGCCGGTTTACTGTCTGTTAAATACGGGATAAACGAATTACTTGTTTTGTCTGTTCATAAAGCAGTTGATCAGCATTTTCCATACACTCCTTGAGTGACAACGGCTTATTAACGATTGAAAAACAACCCGAAAATTTTTCACCTAAAACATCCAAGTTTCCATCCAAACTGCCTGAAATCAAAACAGCTGGAACATGATATTTTTGGGCCAAAGATGCAATATAGCCAGGTGCTTTCCCGTAAAGCGTCTGTTCATCACTCTGCCCTTCACCTGTCAGAACAAGGTCAGCATTCTGGATTGCTTCTTCTGTGTTCATGGCATCCGCTAAAAGTTTTGCCCCGGAAACAAGACTCCCTCCAATGGCTAATAAAGCAAAGCCGAGGCCACCTGCTGCCCCTGCTCCGGGTATATTTCTATAATGTTTCTCCAAGACAGATTCAACTGCATCTCCGTATCGGTCCAGAGCAGAATCATATCGCTCCAGGTCCTCTTTTCTCAACCCTTTTTGTGGCCCATAAACATGAGTTGCCCCCCTTTCGCCGCATAACGGATTATCAACATCACTTGCAACTTTAATATCAGTTTCGGCAAGCCTTTCATCGATATCTTTAAAGCTTACACGACTAACTTGCTGTACATCTTTACCGTATGGACCAACTTCACTACCCTTTTGATCCCATGCTTTCATCCCCAACGCCATAAGCATTCCTAAACCGCCATCGTTTGTAGCACTGCCTCCGAGACCAAGGACAAACGAAGTACAGCCCTTGTCCAGTGCATCCATCATTGCCTCACCAATTCCCAAAGTTGTGGTTAAATCCGGATTTCGCTCATCTTCCGGCACCTGAACCAACCCTGCAATACTAGCACACTCAATGATTGCAGTGTGTGAATCAACAATGGCATACGATGTGTCTGCTTTTTCACCTAATGGACCCGTACATGTTATGGAGATTCGCTGTCCTTTTGTAGAAGCAAGCATTGATTCCAATGTCCCTTCGCCACCATCTGCCATTGGTTTTAAACTGACACGGCAGTCTTTATCGATTATTGTAATGGCTTTTTTCATAATTTCTGATGCTTTAATTGATGTTAAACTTCCTTTAAAAGAATCTGGCGCGACCACAATGTTCATACTATACTCCTTTTCTTATATATGTTTATTTAATAATATTTTGAAAGCGTTAACAATTAGCATAATATATGAAATGTTAGATATATTGCATTTAAAAAATTGTGCAATTGCACAGTTATATTTCTCTTCTACTCCTGATTACTTTTAATATCATGCCATCTGATATCCATTATCTTAATGCAGGTATTTGTGATATTCAACAAAATTGGATGAGATTTAATCGATGTAAGTATCGCTATAATGTGGTCAAAAGCGCTATAGACTGGTTGTATTGTTGTAGATGAACCTTGTTTTAGAGCCATAGTTCGAGGAAAATTGCATTGTAGCTTAGCCCAAAATGTTATAGAAGGCTTCAGAATGTTCATTATAGAAAAAGAGGACCCGTTCGTGGCCCTCATTCCTTCTCACTATCAAAAACAATTCCATTTTCTTTCCGTACTTTTTCAGTAACTTCAAGCACATCGTAACTGATCTGTTTCAGCCGCTCATATTTATCGGTGTCACCGGATTTAATAATACGGGCAAATTCTTTCGCTTCATAAACCATATTATTTGGATGATCATCTGCCTCGAGCCTTATTTCTTCCTTGGTGCTGTTCATAACCACTTTCGGATTGTACATATCCCCTGCATTGTCAAAAAACAGTGTCCCTTTTTCGCCGTGGATCTCACACTGATTGGAAGATTGCGCTATTTTAGAGCACAAAATCGTTCCGGAAAATCCAGGATATGTCAGTACCAATGCACCACTGCCATCCACGCCGCTATCGAGTTTCACCGGAAAATAAGCTGCCGTTTCAGGTTTGCCAAACAGTCCCGCTGAAAGCGCTAATGGATAGACCCCAAGATCCACCAGGGCACCACCTGAAAATTTGGCTGTAAATATATTCGGCTTCTCCCCTGCCAAGTATTTATCATATCGTGACGAATATTGCACAAATGGCAGGATCATGCTGCGGACTTGGCCGATTTTTTGCAGCCCTTCCTGCACGCTGGCAAAATTAGGTGAGTGGAGATTGCGCATGGCCTCAAACAAAAAAACATTATTGTCAGCAGCCGTTTCATAGGCCTTGTTCCATTCTTTTAAATTGGAAAATATCGGTTTTTCACAGATAACGTGTTTCTTATGTTCCAGAAAGGTTAAGACGTGTTCAAAATGCATCGCGTTTGGTGAGGCGATATAAACAGCATCCAACTCCTCACTTGCTGCCATCTTTTTTATGTTATTAAAAACTAGTTCTGCATTATGTTTTTCAGCGAAGGTTTTAGCTTTTTCCACTTGTCTGGAATAGACCGCTGTGTATGTTAAGCTTTCTGATTCCTTTGCGGCTTCAATAAAGGCCTCTGTTATCCAACCTGTACCAACTGTTCCAAATTTCATCCTCAGCCCTCCGATCCAATTAATGAAAAGGGATGGAAACGTTCTTCCACCCCTCAACTGCTTTATTCTATTGTTCCAGTTTCTCAATCCGTTTTTCAAGTTTCTCTGTCTGTTTCAATTGTTCAATCATCCGTTTAATAAGCTGAAGCTCTGCTTGTGCCGTCATCACGTGATCCTGTGCATGGATCATGAAGAAGCTAGGGACTGCTTTTTCGTCCTGACTTTGTATCAGTTCGGTCTGATATTTATGACCTTTTAAAAATTCATCATTTGCTTCTTCCAGCAATTTTTCAGCTTCATCAAATTTATATTCTTCGGCTTCATCAAGCGCTTCATAAGCTGCACCGCGGGCATTTCCGCCGTGAAGAATCAGCTGTGTCATAATCTCTTCATAACTCATAAAATAAACACTCCTCTTTATTCCTGGCTGTTTCTACGCCTCTTCTGATGCTTTTTCCTCTTGAACAAGCTGCTTATCATATCGCTTGAAGAACGGCCAATAAATGAGAGCAGCAATCACTGCATTCATGATTTGTACCAATCCGGCAACGAACGATCCGCCTGTTGCGATAAAACCACCGAAGAAAATTGGCACCGTAAATGGCGGCTGTACAACAACCGGCGGCATAACGCCCGTTGCAAACAGAATATAGTTAATCGTCACAATGACAACCGGCCCCAATACGAACGGGATAATTAATAATGGATTTAATACAATCGGCACCCCGAAAATCAGTGGTTCATTAATATTGAAAAGTGATGGAATAATCGCTGTTTTACCCACCTGTTTTAATTGAACTGACGTCGCAAACAGCAGAAATATCGCAAGACCAAGTGTCGCACCGGAACCACCGATGTGTGTAAACATGTGGAAAAAGGGTTCGGTAACAATACCGTTAGCTTCACCCGGATTGCCGGCACTGATCGCATCAGCATTATTAGCCATCTGGGTCATCCAGAACGGATACGCAACAGAGGACACAACGTTCATGCCATGAATACCGATCGACCAAAGCACCAGCATCAACAGAATCATACCAAGTGCAGCCCAGTATGAGTTAGATGCCGAGACAAGCGGACTGAATAAATCAAGCACTGCCTGTGGAATGGTCACACCAAAGTTCGCCCAAACGATCCATGCCAGCACCCACACGGCAGGCAAAATAAGCAGAAATGGCACGAGTGCACGAAAGGTTCGCATAACATACGGCGGCACCCCCGCAGGCATTTCAAAAGCCACACCTTTATTAATCAGAAAACGCATCGCTTCAGTCGTTAAAATACCTAAAATAATGGCTACGAATAATCCTTGTCCGCCCAGATAATTCAAAATTTCACCAAACGGAACTTGTGTAATATCAGTTACCGGGAACGCTGTCATGAAAAATGCCAGCATCGACAGTATACCAGCCATAGCGGCATCCATATCATGCCGAATAGCCAGACTGTAGCCAACACCGAATGCGACCGTCACCGCCATAATCCCGAATGTCAGATTATACGGGAATAAAATCTGTCCCTGAATCGGTGCAATGGCATCTTCCCACGCATTGATAATCCCCCAGTCAAGGGAAGTCGGAGGGTTGGCAATGATCAAGAAAATCGCACCTGTTATAATCACAGGCAATGCAAAGATGACAAACGCATCCCGAATTGACTGTAAATATTTATTTTGAGCGATTTTGCCCAAGGGTTCCATTAACTTATCTTCCATCCATTCTACCATGTTCATGTTGACTTACCCCCTGTTATTTCTTCAATTTTAGTATCTGATCAAGAACTTTTTCACCATCCATCAAAGCAAATGCCCGCTGATCAACAAGCTCCATTGGAATATCATGCTCGTCAGCCACTTTGGATACCTCTTTTTTTAGATGGCGCACTTGCGGTTCAAGCAGCGCAACGTCGTATTGGCTTGCTTGTTTCTTGAATTCACCTGTACCCCCAGCGAATGCTTCAACATCAAGACCTCTTTTTTCAGCTGCTTCCTGTACTTTTTTGGCCAATTGACTTGACGTAGCACCCCAACTGCACAATATAATGACTTTTGTTTGATCTGCCATAACTAATCGCTCCTTTGTAAAAATTTATTTTTTGGTTAAAATATCTTTAGCCATCTTATCGACTTTTTTATAATGGCCCATCAGCCAGTATGCAAACCATGATGCAGCAAAAATAACAATAGAAAATGCAATTCCATACCCGAGGATAAGATTAGCTGAAGGCTTCCCGGTTACCACCGAAAAAAGACCATAACCAATCCAAATGAATGCAAAAACCGAGGCATAAATAATAAAAAACCGCTTTAATTTGTTCATCCTATCCCTCCAATCTATTTTGTAGTTTCCACGTTAGGTAAACTTTCATGCATGAAATTGCAGTGTGTCTGCATCCACCTTTATAATGCAAATTTCATGCCAAATTCTCTTAAAAAGAAATCAGACCCTTTTCAAGCACACGCATACCAAGACTGGCCATATTGCCATCAATCTATTTTTCCACAAAAAATCCAACACAAAAATGTGTGCAATCTTTATTGCACACATTTAACGGGAGAGTTTCACGAGCTCACGTTTGATATCATCGGTGAGTTCGATATGAAATGTCCTATCAAGTTGTTTAAATAACGGGTTCCAGATTTCTCGTTCCGCTTCAGAAAGGACTGTCAGATTATCCAATGGAATCGATGACAGGAATTGATCAGTCTGTTCTTTTAGCTTGGTATCCAAAATACGGTCGATCAGACTGCCAATATGCATCCACATGCCAAGTTCGCGGTTGCTGTCCCAGCCATAATAATTGCGGATTGGCGGCATTTGTTCTCTGAGCAGGTCTGCCAATATCTTCGGGTTGAAATACGTAACGATTTCCTGGAGTCCTCTAATAATCAGTTCATATATGTCATCACCGGAGACATGGTCATCGATCTGCGGTACCGCCGATTTTCTTGTAATCTCCAACAGTTTTTGCATTCGGGCGATTCCCTCATTTTGTAGCAGCTCCCATGCCGGAATATATGGAATTCCTTCGATGGTGACCGGAACCGTTCCTATAATCGCAATAACATCGTAGTAATCTTTCAAATCCGTTAAAACGGACGTGTCTTTTGTGACAGGATCAATTCTTACTGCGCGAATCAGGACGTCGTGATCAACTGTTGAGAGCTGATTTTCCAGCCATGACTCTAAAAGCTGAGCAGCACCTTCTCCGGTGAAACAAACCGTCGCAATAAGACGTTTCTTTTGCAGACTGTTTTCCTGCTGTTCTTTTTCAGTAAATCTCAATAACGCTTTCTTTGCCTCATGATACATGTCATCCAGCGTCTGATCGGAAATAAGGGACTGTCTTCCGGCTTCCAGCACCATTGGCAGATTCACACTCGACAACGTTTTGACCGGAACATTCAATTCATGCTGGATCGCGTCTCCCATTGTAATTAAGGATCCTATATCCACCAAGAGCAGGGCGCCTCTGATATCAGGCATGCTGTTTATCGTCTCTTTCACCCGACTGTACGTCTCTTCTGTTGAAATATTCAGGGGCATATCAACGGCACTGATGACATTATTCCCGAGCAAGTAATTGGTTACTTCCGCCATGGAAGAAGCCGTTGATTTCCCATGTGTCACAAGAATAACTGCCAGTTCCTGTTCCACCGTTAAATCTGATGTCTTATGCTGCTCCGGTGTCAGAAAATGGGCTATTAGTTCGATCTCTTCATGCGGCAAAGCCATGCCCAGCTCTGTCTGAAGTTGTGAGGCAAGCTGAAGAGCGGCCTGACGATAGGTAGCATTCGGGTGAATCATGACCGGAATGGGATCTTTTTGCACATTTTCACGTAAATGATTCCGGTAATTTTGCAAGTGCAGACCAATCACATACAGCTGACTTTTATGAATTTCATGAGGCAAGATGGCATTTAAATTATCCAATGTATTCTCCAGCACCTGAAATAAGTCATCATCTATCAAGTGCTGCCAGCTGTTCCGGGAAAATGATGGCTGCTGATACTCTTCCGTCAAATCCCGTATATAGTCCAGCACAACCTTTTGCAAATCATCGTTATCTCTGTTCCGACTAGCCTTATTTTTGGAATCAAGCCGCTCATAAATATTTGGAAACAAATGAGAAGTTGACTTGGCCGGGGAGCCGGATTCAATTTTCCGAGTTGATTTGGTTTGTTGGATGTTACTCGTTTTGACTGGGTTGTCCCCGGGAAAATCCTCCAGCTTCACAAGCACTTTATCATCCTGTTTATTCAAATAACGTAAATAAGCGTGTGCACAGGCAATTTGAATATCACTTTTCAGCTGGCCGATGTTGCCGGGACAATCATACGCAAGAAATGCTTGACGGCAGGTATCTTCAATCGACAGTTCCGCTTTCATTTTGGCTGCTTCATCCGTCAAAAAGTGGTCAATGAGTGCTTTACGTTCATCAGTTGTCCGCTCCCTTAATGGCGGCACATCGAGTTTCACTGAAAAACGACGGAGTAAAGTTGAGAGCAGGTAGTTTTCAGACTCTTCAGTGGTTGCTCCAATCAATGCCACTTCAGCACGGCGTTCCCTGGTCGCTTCCCCGAGACGATGGTAAACCCCTTTGTCCATCATATAAAACAACATTTCCTGGCCTGATGGCGGGAGCCGGTGAATTTCATCCAGGAATAAAATACCGCCATCCGCCTGTTCCACAAGTCCGGTCTTATTCTCGGTCGCCCCGGTGAAGGCCCCCTCTTTAATGCCAAAAATCTGCCCGACAAGCAGCTCCGGATTTTGTGCATAATCAGCACAATTAAACGCAATAAACGGAACATCGTTGTTACCCTTTGTGTTCTCGATTGCCATATTGGATAGTTTTTCAGCCAAATATGATTTACCTGTTCCGGTTTCGCCCGTCAAGAGAATCGGTAGTGGTCTGGATGGATATAATAATGCGGCCATCCCGGTTTCCAAAAGCGGCTGGAGACTTTCGCCGCTTCCTATGACATTACCCTCAGAAGAATGATCGTCTTCGGTCTGCGTTATCGTATACTTTACAGGTTTGCCCGGTATTTTGATAATGCGGTTAGCTTTCACAAGGTCATTTAAATACCGGCTTGCTGTTGAACGATCAATCTCCATTGAATCGCCAATCTCCTCGGCAGTTGCACCATTCTCGCCGATTTTTTGTAATTGTTGATAAATATCCATGATTCGACTCATCTGTATATGTAACCTCATTCTTAGACATTTTCAATTCTAAGTCTATTCTAGCAGGGACAGAGGAATAATTCATTCCCCATCACTTCACCCCCCAGGCCGATTTGGGCGTTAAAAGCTTATGTCATCTCATTCCTTTAACGATTTTGCCTCATCAGCATATCCGGCAATGACGTCATCAGCCATGCTGACGAACAAACCGGTTTCCACAACGCCGGTCAACTGCTTTAAATGCTGATGCAGCAACTTCGGATCATTTATCGCACCAAAATCACAATCGACAATATAGTTGCCGTTATCAGAAACAAAAGCTCCTTCAGCTCCTTGTCGCAGCGCCGATACGCCTCCCAGGCCAGCAATTCGCTCAGCCGTCACTTCCCAGCCGAATGGCAATATTTCGACCGGCAGACGAAAATCTCCTAAGTGTGAGACGAGTTTGGACTCATCTATAATGATGACAAACTTATCAGCTGCATCCGCGATCACCTTTTCCCTGACGAGCGCTCCGCCGCCGCCTTTAATCAAATTCCATGCTTCATCAACCTCATCAGCCCCATCAATAGTGATATCAATATGCTGTGTTTCGTGAAAATTTGTCAGCGGCACACCGAATTCCTTAGCCCAGTTTTCAGTTTGCCGGGAAGAGGCAATCCCTTTAACATCAAGCCCTTCCTGTACATATTGACCGAGCCTGCGCATCATCCAGTAAACCGTTGAACCTGATCCCAGTCCGATTGTCATCCCATTTTCAATGTGCCGCAGTGATGCTTCTCCTGCTAATTTCTTGGCATTATCCTGATTTGCCATGCCGAATCCTCTCCTTCATCTGTTTGGTGTCAATGTTAATTTCATTCCATCATTTTCTTCTGTTTTCGTCACGTGATATGCTCCGCGAGCCCAATCATCCATCTGATCATGATACCATTCACTTCTAAAATGTCCGGCCTGTCCCGGTGCGACGAGCTGATAACTTTTCGCTTCGGCTGTATCCATAACAAAACGCCATGACGCACCGTGATTGACAATTCCGGATGCGGCATCATAACTGGCCGCCATTGGTGTAACACTGCTTCCGCCTACCGGGATTGGATTTTCGCGATTAAAAAAGAACGCAAGGAACGGACTGATTTCTGAGAGCGGATGATCAAACTGAACTTGATGATAAGCGCCCCACTGCCAGTCATCCATCGTACTGCCATATTCATCTCTAAGCTGATTTAGCGTATTGTTCAGTGAGGTTTGCAGTACTTCTTGCAGCCCACCATTTTCCTGAATCCAAATCGATTCATCGCCTTTTCTCAGCAGTTCATCGGTTGTCTGACCCTTTCCGCCAAATAATTCCATTATCTCATTCGGTAATTCATCGTCATATAATATCGCTTCAATTTCATTCATCCAGCGATGGAATATCAGCGGCTGGGGAGCATGCTTTTCATCTGTATAATCCCAATCAGACAGTAATTTAAGTGCTTCATTCTGTTCTGCAGTAAGATCTTGCCCCTCAAGGACTTCCATAAAAAACGGTACAAATTCACGTGCCTGCAAATTTGTCTGGTCCATTTGCAATGCTTTCATGTCGTCGGCGGTCAAACTCTCGCCCGCTGACAAAACTTCTGAAATTCGTTCATATCTGTATGGCTGTGCCCAGACATGGCTGATATGATATGGGTAATCTTCTTCGCCGACAATTTTATTATTGGCTGTTGCGATAAAACCTTTATCAGGATTAATGACAGTGGGAAGTTCGTCAAATGGTATATAGCCTTCCCATTCGTTTTCTTTTTTCCAACCTTCCAACGGCAATAGCGCATCCTCCGCTTTGTCATAGATGGGGATATTGCCATTCGCTTTATAAGCAATTGTCCCATCTTTTCCTGCAAACACAAAATTTTGCGCAGGTACAAGAAATTTTTCCAGCCCCTGCTCAAACTCATTCCAGTCTGATGCCTGATTAATTTCCAAAATCGCCTCCAGTTCTGTTGTTGCTTCCAATGCCGTCCAGCGAAGCGACATCACCGTACCACCGGCAGATTCATTGCTAAACTCCGAAATGACCGGTCCATGCCGCGTTTCCACCACCTGATAATCGATCGTTTCACTGTCTTTCACTTCAATCGGTTCATCAATCACATCAGCCTCTTCCCATTTTCCGTCATATAAAAATTCATGCGGCTCTTCAGGATTTTGCTTTTCCACATACAACTGCTGCACATCAGGTCCTGTATTAGTGACACCCCAGGCAATCGAATCGTTATGACCGAGAATGATACCGGGAACGCCGGCAAAAATCACCCCGCTGACATTGGTATCCGGGGATGTCAAATGCATTTGATACCAAATGGACGGTGTTGCCAGTCCAAGATGCGGATCATTTGCCAAGAGCGGCATGCCGGATGAGGTTTTATCCCCACTCACGACCCAGTTATTGCTTCCATTAAAGGCGTGGGGAATAACGGCATCTTTAAAACTTGCTGCAACATCCACTTCCTCTTCTTCGATAATTGTCGGCTTATTCTCAGGATAGGCAGGGAATAATTCATATGCTTTTTCTTGAGGAAATTGATTCAAGGCATAATAATTGAACGCCTGACGTTCCCAGTGACCACCCAGATCAAACGCCATATATTTGCCGATTGTCAATGAATCAATAGGTGTCCATTCTTCAGGCTCTGCCCCCATCAATGTAAATTCAACGGGTAAGCTGTTGGATGATGTCGCCTCATCGATGTATGCGTTAACGCCATCAGCAAACCATTGCAATACTTGCTTGCTTTCGTCTGAATAGATGTCATATGACGCTTCAGCTGCCCGCCTTAAACCCAGTGTCCTGAAATATTTATCCTGTTCGACCGACGCCTCGCCAACAACCTCGCTTAATGTGCCGGACGCCTGCCTGCGTGACATCTCCATCTGGAACATCCTGCTGTTTGCCTGAACATAGCCCTGTGCCATATACAGGTCATGCGCATTATTTGCATTGATGTGTGGCACCCCGTTATCATCGGTTAAGATGGTCACGTCATCTCTTAGCTTCGGCAATTCAATCTCCCCCTCAACCTGTGCGATTGACCGGTTGATGTAAAGGTTGAGAAAAATAAATGCCAGAACAGCGATAGCTGCCAACACGGCAAGTGTGATGAAGGTTATCTTTTTTTTATTTCGCTTTTTCTTCCCCGGTGCTCCCACCACCTCTTGTGTTTCCAATGAAAAACCCCCTCTGAAATGATCTCTTTCATTCTATATTTCGCTGTCAGCCAGCAAAGTCCTGCAAATAAAGACTCATTTCTAAGGGGTTGTTGTTTTTGACAAAAATCCAGGAACAGCTACGTAGCAGGATTGATTTCCGCTCCGGGCAGTCGCTTTCCGCGGGCAACGCTTCAGCTTCCTCGGAAGCAAAAACCGCTTCCTGCTCAGATCTCAGCTGCCCGTTTTCCCGCAGGAGTCGACTGCCCTCCGCTTCAATCAATGACCATATTAGCGCAGGAAATACACTCCAGACTCCTGCGGGAACAAAGGTATCGGTGAGACCCCGCAGTGCGACGAGCACGAGGAGGCTCACCAGCCGCCCGCGGAAAGCTGGAGTGTATTTCCGGAGCGGTATCATTGCACTCACACATTTTTCATAATACGTCGTCGTTTACATCAACTAAGATATTAACGAGCAATAAAATTCACGTAAAGGACCAAATGAAAAAAGTCTCACACACAGGACCAAAGCACCAATTGCCCTTAATAGTCTGTAATCAACATGAAATTAAATTGTAAGATTATTTTCTTTAAAAACGGCAATAAGTATATATAGGAAACTATAAGAAAAGTGAGCACGGCTAAACAATCATAAAGCTTGCAGGGAGTGATTTTAATGAAAGGCATCATACTGGCAGGAGGAAGCGGGACACGGCTCGCACCAAGTACAAACGGCGTTAACAAACACTTATTGAACGTCTATGATAAACCCATGATATATTATCCGCTGTCTGTCCTGATGCTCGGCGGCATAAAAGATATCATGATTATCACGACGCCGGAAGATCTCCCGCGTTTCCGGGAAATGCTTGGAGACGGTTCGGCATTTGGCATTAATTTGCACTTTAAAGAACAATCAGAACCAAACGGCATCCCGGATGCATTTATTTTAGCGGAAGACTTTATCGGATATGACGATGTGACGTTAATCCTTGGCGACAATATTTTCTATGGGCAGGGGTTCACCACACTTTTCAGGGAAGCCTTGCAAAATCACAAGAACGCCACCATATTCGGCATTCGGGTGAAAGACCCGAGACGGTTTGGCGTTGTTGGGTTCGATGAAAATCAGAAAGTTACCTCCCTGGAAGAGAAGCCGGAAGATCCAAAATCCGATTTCGCGGCAGCGGGGCTCTATATTTACGACTACCGTGCTGTCCAAATCGCCAAACGATTGCCAATTTCCAAGCGTGGCGAAACGGAAATTACCGACTTGAATAAAGAATACCTGAAAGGCGATCAGCTTGATGTGCAGCTATTGGGCAGAGGCTTTGCCTGGATGGACGCCGGTACCCATGAAGCTTTGTTCGATGCTGCGGAATTTGTGAAAATCACCGAGCAGCGCCAGGGTTTCAAGATTGCCTGTCTTGAAGAAATCGCTTATTATTTGGGCTATCTCAGCAAACAATCACTGCATCAAAAAGGCGAAAGAATGAAAAAGACCGATTACGGGCAATACTTGATGGAGATTGCCGACCGTAAACACACTGAACAATACTGGGAAAAAATCGACAAAAACCCTGTACTGGAGATGGTTCAAAATGAATAAATCAATGCTGGTGACAGGCGGTGCCGGGTTCATTGCCTCGCACTTCATCCGTTATATCAGACAGAAATACCCCGAAACCCACATTATGACGATAGATAAACTGACATATGCCGGTTCAAAAAAGAACTTAGAAGCAGTCATTGATGATGAAAACTATCATTTTATCGAGGGTGATATTGCGGATGAACAATTCATAAATGATATTTTTTCAGAATACGATATTGGCGGAGTCGTCAACTTTGCCGCTGAATCCCATGTCGATCGTTCAATAAAAGATGTTAAAACATTTATCGAATCAAATATGCTTGGCACCGCCGTTCTTCTCCAGGCAGCGCGGGAAGCTTGGAATAATGCCGATGAACTTGATACGCGGCGGTTCCATCAAATATCTACTGATGAAGTCTATGGATCACTAGGCTTGGATTCTGATGAAAAATTTAACGAACGCAAACCTTATGATCCGCGCAATCCCTACAGCGCATCCAAAGCCGGAGCCGACATGCTTGTCAAAAGCTTCGGTCACACGTATGGCATGAATGTTGTAACCTCCAGCAGTTCCAATAATTATGGTCCTGCTCAGCACGAAGAGAAACTCATTCCGACCATCATAGCCAATGCACTGAAAGGTCAGCCAATCCCCATTTACGGCGACGGGAAGAATGTGCGAGACTGGGTTTATGTCACGGACCACTGTGAGGCGCTCGATTTGATTTATCATAACGGCAAAACATTAGAAAAATACAATGTCGGTGGCGGAAATGAAAAAACGAACCACGAACTGGCAATGATGATTTGTGATATTCTTGACCATTTAAAACCGGGACAATACAGTCATAAGGAACTGATTACGTTCATTGATGACAGGCAAGGCCATGACCGCCGCTATTCAGTGGATTACAGCAAAATTAAAAACGCACTCGGCTGGACACCTTCTACCCCTTTTGAAAAAGGAATTTATAAAACTGTTGAATGGTATGTTAATCAATGGGAAAAGGTCTCCCATTGATCTCCATCGTCGTACCTGTCTACGGCTGCAAAAGCTGCCTGAAAGAATTGTGCAGACGTGCTGCAACCACAATCGAATCGATTCCAGCCGACTTCGAAATTATCCTGGTCAATGATGCAAGTCCCGATAATGCATGGGAAACGATCCAGGAACTGCACGAACAGGACGACAGGATTAAGGGAATTGATTTTGCCCGAAACTTTGGCCAGCATCACGCCATCACGGCAGGACTGGATTATACATCCGGCGACTGGACAGTTGTCATGGACTGTGACCTTCAAGATCGTCCCGAGGAAATACAAACGCTGTATGAAAAAGCTATTGAAGGCTATGAAGTGGTCTTCGCCAATCGTACCGAACGCCAGGACAACTGGTTCAAACGAAAAACATCACAGCTATTTTATCGTGTGTACGATTATTTCAGCGGGTCTGTATCTGACCACAGCATCGCCAACTTCAGCATAAGTGAAAAGAAAGTCGTTGAAGCATATCGCACGATGCGTGAACAAAATCGATTTTTCCCGCTATTTATTCAATGGATGGGCTACACAACAGGAAACGTCCCGGTCGAGCACAATGCCCGAAAAGAAGGAAGCACCACCTATAACCTTAAAAAACTGGTCACGCTGGCAACAGATGCGATCATATCCCAATCAAATAAACCGCTCCGGCTGTCCATTCAATTTGGATTTTTATTGGCGCTTGGCTCACTCGTGTATGGCATGTACTTGTTCATACGCTATTTCTTTCTTGACCAGCCTGTTCAGGGCTGGACGAGTGTCATGGTCTCAATTTATTTCATTGGCGGTTTGATTTTTTTCAATTTCGGGGTTCTCGGCCTCTATATCGGAAAAGTTTTTAACGAAACGAAAAATAGACCGCTTTATTTGATACGAAAAACGACAGAAGACAAGGATGAAGAAAGGTGATAACATGACCCATTTACGTGAAACCCCTTGGGACAAGCGAAATTTTAACATTAACACTTATGAGATGTTGACAACAGACGAAGAAGCTCTAAAGGAAACAGAGCAGCATGAAGGTCATTATACAATCAAGATTAGCCCGCTTGAAAACACTAAACCACTGCTTGATCATGGATTTTATTATGTGGATACTTTAATTGAACCCGTCTGCAAAAAAGACAATCTGACACTTTTTCATGAAGATCATACGAGCCTTTCCACAAATTATAATCCGGATGAAATCCTGGAAATTGCTGAGGAAGTTTTCACACACGGTCGATTCCACAGAGACTTTAACATTCCCGATTCAATGGCTGACACAAGGTACATGAATTGGGTCAATGATTTAATCGAAAGTGGGAAAATCATTGCGCTTAACTATGACAACGACACAGCCGGCTTTTACGGATTTGAATCGGATAAAGTACTTCTCTTAGGCATGCGTGAAGAATACCGTTCCCGAGGTCTCGCCAAAGCCTTCACCAG
Organism: Lentibacillus amyloliquefaciens; assembly: GCF_001307805.1. GTDB lineage: Bacteria > Bacillota > Bacilli > Bacillales > Amphibacillaceae > Lentibacillus > Lentibacillus amyloliquefaciens. Next base: position 3,631,528 of record NZ_CP013862.1, on the reverse strand, counting down.
CATGGCGTGCAAGGAGCAACTGAAGTCCGGGTATGATGAATTGTACACCTCCATCTCTGCTGCCAATGTTGCGTCATTGAACCTGTTTTATGCCCTCGGATTCCGGCTCAAGAACACGGTGGATGTCTACCATAAACTGAACGGCGAGGTAACGTAATGGGCTATTATTATATTTTTTCAACGGTCATCTTCACCGTCTACGGTCAACTTGTATTGAAATGGCAGATGGATCAGGTGGGGGCGCTTCCGGCCGGACTATGGGATAAATTTTTGTTTCTCTTTCAGCTTTTATTGAACCCATGGATTTTATCCGGTTTTGCCTCTGCCTTCCTTGCTGCCTTAAGCTGGATGGCCGCCATGACCAAATTTAATATCAGCTATGCCTATCCGTTTATGAGTCTTTCATTTCTGCTGGTGTTTGTGCTGTCAATTTTCTTATTTGGGGACCCTGTAACCATGCAAAAAGTTTTGGGACTTGGCTTGATAATTGCCGGCATCGTCGTAACAAGTCAATCATTGTGAGGTGTAAGAAATGCTGAACTTTAACAAACCATGCTATATCGGAAAAGAAGAAACCGCAATACAGGAAGCGATAGCCAATCAAAAGCTGTCCGGCAATGGGCCATTCGGATTAAGGTGCACCAATTGGCTTGAAGACTATCTTGGCTGTGAAAAGGCGATTCTTACCCCTTCCTGCACAGGCGCATTGGAAATGACCGCTCTTCTGATTGAGACAAATCCAGGCGATGAAATCATCATGCCATCCTATACGTTTGTCTCAACAGCCAATGCTTTTGCCCTTAGAGGCGCAAACATCCGATTTGTGGATGTTGAACCTGAAACGATGAACATATCTCCCGCAGCCGTTGAAAGAGCTGTAACCGATAAAACGAAAGCCATTACCGTTGTCCATTATGCCGGAATCGGCTGTGATATGGATGCGATTATGGAAATAGCCGATAAGAACAATTTATGGGTAATTGAAGACGCGGCCCAGGCATTGACAAGTACATATAACGGAAAACAGCTGGGCACAATCGGTCATTTCAGCACCTTCAGTTTCCATGAAACCAAAAATATCACGTGCGGTGAAGGCGGCGCATTGGTCATTAATCATACGGCGTCAGTCGAGCGCGCTGAAATACTGCAGGAAAAAGGAACCAACCGGAAACAATTTGCCAAAGGAATGGTCGATAAATATTCCTGGCGCGACGTCGGTTCGTCTTATCTGCTGAACGAATTGAGTGCGGCATATCTTTGGGTCCAGCTTGAACATGCCGGTCAGATTATGGACGACAGATTGAAAACATGGAGAAAGTATTATGACGGGCTCAAAAGTATTGAAACGATTTCGCTGCCGCATGTGCCGGATGAGTGCACACACAATGCACATATGTTTTATATTAAAACCGAGCATCGTCATGAATTAATGAATCATTTAAAAGATAACGGCATTATGGCCGTTTCGCATTACGTCCCCCTGCATTCCTCGCATGCCGGGAAACAGTTTGGAAAGTTTGCAGGGGAGGATATATTCACAACAGCTGAAAGCGATAAAATAGTACGTCTGCCATTATATTATGGTATTGAAGAAAAGGATGTGGATCATGTCATCAGCCGTATCAAACATTTTTTCAAATTATAAACATATCCTGATAGCTTGTCTGATTATCATCGTTTATCTGTCGCCGTATTTCATTCTTGGTGAAGATACACATATCCGTCATCACGATAATCTGGATTCGAATATTGTTTGGTACAAACTGCTGGCAGAAAGCGGCCAATTTTTTTCGATGACCGAATTGCCGAATGTCATCAATGGCCTCCCCCGAAGCACGCTCGCCACACCTTTTGATTTCATGGTATGGCTTTATGTCCTGTTTGAGCCGATGACTGCCTATACGATCGGTCAGACAATCATGAGATTTGCCGGATTTTTCGGGATGTATTTACTTTTGAGAAGGTTTATAGGCTCCAAATGGATTATAACGGGAGTTGCTCTGACGTTTGCCTTGCTTCCTTTTTGGCCATCAGGCTGGCTTTCCATTGCCGGGCTGCCGCTTGCGCTTTATTTGTTCCTATCCATCCGGGACCGTGGCTGGCAGACACCCTGGTACCATTGGCTAACGTTAATGCTAATACCATTTTTCTCCAGTTTCATTTTAACATTTGTTTTCTTTCTTGGTCTGATGGGGGTTCTGTGGCTGGTTGACTGGGTTCGCTTGAAACAAAGCAATTGGGCACTTTTTACAGCAACAGCCGCCATGAGTGGCATCTATCTGATTAAAAACTATATGGTTCTTTACTCAATGTTCATCAATGAAGGCTTTACGTCCCATCGCGAAGAACTTAATCTGGGGCATAACAACCTTAGCGATACCATAAGTCTGTTTTTCGAGAACTTTTTGACCGGACACACCCATGATATGGCTATCCATACATATATCATTCTGCCGATTATTGGAATAGCTCTTGTTGTGGCAACTTTCCGCCGGGTAAATCCTAAATGGCTCATTGCTATGCTCCTCGCCAATGTGTTGCTCTCGCTCTGGTATGCATTCTGGTACTGGGAAGGCTGGCGCATTGTGAAAGACAACTTTATGATCGCCAATACGTTCAATTTCAGCCGCATTCATTTTCTCGATCCGATGATCTGGTATATCGCACTCGCTCTTGCACTGTGGATTTTATGGAAACATATACGATTCGGGAAAACATTTGTAATCCTTGTGCTCATTGCCCAAACCTTAAGTTTATTTTGGCTGAATGAAGAAGTGAAATATGACAGACTGAACCAGCCGACATATGCTGAGTTTTATTCAGAAGAGCTCTTTGAATCAATTGAAGACTATATCGGCCGGGAGCAGTCTGAATACCGCGTTGTAAGTATCGCCATGCATCCCACTGTCGCACAGTTCAATGGCTTTTATACACTGGACACTTATAATAACAGCTTCCCGCTGGAATATAAGCATCAATTCAGAGAAATCATTGCACCGGAACTTGCGAAAAATGCTTCATTGGAAAATTATTTTGATACGTGGGGCGGCCGTATATATATGTATGTTGCTGAGCTTGGCGAAAACTATATATTTACAAAAAACAGCGATAAAACGCTCGATAACCTGGATATCAATACAGATGCACTCAATGACATGGGCGGTGATTATGTTCTTTCAGCATTGCCGATTGAAAATCACGATGAAAATCAGCTTGCATTTGAACGGAGCTTTGAAAATAATGAGTCGATCTATAAAATTTATTTGTATCGGGTGGAAAGTGAATAAGAATAGATATCGCCGGCAGCAATTCAGCCGCATCATTACCGGAAAATCTGGAAACAAGAGGCTGGCACAAAAGTGTTTTAACTACAAAGAAATGCTCTGCGGGCGGCTGGTGAGCCTCCTCATGCTCAAGTAGTGTATTGTTCATCTTTAGATTTGGACGTTTTAATTATATCCCAGTCTCTTTTCTACTTTTTATAGTCCCAAAGTATCTTCCATTCGCCCTTAACTTTGGTCGCAAAGGTGTTCTGCACCAAGCTGAAATTTCCGTATTTTCCTTTAAAACCTAAAGAAACAGGCACTTGATAGACCGTATCAATCACCTCCGCATCATTTTCTATCGTCCAGTCCTCAATTTCAGTTGCCTCGCCTACAGTAAAACTGAATGTCTCCACACCAAAATGATTCAGAAATACATGTGCACGGTCTTGCAAATAATCAATTTTATCAAACTTCTCTTTCATGATCGGATGAAACATCTCCCAGGAAGCTGAGAAATCAGCTTCCTGTTCATATGAATAAAATTCAGTGACTGCTTCAGTTGCTTCGTCATCTGCTGATTGGTGAATGAGCATAAATATAAAAGCTCCGATTATGGCCAAAACGAGGATGGCTGCTATTTTCCGCATCGAATCCCTCCTGCAATCCTAATATCATTATATTTGTGAGAGCAGTAAAACAGTACTTGCTTTTATCATTACAGGAATGCTTTCTAACCCAAAAACATAAACTTATCACATGATATAAGTATTTAATATCAATTTTACAAGTTATAATTATTTATTTTTATCACTAAATGTCATATCATAATAAGTGAAGGAAGATAAGATACTTCCTTTGAGATTCCTCTTTGTGGCCACTGAGGTGTTGAACAGCAGTTGTTTCCTGTTCATGAGCATGATTTATCATTTTCACCGCCGTTTAAAGCGGAAGTTCCATATATCAATTTGGAGGTGATTCACATGTCTAAGGAAAGAACAATGGTCGAACAGCTGGCAGAATGGGTTCACAATGCCGATTGGACGAAGCTTTCCGATGAGGCAAAAGAAGCACTGAAAGGCCGCGTGCTCGATTCAATCGGTGTTGCAATTGGTGCACTTAACGGTGAACCTGTCAAAAATATTCGCCAAATGACAGAGGATCTCGGCGGTGAATCGGTCGTCACACTGATTGGCGGCGGTAAAACAACACCTGACTACGCAGCATTTTTCAACGGAGCGGCTGTACGTTATCTCGATTTTAATGATTCATATCTTGCAAAAGAAGAAACCGGGCATCCATCTGACAATATTGCACCGGTGCTCGCAGCTGCCGAGTATGCCGACACAAGTGGAAAAGATTTTTTGCTGGCACTGGCAATTGCCTATCAGATACAATGCCGTCTGTCAGATATTGCCCCGGTCCGGAAACACGGCTTTGACCATACTGTCCAGGGCGCATATGGTGCAGCAGCCGGAGCAGCACGAGCAATGGGGCTTAACAACAGCCAGATTGCCAATGCCATCGCAATTGCCGCGACAGGCTACAATTCACTCAGAGTAACCCGAACCGGTGAATTGTCAAACTGGAAAGGGCTCGCCTACCCGAATACGGCAATGGGTGCTGTGCACGCAAGCATGCTTGCCAAATATGGCATCACCGGACCGCGGGAAGTTTTTGAAGGGAATAAAGGCTTAATGGATTCGATTGCAGGCGAATTCACAATCGATTGGGAAACAGAAGACCTTGAACGCGTCACCGATACCATCATCAAGCGCTTCAATGCTGAAATTCACTCACAATCATCCATTGAAGGACTGCTTGAGCTTCGGGACCGTGAAAATATAAAACCGAAAGACATTAAAGAAATCCGGCTCACCACGTTTGATGTTGCTTATAACATTATCGGCGGCGGTGAAGAAGGCGGCAAGAAACTGATCCGGTACAAAGAAGAAGCCGATCATTCCCTGCCATATATGCTGGCGGCCGCTTACCTTGATGGTCAAGTCATGCCGGAACAATATGATCCTGATCGCATCGTACGAGAGGATATTCAGGAACTGCTGCAAAAAGTTGATATCAGACCTGATGACAGTTACAGCAGCCGGTTTCCGGATGAAATGGCGTGCCGAATCGAACTGGAAACAAACGACGGACAGATTTTTGAAGTCGAAAAACGCGATTATCAGGGATTCAAAACACAGCCTGCCAGCTGGGATGTCCTGATGGAAAAATACAATGGACTGACGCGTGACATCGACAATACACTGGCCGGTAAAATTGCCGATACGATCAAAAATCTGGAAAATGTGAAAGTTAGCGAGTTAACGGAATTGCTTGGTCAAATTAAACCTGAGGAGGATGAATCATATGAGTAACCAAAGAGCTTTCCAAAAAATCCGTATGAACAGCCGCCAGGAAAAACCGCGCAACAAAGGACTGACTGAAATCCGCGGCCCATACTATACCGTTATGGGTACCAATTACCTCCGCGATATTATGGAAACAATGGGCGATTATGTTGACATCTTGAAGTTTTCAGGCGGTGCATTTACCCTGTATCCGGAAGATAAACTGCGGGAATTGCTTGACCTTGCCCATGAATATGATGTGAAAGTATCTACAGGCGGTTTTATGGAAACCGTTCTGACCCAAGGGCCGGAAGCGGTCGACCATTACCTTGATGAGTGTAAACGTCTCGGTTTTGATATTATTGAAATTTCAACCGGGTTCATCACCATGCCGACCGATGACATTGTACGTCTGGTTAAAAAGGTACAGAATAAAGGACTTCTCGCCAAGCCGGAAATCGGTGTCCAATTCGGAGCCGGTGGAACCAACACTGCGGAACAAAATGAAGCTGAAGGCATCACCGATCCTTCACAAGCGATTGAAGTCGGCAAACGCTGTCTTGAAGCGGGTGCTTATATGTTGATGATTGAATCAGAAGGCATCACTGAAAGCGTCAATGACTGGCGGACAGAAATTGCCACACAGTTCGCCCGTGAGCTCGGCACCGAAAACGTTATGTTCGAAGCAGCGGACCCTGATGTTTTTGAATGGTATATCAAAAACTATGGCCCTGAAGTGAACGTATTTGTCGATCACAGCCAGATTGTTCAGCTGGAAGCTCTGCGTCGCGGCATTTGGGGAACTAAGGACCTGTGGGGACGCGTCATTACCTTTAATGAAGCTAAATAATTGCTTTCCATCTTACAAAACCGGGCAGATTAACTGTCCGGTTATTTTTTTAGATGCTGCACTATAACGTTCCCGCATTTTCATAAAGTGAATCTTCAATCAGTGGAGGTTTTCTTTCTTCCCCCCACTGATTGTTAGATGAACGAATCGGACATTTACTGGCAGTTGACCCCCACCTAACCTTCATCGTATACTCGAACATTTAAGGTGGGGTTCTTACTGCCAGTTACATGCGGGATAAAATGCGTGTATTCCGCAATTTGAATCAACTTTCGGGCGCGATATATAAGTCTATTGCGCGAACCACTGAAATGCTTTTTTCAAGTTAACCCTCATTCATTTCTCAAAGCGGGACGATTTCGTTATAATAGACAACAACTATTTCTGAATCTGCAAAGGAGGGGTCCGCTTGAACAATGCAATACGGGACATACTTTTGATTATTGCCGGCTCATTCATATTTGCAATAGGCGTCAATTATTTTGCCATTCCAAACCGTTTATCGGAGGGCGGTGTAATTGGTATAACGATTGTCTTCCACTATCTGTTTGATTGGTCGCCGGGTATTGTTAACTTTGTGTTGAATACGGCACTTGTTGCTTTTGGTTATAAATTTTTTGCTAGACGGGTCACCATCTATACGATTATCGCTATTATTTTTTCATCACTTTTCTTGCATGTTACAGTTGCTTGGGGAAACGACATTAATGATGATACGCTGCTGGCGGCATTATTCGCCGGCCTTTGCGTCGGATTGGGCCTTGGCATGATTTTTCGGGCAGGCGGAACATCGGGAGGATCAGCCATTTTAGCAAGACTCGCCAACCAAGCATTCGGCTGGACAATTGGTAAAGGGATGCTGATCATTGATATTGCCGTGATTGCAGGCTCGGCATTTGTTATCGGCCAGGAACGTGCTATGTACACACTCGTATCCGTTTATGTCGGGGCAAAAATTATCGATGTTGTCGTTGAAGGCGCCAATGAGCGGACAGCTGTCCTGATTATCTCCACATCACCCGGCGAAGTTTTGGAAGCTGTCACCAATCGGATGGCACGGGGCATTACGATATTGGACGGACAAGGCGGGTACACCCGCTCACAACGGGAAGTTCTTTACCTGGTAATCAATCGGTACGAAATTGTACCTTTTCGAAAAATCATTTCTGAAATTGACCCGGATGCATACGTCACCGTCCACCCTGTGCAGGAAATTTTCCGGAAAGGGTATAAAGGCAGATAATGTTTAACAGCACTATTTTACCAAGCAAAAAACCTTTCACCTCCTCTAAAGGAAGTGAAAGGTTTTTATCCCGCATGTAAGGGACAGGAAACCACCGAAAAAACAGTGGTTAACTGTCCCTAAATGTCCGATTCGTTCAACTAACAATCAGTGGAACCCCCCACTGATTGAAGTTTCACTTTGAACTATCCGCCATATTGAATCGGTGAACCCGGTCCCAATGGAGTGCCGAGCAGCATCCAGATAACCAGCATAATTGTCCAGCCGACCAGGAAGTATATCGAGTATGGCAGCATAACCGAAATCATAGTACCAATACCCATTTTCTTATCATACTTTTGGGCAAACGCAATAATGATTGCAAAGTAGGTCATCAACGGTGTAATGATATTTGTTGTTGAGTCAGCAACACGATAAGCCATTTGTGTCAGTTCAGGTGAATAACCAAGCTGCATCATAATCGGTACAAATATCGGAGCCATCATCGCCCATTTAGCCGAAGCACTTCCGATAAACAAGTTAATGAAACCTGTAATAATAACAAACATCAAAATTAACGGGATACCTGTCAGGTTGATGCTGTCGAGAAACTCGGCACCATAAACACCAAGCACCAGACCCATATTTGATTCATTGAAATACGCAACAAATTGACCTGCTGTAAAGGCGAGCACAATGAACATCCCCATCGATGCCATTGTATCAGTCATCTGTGCAGCAACGTCTTTGTCATTGCGGATCGTTTTAGTCACCATGCCATATACAAGTCCCGGTATGAAGAATAGTATTGCAATAATCGGCACCAGCGAACTCATAAATGGCGACTGGATGATTTGATCCATATAATTGCCTTCAGTCCCGCGCAACGGGGCATTTTCCGGCAAGATAAGCAGTGCTGTCAGAATAAGTCCAACAAGCAAAGAAATGCCGGAGAAGATTAAACCTTTTTTCTCAACAGGCTTAAGTCCTTCAAGCGCATTGTTGTTCCCTTCATCATCTTCTCCATCTTCACCTTTATACGTACCTAAACGCGGTACAACAACGCGTTCGGTTACCCAGCTACCCAAAAATGTCAGGACAAATACCGAAGCAGCTATGAAAAACCAGTTCATGGCAATATTCATAGTTTCCGCATATGCCGGGTCAATTGTTGAAGCAGCAGCAATCGTCAGCTCACCAAGCATCACGTCTGTACCGGACAGCACCAGATTGGCACTGAACCCTGCCGATACACCGGCAAACGCAGCTGCCAGACCAGCCAATGGATGTCTGCCCATCGCAGCAAAAATCAATGCGCCAAGCGGCGGCAAAACAACATATCCGGCGTCAGATGCAACACTGGACATAATACCGGCAAAAACAAGGCCAACCGTTATAAATCGTCTAGGTATGGATAATACAAACCCACGCAATAACGCACTGATCAACCCGGTACGTTCTGCGACACCAATACCGAGCATGGTTACGAGAACAACACCAAGCGGCGCAAAGCCGATGAAGTTATCTGTCATGCTCCCAAAAATATATTTCAGACCTTCAGCATTTAACAGGTTGTTAATTTCAACCATTTCGCCATCTTCACCAGGATGTTCCACACTAATGCCCAGAGGCTGCAAAGCAGCGGACAAAATGAGTACAATTCCTGCTAAAATGGCAAACAATGTAATTGGATGCGGCAGTTTATTACCAATAAATTCAACGCCGTCCAAAAACCGCTGAAAGACGCCCTTTCTTTGCTTCTCCATCAAATTCTCCTCTCAATCATCCTTTAGATAATATTCTGAAAAATAATTAGTCAAAAGCGCACTTCTAACATTATAAAACGTGTCGAATAGAATTTAAATACACAATGAATATTTGCGAAAACTAAAATTGTTATGAAGGTTTCCTAAAGAAAAAATAGTCATTTGAAGAAATGGCCGCAAAAACAGCAAAAAACCGGAAGCTTATCAGTTAGTTACGGCTAGCCTCCTTGCCTGAACATGAAAAAGACTCCCTCTACCTAAATAAGGTGAAAGGAGTCATTTGCAGTTTCATGTATGTCGCGAATACTTAAGACCAGCATCCTCGAATGTGTAACATGCAGTTGAAATCAGGCTGTTTGTAAGAGAACCATAAGCCCTGAGGTGATTACTCGTCAAAACTATCCGGATTCTTGCCTGTCCGGTCGTCCTTATTCAGACTGCTAATCCGCGTCACTTCCTCATCTGTCAGGGTGAAATCAAAAATATCAGCATTTTCCTTTATCCGATGTGCATGCGTTGATTTTGGTATCGTTATAACGTTATTTTGCACATCCCAGCGCAAAATGATTTGTGCAGACGTTTTGCCGTATTTATCAGCAAGCTCTGAAATCACCGGTTCATCGAACAACCTGCCTTTTTTCAGCGGGGACCACGCTTCAAGCTTGATATCAGCTTCCTCGCAAAATGCTCTCAATTTCTCCTGAGACAAATGTGGATGGTACTCCACTTGATCAACAACAGGTTTTACCTTGCTATTAGACATTAAATCCTGCAAATGATGAACATGAAAATTACTGACACCAATTGCGCGGACTTTTCCTTCATTATATAATTTTTCCATTGCTTTCCATGTATCTTGATACTTCCCTTTGACTGGCCAATGGATCAGGTATAAATCAAGATAATCCAAGCCAAGTTTTTCAAGGCTCCGCTCAAATGCTTCAAGCGTCTCCTCATAGCCTTGTTCATCGTTCCACACTTTTGATGTAATAAAAATTTCTTCTCTCGGAACACCAGATTCTCTGATGCCTTTTCCGACGCCTTTTTCATTGTTATAAAATGATGCCGTATCAATGCTTCGATAGCCATTCTCTAAAGCTGCTTTCACCGAATCAACGGCAACTTCTTCATCAACTTTATAGACGCCCAACCCAAACCCTGGCATTTTGACGCCATTATTTAACGTAACTGTATCTTGCAGATGCTCAATCATAACGTACCCTCCAATTCAAATTCTTACGGTCACATATCTATTATACAAAATTGCGCCGTCTGCAACAAAAAACCAGCCCTCCCCCGTTAGGACAAGACTGGCTGAGCTTAAAAGTTGTTTTAGTAACTGGGGACGACTGCTCTCACTGATGTTAAGACATGTTCTTAAGTCCTTTTCGATGGATTTACAGTGCAGTTTGGCCTCGAGAATTGCTCTCGAGGCTTTTTTGATACTGCTCGCGCCATGAATTGGACTCGATAACCGCTCTCGAGGACGTTTCGATGTTACATTCCCATTGAAATGGACTCGAGAGTCACTCTCGATGTCTTTTTGCCATTCAAAAACTCATTTCCGGCTTCGAGAGACATACTCACACTCACGTTGCCTTTTCAATAACTTCAGCTCACCGCTAAGCTCACGTTCGAGCTCCCTGATTGCCGTGCTAAGCTTCTAGGCAATTTTGTGTTCACTATTATTATGTTTTTTAGCATGCCGGTTGCCCAAGTAACGCAAAATGAAGAACTGGGCAACAATACCGGCGATTAAGAGCACGATACTGCTTCCGACTACGGAATACAACAAATACATCACACCTGCAATACTTGCCGGAACAAGTGCGTAAGGTGCTTGTGTATTAACATGGGCAATGTGATCAGATTCAGCAAAAATAGATGCCATAACTGTCGTATCGGATATTGGCGAAACATGATCCCCGAATATAGCACCTGCGAAAATAGCACCGATAACAATCGGAATCAGTTCTTCACCGCCAAAGTTAAACGCCAATGGAATAGCAATTGGAGTCAAAATCGACATCGTACCCCACGAAGTACCTGTCGCAAATGAAATAAACATTGCAATGATAAAAATCAAAAATGGCAAGAGAGCCGCTGTCATCCACCCTTCTGTTGCGGAGACGACAAATTCAGCTGTTCCAAGTTCTGAGGTGACGGTACCGATTGACCAGGCAAGCAGAATAATAATCAGCGCCGGAAGCATCGTTCTGATCCCTCCAAGCAGGGTATCTTCGCAATCCCGAAGACTCATGCCCTGGATAAGCCCCATAATGAGCCCGACACCTGTCATGGCAAAAGCACCCCATGTCAGCGCCACGGAAACATCCGTTTCAGCAAGCGCATCCATGATTGAATTGCCTTCTGCACCGCCGCCAACATACCATAAAGCCCACATACTTACTGAAATAAGCGCAACAAGCGGCAAGATAAAGTTCCAGACACTCGCATCTTTTTTATGTGGTTCCCCAAGGTCTTCTCCGACTGAAGACAGTGGCGTGGACCCCTCTGGAATCAGTTTGCCTGTTTCTTTGGCACGTTCCTCTGCTTTTGCCATCGGTCCGAAATCCTTACCCGCAATAATCATTGGAACCGCCAGCAAACATAAAATCGCATAAAAGTTCCACGGAATCGATTGGAGAAAAGCAAAATATGGTTCCAGCCCGACAATCGCAAGGCTGCCAAAAGCGCCCGCGATCAATGATACCTGAAAGCCGATCCAGTCGGAAACAGGGCCGATGGTGGCAATCGGTGCAGCTGTTGAATCAAGTACATAAGATAATTTTTCCCTTGAAATTTTATGCTTGGCAGCAATGTCTTTTGAAGCATTGCCAACAATCACAGAATTTACATAGTCATTAAAAAAGATGATAAGCCCTAAGAAGTAAGATAAAAACTGCACGCGTTTTCCAGTGGTTAATCTACTCTCCAAAACGTTAATCAGCCCTTGTGACCCACCGGTTTTAAACATGAATGCAGCACCACACCCGAGTAATGCAGTCATCACAAGGAAACGTGCATTCCACGGATCAATCATGACATCTTTTATCCAAGTAAATGTGACACTGACTGCTTCAAACGGGTTGCCGCCTGCTGCAATCAGCCCGCCGACCCATATACTGATAAAGAGTGACAGCAATACACGCTTGGTCACAATAGCCAAAACAACCGCAACAATCGGCGGTACGACTGATAAGAAGTCCATCACCTAACCCCTCTTTTCATTTTTATTAAAATATTCTGATTTTAATTATTATATCTTTATTTATAGATTCTTTCAACCCGTTCTTTTAAGCCTGACAGTACTTCATCAACGATACTATCCATCCAGCCGGCTATTTCACGTCCGGAAATATAATCACCTTGCTGCTCACCCATTAAAACAACCTCATCACCCGCACTCACACCCGGTATGCCGGTCACATTGATCAGCGTCTGGTCCAGTGATACCTCCCCAATTATTTCAGCACGCTGGCCGCGTACAAGCATTTGCCCATTGTTGGACAAAGCCCGGTGGTATCCATCGCCATGCCCGATAGGCACGACTGCTATTTTTTCATAGTCTGATGTAACATAACTGCCGCCATATCCAACGGGCGAACCGGGAGGAAGTTCATGCACATGCAGAAGACGTGACTTCAGCCCCATCACCGGTTTCAATGAAATCATGCTGTCTTGCCGTTCTTCAGGCGGGTAGCCAAACAAAGCAATACCGCATCTGACCATATCCAAATACATATCCCTCCGCTCGATAGCAATCGTGGATGCCCCGGCGTGACGCACCGGAAAATAGTATCCGTCTTTCTTCAGCGTCGCGATTGTATTCATAAATGATGCATATTGCTTTTCAGTTGTGTTCCATTCACCTTCATCAGCGCTGGAAAAATGGGTATAAATCCCTTCCCATTCCAGACCGGGTAATTCGTATGAAGCCCGGCAAAAATCAAGAGCTTCTTCAGGCTGGATGCCGAACCGGTGGAGACCGGTATCGATTTTCAAGTGAACGGAGGCCGCCTTATTTTGCCGGACGGCTTCTCTATTCAGGGCATGTGCCAAGTCAAGGGAGGAGACGGACGCAGTAAGATCATAGGCGACAAGATCCGCTGCCTGCCAGCTCATAATTGAACTTAAAATATGAATGGGCACATCAATTCCAGCCGCCCTGAGCTGTGCACCTTCCTCGACCATTGTCACACCAAGGCAATCAGCACCGGCCCGTACAGCTGCCTCACCGGAAGGAACAACACCGTGTCCATAGGCATTTGTTTTAATAACAGCCATGAGCCTACTATTTCCAACCAACCTTTTAAATGTCCTGACGTTTTCCTTAAATGCCTCAAGGTCGACTTCCGCTACAGTTGGTCCATGCGCCGTTATAGTTGATGGATGTGCCAAAACTTTTCCCCCCTACGCATCATGAGACGCGATATGATATGAAGTTTAACGGCAGTGACAAGCACACTTTTTAAGCTTTATTTCTAATTTCTTTTTGATAAAGTGAACGGAACGATTTTAAAATCTTGTGAGTAATCTTACCGGGCTTGCCATCACCTATCATTTGGTCGTCAACTTTCAAAATCGGAATAATATCCTGTTTTGTTGCAGAAATGAAAACTTCATCAGCACTAAGGAGCTCATCGACCGTATAGGTCTGTTCATTCACTTTAATATTCAGCTCATTACATAATTGGATGATTGATTTGCGTGTAATACCATTTAAAATATAATTATCAGCCGGGTGTGTATAGAGCTCACCGTTTTTGACAATAAAAACATTCGATGCGCTCGCTTCTGTTACAATATCACCACGATGGAGAATCGCTTCAACCGAATTATTTTCCACTGCTTTTTGTTTCGCCATCACGTTCGGGAGCAGGTTGAGTGTTTTAATATCACAGCGCAGCCAGCGGATATCTTCTGTCAGTACTGCGGTGCCGCCTTTATCTTCAAGGTCTGATTGCCGGGTTTCTTCACGTGTATAAGCAATTGTGACAGCCTGAGTGCCGGGTTCAGGAAACGCATGTTCACGCGACGCGATACCACGGGACACTTGCATATAAATAATGCCTTCTTCAAGTTCATTAACATCCACCAGCTTCTCAAGGTTATTTTTGATTTCGCTGACCGGAAGAGGCAGATTCAACCGCAATTCCCGGGCACTTCTTTCCAGCCGCTCCATATGTTCATCCATCATCAGCGGGGTGCCGTCATAAACACCAATGACTTCATACACCCCATCACCAAACTGATAAGCGCGGTCCTCAATGTTAATATTGTTGTCCCGCTCCATAATCTGGTCATTGTATAACATCTTACTCACTGTAAAACCTCCCTCTAGTATTTAAATTCCGGGATTGCATCACCATATTTTTCCATCACATTCATGATTGTTTCCGTATCAACACTTGACCCACTGATAACGACGACAGCTCTGGAACCAAGACTGAAGCGGTTATTCAGAATGGCACCGATGCCTGAGGCTGCTGCACCTTCCACCATCATTCGATGTTTATCAAGCATGAAAGCCATCCCCACGCCAATCTCCGCTTCGTTAAGCAGCTGGATGTCATCAACATATTGCTGTACCATATTGAAAGTGTATTTATTTTCCAATCCGACACCGCCAAGGAGACTATCAGCAAGTGTATCCTGCTCTTCTATCACAACCGGCTTGCCTTTTTGAATACTTTCATACATTGCGGGACCTTTTTCAGTTGAGGCGCCAAGAACTTTAATCCCTGACGCAGCCGATTTCAGTGCCACACCGAGACCTGAATGCAGTCCGCCGCCCGATAAGCCGCCGATTACCGTATCCACATCAGGCAAATCTTCCAGTAACTCCAGTCCAATTGTGCCTTGACCGGCAATGATATGCGCATCGTCAAATGGGTGGACCACTGTCAGCCCATGCTCTTTTTCAAGCTGATAACTGCGCTTTTCGGCATCATCCTGAGAAACACCATGAATTTCGATCTGTGCTCCTGAGCTTTTTAATGCTTCCACTTTTGCTTTGGGCACGCGATTAGAAATGCAAATGATGGCATCAATACCGAGCTGTCCGGCAACATACGCAACACTCATCCCGAAATTGCCAGTTGAAAATGTTGTCACACCACGCTCTTGCTCTTCAGGTGATAAACTGAGAATCTTATTGGCTGCTCCCCTGATTTTAAACGAATGACTGACATTAAGATTTTCCAGTTTTAAATGAACCGGAATCCCTGCATAGTCGGATAGTTGATCAGAGTAAATTAACGGCGATTTAGAAACAATCGGTGCTATGCGCTGTTTAGCCGCCCATACATCCTGCTGAGTAACTTGTTTCGCTGTCATTCTATCCCCCCTTTTTGAAGTCATGAGGGCAGTTAATTGCCTTCTGGATATAGGTGCTTCTGCGCGAATTTGTCATGGGATCGCACGAATTCTTATGGTAACCGCGCGAATTGGCTGTGAGATCGCGCGAAATAGCAGTATAACTGCGCGAAGTCATTGATTACTTAAAAGACGCCGGGCTGACTCTGCCAGAATTGCTGCCCCGATAGGCAACACGTTTTCATCAATATCAAAATGCGGTGTGTGCAAATCGCGAACCGCGTCATCGCCAACAGCACACCCAAGGAAAAACATGGCACCAGGAACTTCTTGAGTCATATGGGCAAAATCCTCGCCGCCCAATCCAAATGGTGTATCAAGCATGTGAAAATCAGGATATAATTCACTGATGGTTTGCCTGATGATATGATTTACACCCGCATCATTATAAAGGGCAGGATCTTCAGGCTTGATAGTTAATTGATAGTCCCCATCAAGCGGCCGGACTAATGAAAATGCTTTTTCCAGTTCATTGTGCAGTAATTCACGCGTATCCGGATGATAGCTGCGAATTGTCCCTGTCACATGTACTTCTGAGGGAATCACATTGCTTGCTGACCCGCTTTGAATACTGCCCACACTTATAACAGCTGATTCGAGCGGTGATACGCGGCGTGCCACTATTCCATGCAAGGCCTGAAGCACCGGGCCGAGCATC
The DNA here is from genome assembly GCF_001307805.1 of Lentibacillus amyloliquefaciens. Lineage (GTDB taxonomy): Bacteria > Bacillota > Bacilli > Bacillales > Amphibacillaceae > Lentibacillus > Lentibacillus amyloliquefaciens. The sequence goes on along the minus strand of NZ_CP013862.1, from coordinate 3,615,040 downwards.
CAGACAGGATCTTTGCCCAGGTGCGGATATGCACCGTGACCGCCGCTGCCAGTGACCACAGCTTCAAACACATCAACATTGGCCATGCTGTACCCGTCATGAACTTTCACCTGACCCGGCTCATCTTCCGGACTCATGTGCAAAGCAAGTGCCCAATCAGCCTCTTCCAAAGCACCGGCTTTGATCATGTACGGTGCCCCTGTTGACCCGTATTGATCTGCCATCTCTTCCGCCGGTTGAAAAAGAAATTTAACCGTCCCCTCCAACTCGCCTTGTTCAAACAAATTACCTATTAAACTGGCAGTCCCCAATCCAATCGTTGAATGTGCATCATGACCGCACGCATGCATAATCCCGTTGTTCATCGATTTATAACTACATTCATTTTCTTCCTGTATCGGCAAGGCATCCATATCTGCCCTGATAACGACGGTCGGACCGGAACCTGATGAAATCGTTCCCATTATTGCTGTTGGAAAGCCGACTCCCGTAGTCACGTTCATACCAGGTATCTGTTCAAGATTTTTTGCAATAAATCGTGCCGTTTCAACTTCCTGAAAACTTAATTCCGGATGGCGGTGCAAATGCTGACGCCATTGTGACAGTTGATCCTGCATATGTTTTGCCGCTGATTTGATAGCGCTGGACGTCAATCTGACCCCCTCCCTGTTTTAAGAAGATAGAATCGGCATTAAAGCCGATTCCGCCACTCTATCTCTTTAAGCTGGTATTTACATTAAAGCTTTTTTCATAAATTTTGTTGCTCTGTAATCATCATAATTGATATAAACTGCGACAGGGTTGATTTCCGCTCCGGGCAGTCGCTCACCTTAGGGCAACGCTTCAGCTTCCTCGAAAAAGAAAAACACTTTTTCTCACGAAGATGTGTCGCTGTCGCAGTATTCCTTGTCCTGCGGGATTCTTCAGCCATTGCTTTTCCCGCAGGAATTGACTGCCGCCCGCGGAAAGCTGTAGTGTATTTCCGGAGCGGAGTCACAGCAAGTGCATCGCAGTTTATGGATTTTTTGTAAAAAAAACAATCCTTGAGAAAAAAGCTACTATAAAATTCACCGCTCCACTGCGGCAATTGCCGTTATTTCAACATCTGTTTCCAATAACTGGCTTCCGATCGTAATCCTGGCAGGCTTTACGTCAACATTTTTGAAATAAGATTCATAGGCTTCATTGAATTCGCGGACTGTTTCATCATTCAAATCGGTCAAATGGCATGTCACATATACCATACTTGATAAATCAGCATCAGCTTCCGCCAGTATATGTTTGATATTCCGAAGGGCCGCAGTAGTTTGAGCAGCAATCGATGCCCCTACAGACTCACCACTCGGCTTGATGCCATCCTGTCCGGAGACGAAGATGAACGATTCGGTTTTAACGCCTTGTGAATACGGTCCTCCCGGTTGAGGTGCATTCAGCGTTTGGATGACTTCTTTCATCAGACACCCATCCTTTCTGAGGTCTTATTTCATGCCAATTGATACATATTGTGACTCAACAAATTCTTCAATGCCTTCATGACCACCTTCACGACCAATACCGCTTTCTTTCATGCCGCCGAATGGCACCTGTGCAGCAGATGGCGCACCATTATTCCAGCCAACAATGCCAAAATCGAGCTTTTCAATCAGCTGTGTGCCTCTGGAGACATTTTCCGTAAAGACGTATGCTGCCAGACCAAATGGTGTGTCATTAGCTACTTTGACCGCTTCCTCATCTGATGTGATTTTCTCAACAGGTGTGACAGGGCCGAACGTTTCTTCCTGCATGACAACCATTGATTGATTCACATCTTTGATGACAGTCGGCTGATAAAAGAGGCCTTCATATTCAGTTACAGTTTCACCGCCGACTTCCACTTGTGCCCCTTTTGAAACGGCATCATCAACATGGCGTTTCACCTTATCGAGACCATCCTGATTAATTAATGGGCCAATTTGATTGGATTCGTCCATGCCATCGCCGACTTTTAACTCCTTAACAGCTGCTGTCAGCTTTTCGACAAACTCATCGTAAATGCCTTCCTGAACATACACCCGGTTGGCGCAAATGCATGTCTGGCCGGAATTGCGGAACTTGGAAGCGACTGTTCCCTCTACTGCCTGATCAATGTCCGCATCATCAAGGACGACCAGTGGTGCATGCCCGCCAAGTTCAAGCGATAATTTTTTCACCTGGTCGGCACTCTGACGAATTAACGTTTTGCCAACCTCTGTAGAGCCTGTAAATGTTACTTTGCGGACTTTCTTGTTTTCCATAGATACTTTGGCGATTTTGGATGATGAGCCTGTTAGAAGGTTGACGACGCCTTTTGGAAATCCGGCTTCTTCAACAAGTTCCATCAGTTTAACGGCTGTCAGCGGACTGTCGCTGGATGGTTTCATAATAAATGTGCAACCTGATGCAAGAGCCGGCCCCATCTTACGTGTCAGCATAGCTGCCGGGAAATTCCATGGTGTAATAGCGGTCACAACACCGACTGGCTTTTTCCACACTTGCAGACGCTTGCCGGCTGCGTGGGTAGGGATCGTTTCACCGTAAATGCGTTTCCCTTCTTCGGCAAACCATTTAAGGAATGAAGCAGCGTACTTAACTTCCCCTCTCGATTCGTTTATCGGTTTGCCCATTTCCAGCGTCATTATTTCAGCCATTTCTTCCTGATTATCAAGCATCAGCTGATTCAGTTTTTCCAGGTATCCGGCCCTGTCGTATGCCGTCAGTTCAGACCATGACTGAAACGCCTCATAAGCCGCATCAACAGCCTGTTCTGCTTCGTTTTCACCGCCGTATGGCACGGTCCCGATTACTTCACCATTTGACGGATTCACAACGTCCATTGTATCAAGCTCACTGCCTGACCACTCACCATTAATGTACATTGAATAATTTTTTGTTTGTACTGCCATAACTGCGTCCCTCCTGTATTTTCAGTAAATTGGCTGGCAAATGGTTTTCCCCGAATTGCTTAAGATTTTGTACCAGCCCGTTTAGAGAACTCTAGCCTTAATTTCGATTGCTTAAACCTTCACACTTGCTGTTGCCGCTTCAATCGCCTCTTCCAGAATATCAAGTCCTTCCTCAAGCTGCTCATCGGTAATCACAAGCGGCATCAACAAACGAACGACATTATCATAAACACCTGCTTTCAGCGCAATCAGCCCACGTTCACGTGCCTCTTTCAATACCTGGGGTGCCATCTCTTTATCCGGTTCTTTACTGCTTCGGTCTTTGACAAACTCAAGCGCACACATAGCGCCAAGTCCGCGATAATCACCAATCGCGTCAAACCGGTCATACATGGTGCTGAATTTTTCCATGACCTTTTGGCCAATTGCAGCGCCGCGACCATTCAAGTTTTCTTCTTCCATGACTTCCAGCACTGCCAAGCCTGCACGGCAGCCAAGTGGACTTCCGCAGTATGTGCCGCCCAATTCACCGGCTCCTGTACCATCCATTACTTCCTGGCGTCCAATGACACCGCTGATCGGCAGCCCGGCAGCCATCGATTTGGAAACAGTAACCAGATCAGGTTCAACACCGAAGTGCTCCATTGCAAAATACTTGCCGGTCCGGCCAAACCCTGTCTGGATTTCATCAGCAATAAACAGGATGCCATGCTGTTTGCACAATTCATATACCCCTTGGACGAACTTTTTATTTGGAATGATAAAACCGCTCTCGCCCTGTACAGGCTCCATTATGAAGGCGGCCACCTGACTCGGATCAACTTCTGTAATGAAGAAATCTTCTACTTGTTTCAATAAATAATCTGCATAGGCATCTTCACTCATTGACTCCGGCCGGCGATAATTATACGGAAACGGCGCATGATATACTTCCGGAGCAAACGGACCATATTCAAATTTGTATGGCTTCACTTTAGCTGTCATTGACATTGTCATCAATGTGCGTCCATGAAAGCCACCGGTAAATGAAACGACAGCCTGACGTTCCGTATATTTACGCGCAACTTTAATCGCGTTTTCGTTAGCTTCTGCCCCGCTGTTCAGAAACATGACCTTCTTGTCAAAACTGCCTGGCGCAAGTTCTGCCAGTTTCTCCGCAAATTCAATATACGGGTCGTACATCATGACATTGAAACCTGTATGAATATACTTTTCAGCCTGATCTTGTAAAGCGCTTACAACATTATCATGGCTATGCCCAACATTATTGACACCGATTGCACCTGCAAAATCAATGAACTGATTCCCGTCAACGTCTTTCAGGAGTGCACCCTTCGCCGTATCCACAAATGTCGGCACACCATAGCTGACACCACCGGGCACAATGTTATGTCTGCGGTCGAGAATTTCTTTGGCCTTTGGTCCCGGCAGATTGGTTTTGACATTAGCAAATTTTTTACTCATTTGTCATACCTCCTTAAATTCTATATCACTACTTTGCCCAAGCAGTTTAGTCTCGACATATTCGATATGCTCTCTGACTCTATCATTCACAATATGCACGTCATTCGAGACTAATGCTTCCAGCAATTGTTTGTGCTCATTATAAAATGCCTGTGTGCTTGAGTAGTACCTGTCAAGATGCATCAGAAATGTTCTGATTTGCACCTGAAGTGAATCATATATCTTTATGATTCTTGTATTCCCGCATAAACCGACTACATAACTATGAAACTTCATATCCAAATCAAATAAGCCGTTCCAGTCTTTTTCATCTGCCTTTTGTTTCATCTCGTCTACGATTGCTTCCAAATCCTTCGTATGATGCGATTCAAGGCGGTTTATCGCTTGCGTAAAGGCATGTGATTCGAGAAGCGTCCGCAATTCAATCATTTCATTAATATCTTGATTGGTGAAATCAGCTACGTAAGTTCCTTTTCGTGCTTGGCTGACAACGAGCTCTTCACTTTCAAGGATCTTCAGAGCTTCCCTGATTGTGCTGCGGCTGACATCATAACTTTCCGCCAGATCTGTTTCCAGCAGCCGTTCACCAAGCTGAATTTCTTCATTCCAGATCTTCTGCTTCAGTTCATCAGCAATCAGCTCACTTAATGGTTTTTGCATAATAGCACTATTAGGCTGCAAAACCAAATGCTCCTTTCTGTAAATATCTTATTGCTCTATGTCGATTGTCGACAAAAAACATCTTACCATTATCATAATTTAGACGTTTATCATTGTCAACCAAAATTTTGATAATTTGAAATTAATTGACTCTAAGTTAATTTGCGTCTATTTTAAAAGAAAGAGACTATATAAGACAGCTTGAAATGGAGGGTTTGATTTGAAGAAGAAAATTGTGGCATACAACCGGGTAGAACAGCCGGTTCTGGATGATCTGAAAGAAAAATATGATGTCGGTTTTTTCAAAAACATCGACACCAAAAAGGATCCTGAATTTTTGGAACATCTCAGTGAGGCAGAAGGAATTATCGGACTAGAAACGCCTGTTGACCGTGAATTGCTTGATAACGCTCCGAATCTGAAAGTCATCAGCAATGTCTCGGTCGGATACAACAACCTGGAATTGAATGAAATGACAAAACGGAAAGTTATGGGAACCAACACACCGGGAATCCTCACTGACACAGTGGCAGACGCCGTGTTCAGCATACTTACAGCAACTGCCAGACGCATTCCGGAACTGGACAACTTTGTCAAAAATGGTCATTGGCAGGCTGAAGCAATCGGAGAAGAACACTATGGCATTAATATTCATCACAAAACACTCGGCATCATCGGCATGGGACGAATCGGAAAAGCCATTGCCCAGCGGGGACATTTTGGCTTTGACATGGATATTTTATATCACAGCCGAAGTCGGAAGCCGGATGCTGAAGAAGCTTATTCCGCAGGCTATCGCAATCTTGATGAGCTGCTGCAGGAATCCGATTTTGTCTGTATGATCACCCCGCTGACAAAGGAAACGGAAGGTATGATCGGAAAACGGGAATTTCAGCTGATGAAACAATCGGCTATTTTCATTAACGGATCGCGCGGCAAAACCATTGTGGAGAAAGATCTGATTGAAGCACTCGAAAATGGGGACATCACCGCAGCCGGTCTTGATGTATTTGCGAGGGAGCCGGTTGAGCCGGATAACCCGCTCTTAAAAATGAATAATGTGGTCACAACCCCGCACATGGGCTCGTCCACACATGAAACCGAGCTTGCCATGTCAGAGCTTGCCGCCCAAAACCTTGAAGCCGGCATAAACGATGAGAAGCCGCCCAATCTGGTTAATCCTGAATCATGGGAGAAAAAATAATACAACGACAAATAGCCGTACCACGCGCCAGCTGGTACGGCTATTTTAAAAAGGGCCAGACAGGTAAAAGCCAAAAATCATAATCAATCTCCTTAAGCCCAAAGTATCATGCCAGCCGAATGTTCGGTTTGATCATGAGTTCACGCGGAAATTCGGCAAGAACTTCGCAGCCTGTTTCAGTCACACGGAATGATTCACTGATCTCCACACCCATTTTTTCCATCCAGATGCCCGGAATCAGATGAAAGGTCATGTTCGGTTCCAAAACTGTCTGGTCTTCAGGTCTAAGGCTCGCTGTATGCTCACCCCAGTCAGGCGGATAATTAAGCCCTACCGAATAACCCATCCTCGACTCCTTTCGAATGCCGCTTTTTTCAATCACACTGCGCCAGACCCCTTCAAGCTCTCCGCATGTTATGCCGGGGCGGACCGCATTAAGTGTTGTATTGATGCCATCCAGGACGACATCCGAAACGTACTGCATATCCTCTGACGGGCGGCCTATCACAGCTGTCCGTGCAAGCGGTGAATGGTAACGGCGGTACACACCAGCCAATTCGATTATGACAGGGTCGCCATCTCTGAATCTGTCATCAGACCAGGTCAGATGAGCCGCTGATGTCTTTTCCCCGGTCGGCAAGAGCGGAACAATCGACGGGTAATCTCCGCCAAAATCTTCGGTGCCGCTGATTTGTGCATGGGATATTTCTGCAACAACATCACATTCTCTGACACCCTCATTAATCATATCAAACGCAACTTGCATAGCATTTTCCGAAATTCGTGAAGCTTGTTTAAGATAGGCAATTTCACGGTCAGATTTTATAATGCGCACCCAGTTAACCATATTTGTCCCGTCTTTAAAGATGGCATCCGGAAGACCTTCTGTTAACCGCACATAATTTTTAGCCGTAAAATAATATGCATCCATTTCAACTGCTATTATCTTCTTATCATAGTTATTCAGTTTTAAAACGTCACATATAAAGTCCATTGGATGTTTCACAGACGACTGAATATAATCATCACCGTATGAAATGATACGATTCTCCTCCAGCCATGTCGTATGAAGCGCTGCGTTTGCATCCTGACCGCGTCCAATCCAAATCGGCTGTTCTTCATCAAGGGTCACGATAAGCATTTGATGGACATAAAAAGACCATGCGTCATACCCTGTCAAATAGTTCATGTTAGCCGGGTCTGTTACCATCAGCAAGTCAACCCCGGCCTCAGCCATCCTGCGTTTTGTTTGGTTCAATCGTTCATGAAATTCAGAAATAGGAAATGCCAACACAGATGATCCCTCCCCCATCGTTCTTTTTACTGCTTTTATGAAAACGCTTACTAATTTGTCGACGTTATATGGAGATACTTCTTAATGAACTATATTAATAGGATATTAGAATTGAACCGACATTTATTCATATAAGTAAATTGGACTAGTCTGTCGATTGTCGACATTCGTTTAATTATATTATATTCACGAAATATTGCAGTGTCAATCATTATTTGAACAATTTGAATATTTAACTACAAATAGGCGATTATTACGCCAGTTTGCTTCGAATAAAAGCGATTTACTTGTGCTCAGGATTTTATATGAATGAGTCTTAAGGTTTACGGAGTTATTTTTCTTTACCCTGAAACGATTATGAAAAAACATCATACAATTACGATTGAAAGGTTCCGGTGCTGCCTCAAATCACACCATGATGAAACGATTTTCCTTAGAAAATTGATATGGGTCAAATGAAAATGTCATCATTAGATGCATTTTACACCGCATATGTATCGATTATAGCTGTCACTGCTCTGATATCGTTCCTCATGAAAGTTGACTGGAATTCACAGGAGTTCACAGAAACGCTTAATGTTGAGACCGATTAAATAACTGAATTAAAATTATCACTCCCTAACAACAGCAGGTATAAAACGACTGAGAAGATGGAGGTGAAATGTGTTTGAACAGGGCTTTATTGAGGAATATTATGATTCAATTGATTAATAATTTCCTTCAACATTCATAAACATGTCGTGTTTCAATTGAAACTAATTCTCATCAGAATGTATAATAAATACAGGTCAGCAAGTTTAAGGAGATGATATGACATGGCAAAAGTCTTAGTATTATACGCAAGTCTGACAGGCAGCACTGAAATCATGGCTGAAGAGATGACCGAGCATTTGAAATCAAACGGCCATGAGGTGGACCATAAATCGTTTGACCTCGATCCGATCGAACCAAACCGCCTGGAAGAGTTTGACAGCATCCTGTTTGGCTCCTATTCATGGGATGATGATATTCCATTTGAAGTGGAAGATTTCTATTTCGACTTGGATGAGGTTGATTTAACTGGAAAAACAGTTGGCGTCTTCGGCTCGTGCGATGCCTATTACGATATATACGGCCCTGCAATTGATACGCTTGCAGCAAAAGCAAAAGAGCGTGGTGCAGCCGTTTACGAGGAAAAGTTCAAATTCGAACTAGAACCGGATGATAAAGATATTGAGCACGGCACCGGATTTGCAGATGCTGTGTTGAATCTTAAGTAAATGAATCCAATATCAAAAAAACGCGGAATCCTCATCGAGGGTGTTCCGCGTTTTTTCAATACAAACAGATATGAAACTAATTGGCTGTCCGCCGCCTCCGTTCAAATATATTCACCAAAAGAACACTCGAAATGGCAATCACTCCGCCTGCGACTGACAGCAGACTCGGCAACTCTTTTAACCAAACCCAGGCAACAAGGATCGCAAAGACCGGTTCAATATACATCATACTTGTCACTGCGCCGGCTTTGCCTGAAGAAAGCGCAACAGCCCACAGGACGTAAGCAATAGCGGCAGGGAAAACACCAACATAGATGGCTGCTAAATGGGCCTCAAGCGTCGCTCCTTGTATAGTATCAAACAGCCCGGGTGAAAAAATTAAGAGCGGCAACGTCCCCGCCCAGGTGAAATAGGCCGTTAATTCAACCGGCCGATACTTGGGAAGCAGCGTTTTTTGAAACACAAAAAAGATCGATGTGGCTATCGTCGCGATGACAATCAGCAGCGCCCCCGATGACAAACTGAATCCTGAGCCAGTTGTACCGAGTGTAATCAGAAAAATTCCGATAAACCCAATGCCAAGACCGATCCAGCCGAAAAAACTCGGATATTCATTTAACGCAAAAATCGCAATGATCGCCGTAAATATCGGCGCTGATGCAACAATCATGGCTGTCGCACCGGCTCCTACAGTCTGCTCACCGAACGTAATACCAGTGTGATAAACGGTGATGCCAATCCATCCGAGCACCAGGATTTTAATCAGATCTTCCTTTTTCGGCAAGCCGAATTTCGTGCCCGGTAATAAAGCGTAAAGCGCGAACGCACCTGATGCGATCAAAAATCTTGTCAGCACCAAGTGCCCCGAGCTGTATCCGCCATGAAGACTTGCACGAATGGCAGCGAATGTGGATCCCCAAATAATGATTGTCATGAACGCTAAGATAAATGTTTTTTTATTCAAATTCACCGCCCCCCTTTTCGGCTCCCATTATACATGAAATTCTCAGGAATTGGCAGAATTGAAATTCCGGTGATGACTGGGACCATCGGCGAATTTAATGGTGAACTTCACAGTAATCAAACAAAAAACTGCCACAGCGCAGCCGCTATGACAGTTTTTAAATTAACTATGAAATATCAGATACTGTACAATAAAATAGCCGATAACCGTTATGATGGAAGGAATGCTGTAGCTCCAAAGGGATGGTGAACGTCTTCGCATAAACGCCCAAATGATGACAGCGACAAGCAGTGAGCCACCGATGGCTGTTAACAAGTGCGAACCGGACCCATCGGTAAAAATCGAACCCTTTTGATAAACAACATCTGAAGCCGCCAGTATGAACATATTCAGCATATTGCTGCCGAGAATGGCACCGATTGCCAAATTGACATTTTTTAAACGTAAAGCTGAAAAGACAGAGACCCCTTCAGGCAGCGAGGTTGTTGCTGCAATCAGGAAACTGCCCACAAAACTGGACCCCATCCCTGTCACAACAGCAATTTTATCACCTGTTATTGAGAGAAGTGTCCCGGCTCCAAGTATAAAAATAGCAGCAATGATAAATCCGATGACGGCATGTTTGATCGAAATATCTTGCTTCTCAGCCGGTCCATCGGTTACTGCTTTTGCTTCCTGTTCAGTTACCTCGGGTGACGGCATCTTACTGATCACCGCCATCCCAGCTATGTAGACCAGCATTATCACAAGTGCATCAGCACCAATTCCAAAAATAGTAAAATCGATTCCGGCAATCAGCGCCGCAGACACTAAAATCATCAGAAGCAATCCGAGTAAAGCCGTGTATTTGTGATTGCTGCTTGCCAGATGAAATAATCTGTGCCTCCTGTAATATAAATCAAATGCAGCTAAAATGAACACATTAAAAAGATTCGAACCAAGCATATTTCCAACGGCAATATCAATATTATCAATAATGACAGCTGAAAAACTTGTCGTCACTTCCGGCAAGGACGTCGCCCCCGCCAGGAGGATTGTCCCGACAATCATGCCGCCCATTGCCGTCTTTTCACTGATTACGTCAGCATAAACAGATAGTTTTAATGCTGTATAGACGGTTAGTGCAGCTGCTAAAAGAAACCAGACAAATACCAATCTAACAACTCCTTATCTTCCTGACTCCTCCCCATACTTTAATTTACCCCATAATTATCATTTTAAAGCAATTGACATATCCAGCCAATTAAAACCTGCTTTACGTGCACCTTGAGGGTATGTTTTTCGTCTACCGAAGCCGTGGGATCGCGCGAAATCCTGTGGTGACTGCGCGAAATAGGGAGAGAACTACGCGAAATTCACGATAATCACGCGAATTGCGTCCAAATCCACGCGAAAAAGATTTTAGCCGGGCGTGCCATGATTTCAGCAGCCAGATATTCACCTCGGCCGAAAACAATAAACCCTTAAGCTGAATCGTATGATATGATACAGTCACAAAACGAAATAAAAAGGAGCGAATTTAATGACAACTCATCCAATTTTCGACGGGCATAACGATACACTTCTAAGACTTCAAATGTCAAATGCCCCGTCATTTTTCACCGAAAGTTCGGCCGGTCACATCGATCTTCCCCGTGCTCAGAAAAGTGGTCTTGGGGGCGGTTTTTTCGCAGTCTTCACACCTAATGAAAACGACAATGCCGGACCGGAAGATCACCTCACCGAAAATGGCTATGATGTACCGCTGCCTTCGCCAATAAGTCAGGAAAGGGCGCTTGATTTCACGAACGCATTGGCAGCCCGTTTATTTAAGCTTGAATCTGAAGCTCGTGGTCAGTTAAAGGTCGTCAGGACAGCTGAGGAACTAAAACATTGTCTCCAAAATGACATTATGGCCGCCATTTTCCATATTGAAGGCGCTGAAGCGATTGACACTAACTTCGATGCCCTTCACGTGCTTTATCAGGCAGGGCTTCGGTCGCTCGGCATCGTCTGGAGCCGGCCAAACGCTTATGGTGAAGGCGTACCTTTCCGCTATCCATCTTCCCCTGACACGGGGCCCGGACTTACTGATGACGGGAAAGCACTTGTCCGTGAATGTAATAAACTTGGCATTATGATCGATACCACGCATCTCAATGAAAAAGGGTTCTGGGATGTTGCCGCCATCACGGAGGCACCGCTTGTGGCAACCCATTCCAATGCCCACACGATCAGTCCGATTGCCCGGAACCTGACCGATAACCAGCTCGAAGCGATCGCCGAGTCTAATGGTGTTGCCGGGATTAACTATGCTGTTAACATGCTTCGGGAAGACGGCGGTCTTGAAACCGACATATCACTCGATAAAATAGTCCGGCACGTTGCCTATATCGCTGAGAAATTCGGAGTCGATCATGTCGCACTAGGCTCTGATTTTGACGGTACTAGTGTTCCTGATTCATTAAAAGATGTCACAGGCCTGCCAAACCTGCTTGAACGCTTGAAAGCCCACGGATTTCATGATGACGAGCTGCAGAAAATCACACATGGCAACTGGGTGCGTGTTTTGGAAGAGACGTGGAAGTAACACATCACTATAAAAGCCGATATCTTCTGGGAAGATATCGGCTTTCTTTGTAATGAGTATTAGACCAGCATTATCTGCTGACATCTGAACCGTGATTTTCCATAAATGTATTGATTTCATCTGCTGTGTACTGATTATGATCCCCATATACCATATGCTTCAAAACGCCTGAGGCAGTGCCGAACTCAACCGCCTCAGCAGGGCTCATGCCGGATGCTATCCCGTGTAAAATACCGGCTGTAAACGCATCGCCCCCGCCTATCCGCTCAAGCAGTTCAAACGAATAGGCACTCGACCTTACTAATCGGCCGTCCTGATAGAGATAACCCCGGAGTCTTCTTCAACTTTAGTTAATTCGCCTATTGGAAAATTCATCAATCCATGGTAAAATGCTTAAAACGCATATTTCCGATAAAGTTAATAAGGATTAGAGCGAACAGTGAACAGGAGTGAGTATCCGCCTATGTACCTGGACATCAGCAACATCGCCAAATCATTCCAGCGAGACGATGAGCAGCCGCTTCAGGCTTTAGAAAATATTAATTTGGACATTAATGAAGGTGAATTTATATCATTACTGGGCCCATCCGGCTGTGGTAAATCAACTTTGCTGTCAATCATTGCAGGACTGTCGAAGCCCTCATCAGGTTCGGTCAGTTTGGAAAATAAAGAGATCACAGAGCCCGGTCCGGATAAAAGCATGGTATTTCAGGAACCTGCATTATTTCCATGGATGTCTGTAAAAGAAAATGTCACCTTTCCATTGCGGAAAAGACTGAACAAAAATGAACAGGAGCAGGCAGCTGCATATTACCTGAAAATGGTCCATCTCAGCCAGTTTTCCGACAATTACCCGCACGAACTTTCCGGAGGGATGCAGCAGCGTGTTGCGATTGCAAGAGCTCTCGCAATGGATTCCGGACTGCTCCTTATGGATGAACCATTCGGTGCACTCGATGAACAAACGCGCCAGGTATTGCAGGAAGAGGTTGAAAAAATATGGCTCGACACGAAAAAGACGATCGTATTTGTCACACACAGCATCCGGGAAGCTATTAAACTATCAGATCGTGTTATGATCATGAGCGCACGACCGGGAACAATCATTTCGGACTTCAAAGTTGATCTTGAACGACCGCGGCAGCAGCAGGATATGGCCAAAATGGAAGAAGATGTCATGGCTATTTTGAAAACAGAGATTGAAAACGTCATGAAAGAGGAGTTGCAATATGCCGGTAATTATTAAACGCATTATATTTTTTGCGACTCTTCTTTTAATTTGGCACGGGATCTATCTGCTCGGCATCTGGCCCGAGTCCATGATTCCAAGCCCGTTGACAGTTGCTGAAACAATCTATGCCGGCTTTAGTGACATGACACTTGTCTATGATATCGTAGCCAGTTTCCGGCATCTTTTCATCGGACTCGCTATTTCACTGGTGATCGGGACACTGCTCGGTGTACTGCTTGCCAAAGTGAAGACAGCGGACGAAACCCTCGGCACGATGATTTTAGCCCTGCAAAGTGTTCCGAGCATAGTCTGGGTACCGCTCGCCATCATCTGGTTTGGCTTTACCGAAGCATCAATCATTTTTGTTGTTGTTATCGGCGGAACATTTGTCATGACAATGAATATGCGCATCGGCATCAAAAATGTCGCCCCAATTTATATGCAGGCAGCACGCACGATGGGTTCAAAGGGTATGGATTTATTTTTCAAAGTCGTTGTCCCGGCATCCATTCCACATGCTGTAACCGGCGTTCGGCTGGCATGGGCATTCAGCTGGCGTGCATTGATGGCCGGCGAAATGCTGAGTACCGGTCCGGGATTGGGCTATACACTCAGCTATGCGTCCGATTTTAACAACATGAGTCTCGTAATTGGAATCATTATCATTATTGGCGTAATTGGTTCCATTGTCGACCAGCTTGTATTCCAGCGGATTGAAAATAAAGTACTCAGACGCTGGGGAATGGGAGAAGCAGCTTAACAATCGGCGATTTATACCCGATTACTAAGCGTCAATTTTTCAAAACAAAAGAGAGGGGATTTTTAAGTTGAGAAAATTTTTAGGACTTCTGGCAATTAGTATAATCTTGATTCTTGCCGCATGTGGTGGCGGCAGCAGTGAGGCTTCAGGCAATAATGATAGTGAAAGTGAAACGGTTACGATTGGCTACTTCCCTAATTTGAACCACGCACCGGCGATGGTTGCCAAACAAAAAGAAATGTATAAGGATCATCTCGGCGAAAATGTCAACATCGAATATCAAACATTTCCTGACGGTGCCACATTTATGAAAGCATTGGCAGCCGGTGAAATCGAAGGCGGACTTGTCGGACCGGGGCCTGCCATGAACAGCTTCATTTCCGGAGTGGAGGCGCAGATTATCGGCGCATCTTCCACCGGCGGGACCGTGATTGTTTCCCGTGACGGGAGCGGAATTAAATCCTGGGAAGACGTTGAAGGCAAAACATTCATTTCACCTCGTGTCGGGTGCACGCACAATGTTCAATTCGAAACCTATATGAAGGAAAGAGGCATCACCTCTGAACGCACCGGCGGCTCTATGAAACATGTAACCGGTGAACCGGCACGCTATCAGTCAATGTTTGAAAATGGCGATGTGGATGTCGCCACAGCACCTGAACCATGGGCATCCGTCATGGAAGCAGAAGTAGATGCCAACGTTGTCATTCCAACCAGTGAGATTTCGTTTGGCAAAACGCTGCCGGCAGCTGTTATGGTTACATCCGATGACATGGTTGAAAACAACAGTGAACAGGTCCAAAAATTAGTTGATGCCCATAAAGAAGCCGTTCAATATATTAACGACAACCCTGACGAAGCGATTGATATTACCATCGACGGCATTGCTGAGATCACAGATCAGCAACTGGAAAAAAGCGTCATGGAGAACGCCTGGGAACGCACCAACTTCACGTATGAAGTCAATGCAGACGTCATCCAGGAATTCGGTAATTCATCCCATGACCTGCAATTCCTGAAAGAAAAGCCTGACTTTGAAGGATTTGTAAATAAAACGTTTATTCAGTAAAGGACGATAGGATATTGCTTTATGTTCTCTGATCTTCATTAAAAACTGCTGGTCTCTTATAGAATCAGCAGTTTTTATATTATATTGATTCAATTTACACATTGTGGAACCGTGTCTTTGTCCCTCTCACAAAAAAAAGCGGCAGTTTTAACAACCACCGCTCCTTTTCATTCAAAAATTTATATTTTACCACGCTTCCGTCACAGTCTTAGGTGCCAGGAAGTTCAAGAGGTAATCCGGTCCGCCGGCTTTGGCGTCTGTTCCGGACATCTTGAATCCGCCGAATGGCTGATAACCGACGATTGATCCGGTGCATCCGCGATTGAAGTACAAGTTGCCGACTTCAAATTCATAACGGGCACGGTTCAAATGTGCACGGTTGTTTGAAATAACCGCGCCGGTCAGCGCATAGTCTGTATTGTTGGCGATATCCAGCAGCTCATCAAAGTCTTTCGCTTTGGCAAATCCGACAACCGGTCCAAAGATTTCCTCCTGCATAATGCGTCCCTCTGGATCCATATCCTTAAAAATGGTTGCATGGACATGATAACCTTTGGAATCATCGGTTTCCCCACCGTAAGCAAGCTCGCCTTCCTTTTTGCCGATTTCAATATAATCTTTAATCTTATCAAACTGCTTTTGGTTAGCGACAGCGCCCATCGGCACATCTTCCTCGCCAGGGTTGCCTGTTGTATACGCTTTTGCTTTTTCAATAGCTTTTTCCAGCACGTCATCATATACATCCTGATGGACGATTGCCCGGGAACATGCCGAACATTTCTGTCCCTGGAAACCGAATGCTGAATCAACAATTGATTTGGCAGCAAGATCCACATCGGCATCATTATCAACAATGATTGTATCCTTTCCGCCCATTTCAGCAACGACACGCTTTAAGTGGGTTTGTCCTTCTTGAACGACAGATGCACGGTTATAAATACGTGTGCCTGTTGCGCGTGAACCAGTAAAGTTAATAAAATGTGTGTCTTTATGATCAACAAGGTAGTCGCCGATTTCTGCTGGATCGCCCGGCAAGAAGTTGACAACGCCTTTTGGCAGGCCTGCTTCTTCTAAAATCTCGACTAACTTATACGCGATAACCGGTGTATTTTCAGATGGTTTCATCAATACCGGATTGCCGGCTACAATCGGGCCGACCGTTGTCCCGGTCACAATCGCAAAGGCAAAATTCCATGGTGGAATGGCAACACCGGGTCCCAATGGCTGATAGAAATATTTGTTGTTTTCACCGGGACGGTCATTGATTTCCTTGCCTTGTCCAAGGTCGATCATGTGACGCCCGTAATATTCCATAAAGTCAATGCCTTCAGCTGTATCAGCATCAGACTGGCCCCATGGCTTGTTCGCTTCATAAGACATCCATGCGGAAATCTCATGCTTGCGTCGGCGTGCAATCGCTGCTGCTTTGAACAGGACTTCCGCACGTTCTTCAGCGGTCCATTTTTTCCATTCTTTAAAAGCTTTTTTCGCCTCTTCCATAGCCTTGTCAATATGGTCCTCTGTTGCCATAGAGGCTTTTCCGATCACTTGCTCTTTATTGGCCGGATTTACTGACGTCAGCTTATCATCAGTGTAGATTTTTTCACCGCCAATAACCAGCGGATAATCCCGACCCAGCTCACTTTCAACTTTTCTAAGAGCCGCTTCGTATTCAGAGCGATTTTGTTTATCAGTAAAATCAGTAAATGGTTCATGCTTGTAAGGTAGTACCAAACTATAACCTCCCCGTGTTAATTTGGTTCAATCCAATTTCCAGTTTACTATAAACCCTTATGAAAACGCAATCACACACAAAAACAAAATGGGACAGGGAAGTCTCCTCTGCCCCATTGATTAGTCATGTTCATGACTATGAATGGTTTCATCAAGATAGATTTCAGAATCTGTGTGACCATGCACGTCGCAATAATATACGACTGATTTCATTTTGTGGGAAATGTCACATGTACGGGTTCGTTCAATGAAATTCTTCCAGTATGTATATTCATGCGATCCGGCTTCGATTATTTCATAATGTGTGCTATATTCTTGCCAATTATGCGCCTCTGTTCCCTCTTCAACCGGCTTAGCCTCTACTGCTGTCAAAATTGGTATCAAAGAAATCATAGCAACCATCAAGGTGCTTTTTAAAATTAAACCTTTCATTCACATCACCATTTTGTATGATTTAAGTCATTGGCACATTTAGCTTTCCCCAATTCCTCTCATCTATACAAAATATTCGCCAGTGATTAGCGACATCATTTGGCAGTATTCCTCCAAACCAAACTAAAAATCTGAGTTTACCACATCCCTATAATTAATTCATTCCGGATAAGTGTATAGCCTCTTCTTCCCCCTATTGATCAAAATTAGAACCTTTGTTCCCAATTTACAAGATAAAAAAACAGGCCATCCACCTAAGTGACATGACCTGTTCCTCGATACAACCTCTATTCCGTCACCATCTGCAATTCAACAGGAATAAATTCATCGACAGATTCATCATTGACGACTGAGCCTACTGCGTCAATCGCATTTTGCCCGATTAATTCCGGCTGTTGGGCAATCGTTGCATCCATGGTTCCTTCTTCGACAGCTGCAACAGCATCGTCTGTTGCATCAAAGCCAACTACAATAACATCCTCCAACATACCATTGGATTGAAGTGCCTCTAATGCTCCGAGTGCCATTTCATCGTTGTGAGCGAATACGGCATCAATCTGGTCAGTACTTTGAATGATATTTTCCATAACGTTCAAACCTTCCGAGCGGTTAAAGTTTGCCGACTGCTGAGCAGCAACATCCAAACCGTCGATTTCATCCACAATATTATGGAAACCTTCTCCTCTTTCTCTAGTGGCAGATGCGCCGGGTACACCCTGCAATTCAACCAGGTTTCCACTTTCACCCAGTTGATCGGCAATAAATTCACCAGCCATCTCACCACCTGAAACGTTATCAGAGGCGATGTGGCTTACAACATCTCCACCTTCCGCACTGCGGTCAACCGTAATGACAGGAACGTCCTGGGAATTGGCGGACTCAATTGCCGTGACAACTGCTTCAGAGTCAACAGGATTAACTAGCAGAACATCAATATTTTGCTGCAATAAATCCTCAATATCACTCAATTGTGTTGACGCATCATCCTGAGCATCGGTTACCACAATCTCATAACCGGCTTCCTCTGCCGCAGCTTCTGCACCATCACGCAATGTCACGAAAAAAGGATTATTCAAAGTTGAAACGGACAATCCAATTTTTACTGAATCATCTGAAGATCCTTCAGAACTCTCCCCGCCTTCATCCGATGAACCAGGACTATCTGTAGAACAAGCACTGACAACCAGCAGCAATACTGCCAAAACCCCTATTCTTTTCAACCATTCAGCCATTTGAAACTCCTCCTTAAATTTATTTATTGGACTTCCTATCCAGTAAAACCGCAAGCAGAATGACGCCACCTTTCACAATCTGCTGATAGAAGGACGAAACATTCATGAGATTCAGACCATTGTCAATAACCCCGATTATCAGAGCCCCGATTAATGTGCCGGTAATCCGCCCGCGGCCTCCCATCAGACTTGTACCGCCAATAACAACTGCTGCAATTGCATCAAGTTCAAACATTTCTCCGGCAGTTGGCTGCGCAGAATTTAAACGGCTGGTAAGTATCATGCCAGCCAGAACTGACAGCATCCCGGTCAGGGAATAAACCCATATTTTGACTCGGTCTGCCTTGATTCCCGACAGAACCGACACTTCCTCATTGCCACCGACAGCATACACTTGGCGGCCAAATACTGTTTTTTTGAGAACAAAAAATAATATCAGAAATACAGCCAGCATCAAAATCACCGGGAAGGGAATGCCAAAAACATAACCTCCGCCAATCATTTCAAATGCGAAACTGTCAGACAGTCCTGTTATAGGCATACCATCTGTATAAACCAGCGTTGCCCCACGATAGATGGTCATTGTCGCAAGTGTTGCAATAAATGGTGCCACTTTACCTTTCGTAATGATCAGCCCGTTTATGGCACCAAGACCAAATCCGATTAACAACCCAAGCAGCACAGCCAGTATCGGGTCCATTCCGCTTGTCAACAGTCCCGCTGTGAGTGCACTTCCCAGAGCAAGCAGTGATCCAACTGACAAATCAATGCCTGCCGTTAAAATAACAAACGTCATCCCGAATGCAATCAGGGCATTTACGGAAATCTGGCGGAGCAGGTTAAAAATGTTATCAAGTGTGAAAAAGGCATCACTCATAAATCCGAGAAAAATAACCATAATAATGAGTCCGATTAATGGACCCAATTTGGAAAAGTCTTTAAAAAAGGTCTGCTTCCAATTCAAACTACTCACCCCCTGCAGCTGCTGTCATAATTTTTTCCTGATCAGCTTCATCATGATTCAGTATATTTGCTATTTTACCTTCATGAATGACCATAATCCGATCACTTACGCCCAATACTTCCGGCAATTCCGAGGAAACCATGATGATGGCGACACCGTTTTTGGTTAATTCGTTCATGATGTTATAAATTTCTTTCTTGGCGCCAACATCAACACCTCTTGTTGGCTCATCCAGAATAAGCAATTTGGGATCAATCCCGAGCCATTTGGCAATAACCACTTTCTGCTGATTGCCTCCGCTTAATGCTTTAACTTCCTGAGTTGCACCTGTTGCCTTAACCGTAAGCCGGTCCATCAATTCAGCAATTAATCGCTGTTCTTTGCCAGCCGAAACGACCCCTTTGCTGGAAATCGATTTCATATTTGTCAGCGAAATATTGTCCCCGATAGAAAAATCAGTAAGCAACCCTTTTGATTTCCGGTCTTCAGTAATAAATCCGATACCCGCTTTAATTGCATCTGACGGATGACTAATGGTTAATTCCTCTCCGTTCAAATGGATACTGCCATGCTGTTTTGCAGTATAGCCGAATATCGTCTCCATGATTTCCGAACGTCCGGCTCCCATTAACCCGGCAACACCAAGAATTTCGCCTTCTTTTACCGAAAAGCTTATATTATCAAACAGTCCTTTTCCGGCCAGATTATTCACCTCAAAAATGACATCACCGCCTGAATAATTGCGTTCTGGAAATCGCCCGCCCAGTTCGCGTCCGACCATCATTTTGACTATGGTATCAAAATCAACGTCACTGACGTTTTCTGTGCCGACGTATTCACCATCACGCAATACGGTAATACGGTCACAAATCCGGAAAATTTCTTCCATCCGATGTGAAATGTAAATAACTGCGACATCTTGTTTCCGTAATGACTCAACAACTTCAAAAAGACTTTCAATTTCACGGTCTGTCAGAGCTGCGGTCGGCTCGTCCATTACAATTAATTCAGCATTCGTTGATAACGCTCTGGCAATTTCAATCATCTGCTGCTTCCCTACTGACAGTTCCCCGGCAAGATCATCCGGATCAATATTTGATACTCCTAACGTTTCAAGGTTTGCTTTACACTGTTTCCGCATTTCTTTAGTGTTCAGGATACCGGTTTTGCCATAAGCGATATTTTTACCGAGAAACATATTTTCGGTAACGGTCAGATGCGGAATAATATTCAATTCCTGATGGATAACCATAATCCCCTGCTGTTCCGCTTCTTTTGGATGAGAAAAATGGACTTCCCTTCCGCTAATCCTGACAACACCGTCATCCCGTTTATGAATTCCGGTCAAAATTTTGATTAGCGTTGATTTCCCGGCACCGTTTTCCCCGACCAAGGCGTGGACCTGGCCTTTATCAATCGAGAAATTCACATTCTTTAATACCTGGTTACCGGTAAAGGACTTACTGATTCCCTCCATTTCTGCAAACGGTGTTTGTGTCATAACCTCACCTCCTCTTCATGCTAGAAAATAACACCCGATTTTAAAATCACATTGGCAAATGGTGTTGTTTCCCCGGTACGGATGACTGCCTTTGCATTGCTGGTTTCACGTTTCAGATTCTCATGTGACAGGTATGTTGTCGGAATCCCGGCATAATCAGTTTTAAGCTTGCTATGCAATGCGAGATTCGATGTTTTTATTTCCTCTGCCAAAGCCATTTTTTCAATCGTCATATCGTCCGCAACCGACTCGAGTACTGACAAAAAATCCGGTGTTCCCAACTTTATTGACAAATCAATCGTCATGATTTCATCCGGAATAGGGAGCCCGCAATCTGCGATAATAAGTGTATCGGTATGTCCCATTCTTGCGAGTACTGAGGCAATGTCACGGTTTAGCATTCCTGTTTTCTTCATTCGGTGATATTCCCTTTCTGCAAAAATCTTTGAACATCTTGTTTAGTCGGCATTCCGCCCTGTGCGCCGATTTTTGAGACCGACAATGCTGCAGCTGCGTTCGCCACATTAACTGCCTCTGCAAGTTCGGCACCACGGGCCAGTTCTCCAGCCAATGTACCGTTAAACGTGTCCCCGGCACCTGTTGTGTCGGTTACGTGTACATGATACCCGTCAGTATCCTGCTCGGTTCCATTCTCAACAAACGACACGCCTTTATCACCACGAGTCACAACCAGCTTTTCCTGAATAAAATCAAACAGGGGATCTTCTTTCATTGCTGCCAGCTCAATCTCATTGGGTGTCATGTAAGAAATGTTTTTCAGTACTTTTTCCGGAAGCTGCTGGAAAGGTGCGGGATTCATTATAATCGGCACGCCATTCGTCTCAGCGAGTTCCGTAGTAAATTCAATCGTTTCCATTGGTACTTCGAGCTGCATCAGCACTATATCACTGCTCTTAATTAAGTCGCGATATTTTTCCACGAGTTCTGGTGTCACATGATTGTTGGCACCAGGCGCAACGATAATACGATTATCATTATCAGACAGAATAATTGTTGCTGTCCCAGTTGATACATCAGGGATTGTTTCAATGCCTGTCTTCCTAACACCTTCATTGGTAAGATTTTGAAGAAGCGTTTTTCCAAAAGCATCTTCACCGACAGCACCGATAAAATTCACATTAGCTCCCATACGCGCTGCCGCCACAGCCTGATTCGCTCCCTTGCCGCCGGGATTGGTGAAAAACGTATCGCCGAGGACTGTCTCACCTTGCATCGGCATTTTGTCGGTCTTGACTGTTAAATCCATATTAATGCTGCCAACTATACATACGTTTGGTTCATTATTCATTCGTTTCTTCCTTTCATTGGGTCGATTGCCGTTCTGTTAATTGAACGTTGAATTCTTCTGCCGTAACAGTTGAATCAGGTGTGCTGATTTGTGTAATCAATATCTCCGCCGCTCTCGTTCCTATGTCATAAATGGGCTGAGCCATCGTTGTCAATGCCGGTGTGACCTTTTCGCCCAGGGAAATGCCATCAAATCCAATCACAGCAAGATCCTCTGGTACTTTTATATCCAGCGAGGCTGCGGCGTTCAGCACCCCAGCACCCATTAAATCATTCCCTGCAAAAATCCCATCAATTTCGGGGTTCTTAGTTAGCAAATTCACAGTAGCTTTCCGTGCCATTTCAAAATTGTACGCACCTGATACCACATAACTGCTGTTAAACCAACCTTCATGTTTCACTTCATCCAAAAATCCCCGCATACGGTATATGGCATTATCGACATGTTCAGGTCCGGCAATGTGGGCAATTCGGCTGCAACCGAGTGACTTTAAATATTTCACTGCCTGTCTGCTGCCAACCCGATTATTGACGGTTACCGAAGAAATATCGGAGCTGATGCTGCGGTCAAGCGCTACAATCGGTGCCTGAATATTTTTCAAATGTTCTTCCATAAGTGAGCTTGACACAATAATAAAGCCGTCAACGGACTTTTGCTGCAGTGCATTCAAGTAATCAATTTTTTTAACGATATCGTTATCCGTATTGCAAAGGACAAAGGTATAATCATACTGGTTCGTAACATCCTCTATAGCACGGGCAAGCTCAGGAAAAAAAGGGTTTGTAATATCAGGCACAAACAATGCAATCATTTGTGAACGGCCTTTAAACAGACTCCGTGCCACATCATTCGGAAGGTAATTCAATTGTTCAATCGCTTCTTTGACACGTTTCTTCGTTCCATCATTTACGTAGCCATTGCTGTTAATGACCCGAGACACTGTCGCCGTTGAAACCTTTGCAAGCTCAGCCACATCACGAATAGTTGTCATACATAAGTCCTTCCTAAAATTAGTTATTTGATTTATACAGGATATGTAACGGGTTACATATCCACGAAAAAATATAGCCGATATGTGTAACCCGTTACATACTATAATAAAGCGGTTACATGATAATGTCAATAGACAACTGAAAACCAAAACAGACTATCCCAATTGCAAAAGGGTTTGATTCTGCCATCAAACCCTTTTGCAGCATAATATATAAATTGACTCTACAACGCCTTGACCATACCACCATCAACGAGAAATGACTGGCCTGTCATATATGTATTGGCAGTTGAGCAGAGAAACGCAGCTATTCTGGCAAACTCTTCAGGTTCTCCGTAACGTCCCATTGGAATTTTATTTTCCGCCTCTTGTTTGACTTCTTCGATTGATATGTCTTGTTTTTCCGCGTTAACCCCGTCAAGATGATCAACACGGTCAGTACCGATTCGGCCCGGTCCAATTGTGTTTATCAAAATATTATCGCCTGCAAGTTCCTGTGACAAACTTTTGGAAAGGCCGGTAATCCCTGCCCTGAACGTATTGGATAAAATCAGCCCATCAATCGGTTCTTTGATGGATGAAGAAGCAAAATTGAGAATACGACCGCCGCCTTGTTTTCTCATGTGAGGCAACACTTCCCGGATCGCCCGGGTGAAACTCAACAGGTTTAGTTCAAACGCATGCTGCCAGGCATCATCAGCAACATCGTCAAATGAACCGGCAGGGGACCGCCGGCATTATTGATTAATACGTCGATTGGCCCGTGTTTGCTTACGGCTTTTACGACCAACTGTTTTATCGAATCAGCATTTTTAATGTCGCAAACACTGTATGCCACATTTGGATTGCCTGTTCCTTCACGAATTTCTGCTGCCGTCTCTTCCAGTGTATCTTCATCGCGGCTGGCCAAAAATACCCGAGCGCCTTCTGCAGCGAATTGGTGGGCGGTTGCTTTTCCAAGCCCTTTGCTGGACGCCAAAACAATGACGGATTTATCTTTTAAACCAAGATCCATACAAATACCTCCCTTGTAAGAACCGGAATCTATTAACCGCCAAATTATTGTTCAGCGATTGAGGCCGGTTCCCGTTCAATTTTTTTAGTAAAGCGTTTTGCGATTATTAAGGTGAATGCAATTAACCCTGCAACATCTGTCCATATCCCCGGATATATCAAAAACAGTGCCCCAACAATAGCAATTATTCTTACATACCAGCGGAGCGACACCTTAAAGTGCCCCTCGGCTGCAACCGACAATAGAAAGACACCCATCAGCGAGGTCGTTGCAATTAAGAGAACATTCCCTACTGTTGCATCAATCATCAGCATTTCATGGGAGAACACAAACATGAACGGTACAATAAAACCGGCAATTGCCAATTTCATAGCCTGAAATCCTGTTCGCATCGGATCACCGCCGCTGATGCCGGATCCGGCAAATGCCGCGAGTGCAACAGGTGGTGTGATGTTGGCGAAAATACCAAAATAGAATACAAACATATGTGCAACAAATACCGCTGTTTCACCAGACCCTGCCATTTCCCTGAAATAAGGAAGTTGAAGCAATATTGGCGCGGCCATTGTGCTCGTAATAATATATGTCGGGATACTGGGCAGCCCCATCCCCAAAATAATTGATGCAATCATTGTTAAGACCAAGGTTATCAGCAATTGGACAAGCGGGCTGTCAATAACTTCACCCAGGCTTACGATCGTGCTGGCAATTTCCAGTGCCACACCAGTCAGTGAGGCGATCCCCACAATGATACCGACAGCACCGCAGGCAATAGCCACAGGGATAGTGGTCCTGACACCATCCTCAAGCGCGCCGACAAATGACCTGACACTAATTTCCTCAGCCTTAACATCTGCTTTTTTACGAATCAGATTAATAATTAAAGGAATGACAACAACTAAACTGAGCTCCAGCCAATTGTCCCGAATACCCGGGATACTGGCACCGGATAAAATCGCACGGACTTGCGGTTCAAAAATTAAAAACATGGAAACGGCTGCACTTACTATAAGCATCCTGCCTGTTCCCGTTATAATAACAGTCGCAATGATAGACCAGAATGCCGCATAAAAAGGTGTTTTCCCTGAGAATAACAGATACAGCAAAATAACCATTGGTATCAATAAATGACCGCGCTTCTTCAACACTTCTGTAACGGACGGCAGTTCATTCCGGTTAAGTCCTGTCAAGCCGAGTTTTGATGCGCGTATATGAACCTGGAGTAAAATGCCAATGTAAAACAATAAAGCTGGAATGATACCGGCAAGAATAACGGTTGTGTATGGTATTCCCAAGTTTTCAGCCATAATAAATGCCGCTGCGCCCATTATCGGCGGCAAAATCTGGCCGCCGACACTTGAAGCCGATTCGACTGCCCCCGCAAAGTTTTTATGATAACCGATTTTCTTCATTAATGGAATCGTGAAAGCACCTGTTGTCACGACGTTGGCAATCGCCGAACCATTAATTGATCCGAGAAAGCCGCTGGACAGAACTGCAACTTTGGCAGGGCCGCCCTTTGTGTGTCCGGCAACAGCCATTGCCAGATCATTAAACATCTGCCCCATACCGGACCTGCCCAGAAAAGCACCAAACAAAATGAACAGTATGATATAACTGGCTGATACACCGATAGCGGTACCTAAAATACCTTCTGTAATATATACAAGCTGGGAAATAATGCCTTCTGATACGCTCAGAACAATTGGTGCTGTCAACTCCGGATATATAGACAGTTTAACGTAAAAACCGTAAATAAGGAATCCAAACGCAAGAAGGGTCAGTCCCCATCCGGTGACGCGGCGTGTTATTTCCAGCAGTAGTATCAGAACAGCAAACCCGACGTACAAATCCATCTGGTTGATCTGACCGCCCGATTCAATAATCCGGTTGGCGGTAAACAGCATATAAAGACCGGCCCCTGCTGCCAAGCCAGCGATGATATAATCGTAAAATGGAATCTTATTCTTATTGCCTTTTTTCAAAAGTGGATATAATAGAAATCCCAAAAGCATCAGGACATATAAATGAATGCTCCTTTGCTTTATATCCACTAATGCCCCTGCATAAGATGTATATAAATGGAACAGGCCAAGCGCTGCCCCGGAAACGGTTATGAAAATGCCGATGCTTTTCGGATAATTGGTTCTAACGTTGCTTTCACGGTCGTAGTCTTCAACATTCGTTTTCTTATCCTTATCCATTACCTCACCTCACAATGCGTTTCAGAAATGTGAATAATATAGAATGTAAAGGTGTCTCGCTTACGCTTATCGTATAGGCATCATCACTTGGCTGTAAATCATAAGTCTCTTTACCAAACCTAAGTTGATAATCGTTCAATTGATGGGAACGAACAACCAGCGCTTCGCCGATTTTCCGTTCAATATCCATATGAACCCATCCATCTTCTAAAACGGCAGAGTGTTCCGTTTGAGATGGAACACCCGCACCGAACGTTTTAAATTTGGTTGATTCTAAATACAATACATCATCCCTGATATTAAAATACTCTATCCAATCTTCCTTTTCGACTGAATGTGTCCACTGAATGGAAAAGGAACGGTCTTTCAGATATAGGGCATAGATTTCCTCATCGCCTTTCAAAACAGTCAGCGCTTTTACCGGAATGAACATCACCCCGATTAAAATCAGGATAAGAAGTGCTAAAGAAAAGACTGCTTTATATTTTCGGAACATTGATTATTCCAGCATGCTATTCTCTTCATAAAACTTTTTGGCACCAGGGTGCAGCGGTGCAACTAAATCTTTGGCTATATCTTCACGGGGCAAATGATTCAATGCGCTGATTGAAACCTCTTCACTGCCAAGATACTCGTAATAACGCTTGGTCAGATCATAAACGAGATCTTCACTTAAATCCGGTGAAACGGTAATCATATTTTGAATACCAACTGTGTTTACTTCCTCATCCAAGTTATACATGGCTTCATCCCCGGCTGGAATCGTAAACTCTTTATAGAATGGATAACTATCCATCAACGTTGTTGCAACGTCATCTTTAATTTCAACGAATACGATGTCATTCTGCTGCTTCAAATCGGTAATATTGCTATTTGGAACACCTGACGTGAAGAAAGCAGCATCTAGCGTTCCATTCTTCATTTCCTGAACACTGTCGGCATAACCGGTATGTGTAACCTTGGACAAGTCATCATATGTCAGGTCAACAGCCTCCAGAACTTTCTGCGCACTCTGCTCAACACCGGAACCTACTTTGCCGACACCGACCCGCTTACCCTCCAGATCCTCAATCGATTCAATTCCACTGTCAGCCATCGCTACAACTTGTACGACGTTTTGATACATACCCGCCATTGCCTGGACATCTGCCTGATTGCCTTCAAACTGACCTGTTCCTTCCAATGCATCATAAGCAACATCACTCATGATGATCGTCATTTGGTTTAGCCCATCCTGCATGTTTTGGATGTTAGCAACCGAAGCACCGGTTGACTCAACTGTTACATTACCAACCTGATCACTTTCTTCAAAAATCGGTTTCAGGGCGCCACCAATCGGATAATATGTCCCGGATGTCCCCCCGGTCCCAAAAACAAGCGATTCACTTCCACTGCTGCCTGATTCTTCTGTTCCTTCAGCAGACTCGCTGTCACCACCACAAGCTGCAAGAAAAATAATCATCAGGAAAAGACTGATAAAAACAAGATTTTTCTTCATAATCAAACCCCACTTAAATATTTCTTATATGTTAACGCTTTCAAAACATTTTTTAAATATTACGAACATATTGGACATTTTGTTCTTTTTGGTCCTATATTTTAATATTTTAACCGGTAGCGATTAACAGGACGCCCCACTTCCCCATACTGCAAATGTATTTCCGCCTGTTCAACTTTTACCATATAATCAAGATAGCGCCTGGCGGTAACACGGGCAATTCCGATATGGGAGGCCGTTTCATCTGCCGATACAGGTAATGTCTGTCCGGCTAAATACGCCTTTACTTGTGTCAGCGTTTGCTTATTTAGTCCTTTTGGCAGATACATATCACGCTGTTGTTCAGTGGTTTGCGATATCAAGGCATCAAGTTCCTGCTGTCCGGTTTTGGCTGATCGTGAAAATTGGTGCAAAAATGCTTTGTATTTATGTAAAGCATGAGCCAGCCGGTCAAATTTGAATGGTTTGATGATATAGTCGATTGCACCATACTGAAGCGCCTTTTTAATCGTGTCTGTATCATCAGCAGCTGAGATGACGAGAACATCAATATCCATTTCTGCACTCCGAAATTTATTTAATGTCTGGATTCCATCAAGTTCAGGCATGAAAATATCAAGCACAACGAGATTAGGATTTTGCTTTTCTGCAACATTCAATCCTTCGTTCCCATCCGCGGCTGTCGCTGTCACCTTGAAGTCTTCAACTTTCTCAATCATTTGCCGATTAACTTCCTGAACCATCGGATCATCTTCAATTAATAATACACTGATTTTATCTGACTGCATCATTCGTTGTTAATCCTCCCATCTGCATTGGCAGTTCGACAACCATTTTTGTTCCTTTATTTACTGTCGAATGAACGTTTATCGTTCCGCCTGCTCTCGTTACTATCTGTTTAATTAAATAAAGTCCTAGGCCGGAATCATCGCCTTGTTTCGTTGAATAGCCTTTTTCAAATATGTACTGCTGATCATTTTCAGTAATTCCGGTTCCATTATCTGCAACTTCAATCAGACATCTGTCAGCATTCTGTATAATTGTGATATCGATATGTTTTTCACCATCTGTAAACCCTTTTAAAGCATGAAACGCATTTTCAATCAAATTTCCCAACATCTTGACAAAATCATGATCCTTGACCATTGCAGGAAACGTTTCAAGCTTGCTTGATTCATTCAGTGTGACGTCAATGCCCAACTCCTCACCTCTACGGATTTTACTGATGATCAGACCGGCAATGCTGTAATTTTCAACCCGCTCCAAAATATATTTTGATAGTTTTTCCTGTTTATCGGTCATTTGAAAGACATATTCCAAAGCTCGTTCATTTTGATCTAATTGGATGAGACCGGCAATCGTATGCAGCTTATTCATATATTCATGATTCTGCACACGTAACGCGTCAACAAATGCTTTCACTCCAGTCAATTCCTCAGCCATTTTCGTCACATCGGTCTTATCCTGAAATATGACCATTGTACCCACAAATTGCCCTTCCACCTTGATTGGAATACGGTTCAACATAATCAAGCGGTCACTGATACGGACAGTCTCATTAAATTTCTTAGATTTCTTTCTGAGATGGCTGATGATTCCATGATTGGACAACTTCGCTTCGAGTGGCTTGCCATTCACTTCCCCGTCAATACCTAATATCCCTTTTGCCTTATCATTAAAGACAACCAGCTTTTCGTCCCTATCGACGGCAATCACGCCTTCATGCATTGCTTGAAACACGGCTGTGCGCTCTTCAAGCACACGCGCCATTTCATACGGCTCCATTAAAAAAGTTTGTTGTTTAACATGACTTGCCAAAAGATAGGAGCCAGCAATACCGAACGCCAGTGTCAATAAAGCAATGGCAATGATTTCAATACGGATCGATGACAAGATTGACAAAAATGACGGGAGCATATTGCCTACAATCACCACACCGATTTGTTCATGATTGTCATTCATGATTGGGACAAAGGAGCGTACAACAGCTCCCTGTTCCCCTTTTGCCCTCGTGACGTAGCTATGCTCTGCAAACGCTGCACCTTCGTCTTTTCCTGAAGAAACTGTCCCGAGCTGTTCATCAAGCGGGTGGGAATAACGAATCCGGTTCATATTCAAAACAACAATATAATCAACACGATTGACCGTCTGCATCCGCTCCACAACAGGATTAACTGTTTCCCATCCATCAGGCTGTATCAAACCTTCCTTCACTTCAGACAAATTCGCCACGATTCTGCCTGTCATCAGTCCCCGCTCACCCAACTGTTCTTCTTCACCTTCGTATTTATTGCCAATAACAGTAATCCCGCCTATCAACATCGAAAATAACACAATACCAAACGATAGAATCATAATTTTAAGGCGTATAGGCAGCTTCTTTAATCCCATTGCAAACCGTCTCCTATAAAATGAAACTTCATTCAGTGGGACGCTTTTTCCCACTGATTGTTAGTTGAAAGAATCGGATCTTTACGGCCATCTGATCCCCCCACTTATTCCTGGTTTCCTTGAAATATTGAAATGGGGTCTTTTTGCCCGTTAAGACAGTGAAATAGAATCAACAAAAATCAAAATAATATGATAAAATATAGTGGAACTTATACAGACAGGCGGGTGATGATTTGCGTAACTTTTTAATAATTCTATCGTTTATTGTAGCAGGAATTACCTCTGCTGTAATGATTGGATTTGATATGGAAGAGTTTGGGTTCGCTTCCGGCATCTATTACGATGACGAACAGGAAGGCTTGGAGGAGCAAATCATTATCCGCTTCAGTCACGTCGCAGCTGAAAACACACCAAAAGGAAGAGCAGCTTCAAAATTTGCAGAACTCCTTGAAGATAAGACAAACGGTAAAGTAAAAGTCCATCTATTTCCTAATGCCATATTATATAATGACACCAATGAATGGGAAGCTGTCCAAAGCGGCAGTGTCGAAATGATAGCTCCGGCAACTGCAAAAATCAGTGAGCATTACCCTATATGGCAAATTCTTGACCTGCCTTTTGCCTTCCCTAATCACCAGGCTGTAGAGAAGACCTACGAAGGTAAAATCGGAGAAGCTTTACTTGAAGGACTGGATCATACAAACGTGAAGGGTCTGGATTTGTGGTATGGCGGATTCAAACAAATCACGACTCAGGAATCCGTAATCCGGGAACCTGACGATTTCAACAGGCTTCACTTCCGCACTATGCCAGGTGCTGTGATTCAGGAACAATTCAGCCAATTGAATGCAAGTACCAGCATCATACCCTTCAATAAAACCTATCAAAATCTTGAAGTGAATTTTGTGGATGGACAGGAAAACACACTATCAAACATCAATACAAAAAAGTTTTACGAACATCAGCAGTATCTCACCATCAGCAATCACGGTTACCTTGGCTACGGCATGTTAATGAACCGGGATTTCTGGAATGGATTGCCTTCAGAGGTTCAGGAATCGATTAACGAAGCCATCCATGAAGCAACAGCATGGGGACGGAGGCACGCCATTGAAATTAATGACCAGCATGCCCGTGCGATCAGGTCCAATCAGTCACTTGAAATATATACATTGCCAGCGGAAGAACGTGCAAAATGGCGGCAAGCGCTCCGTCCGGTTTATGATAAAGTAGAACAGACAGTCGGAAGCAATTTAATGAAAGAAATCGAAACAATCAGAGAAAACTATGCCTATTGACCATTGCCGGTAATGACGTATTCAATCACCAGTGAAGCGGTGGCGGCCGGTGAGGGCGCGTTGCAAACATGAATTGAATGTTTCCCGTTAATGATAAAGAAATTATCAACGAGGCAGTCATCTTTAAGCAAAGCTTGTGCCCGGATACCATTACTGCCGGGGGGGGTAACATCATCTGTATCGATTTCCGGAATCAGCCGCTGCAGGCTTTTGACAAACAGTTCTTTGCTGTTACCAGACCGAATCCCCCTCCTATGATGATATAGTCATACATCGCGTTCACCTCTTACAATTGTATTCTGATATGCGTTGTAGCTATAAGTAAATAGAATAATAAATATCAGGTTTTTGACTTACTATCTCACTGGCGCCTCGCATTTCCCGCTTTAACGTCTATGGGAATTCTAAAATAACCTCTATTCTCACAAATAATACCAATACCGGCCCTCACTGAGTTCTCTGTTACACTCACCTTTGTACCGCAAATATTCAAGATGAGCCAGTGTTTCACCGACCGCAAACCGCATCTCATGAACCGTAAGCTCTTTTTGAAATAATTTTTTGCGAACCTCGTAGACAGAGTTCCCGCGCCCTATCGACGCTAACGTCTGATCAAGCCGTTCGTCATGGTGAGCCATTATTTCAGCAATACGGTCATTTGCTCCGTGAAACGGATCACCATGTGAAGGGATAACTAAATCCGCATCAAGTTTTTTTATGTTATCCAATGATTCCAGATATCGCGCCAGTGGATTGGGATCGCCATGAAACCAGTACGAAATATTCGGCGTTATCTTCGGCAAAATATGATCTGTTGAAAGCAACATATTTTTCTCGCTGTTATAAAATGTGACCAGACCATCTGAATGCCCCGGTGTCGCAATCACCTTATACTCATACTTGCCAATCGTGATAATGTCACCATCCTTTAAAAAATGATCCACTTTCGGGTATGGTGTCACAATCGGGACAAACTTTCTTGTGTTATGCAGCATTTTTTCAGCCTCAGTTTCCGGAATGCCTGCCAGCAAATAGTTATTTGAAAGCTCGTCCAAAAACGGTTCATCCCATGCGTTTAAGGCAGCGTTAAAGTCAATTTCTGACATGTGAACCTGTGCACCGTGTTCCGCCTGAAGCCCGCCGGCATACCCGAAATGATCCGGATGGTAATGCGTCACAATAATATCGGTAACGTTCTTTCCGTGCAATTCCGCCTTCCATCGTTTAACGGTCTGCTCATTATGCAGACCAGCGTCCAGTACTGTCCAGCCGTTTTCGCCCTCTGTCAGAAAGCAGTTAACATGGTCAAGCCTGAATGGCAAATCAAGTGTCACACGTTGCAAACCGTATTCTTCCAGCATCGTTTTCATCACCTTCACTATTAAAAATTAACCTATTCTGTTCCTGACGAACTTCACACACTTCTTTGCAATCAATTCTTTGTCATTGTCCAGTGTCGCGACATGATAGCTGTTTTCCAGCACAACAAACTCACGATCTTCAGATGAGATGGAATCATAAATTTCCTGTGAATTTTCCGGCGGTACAACATGATCTACTGCCGACGAAAAAATAATCGCAGGTGCTTTGACATCACCAAGATTTCTCCTGACCATTTCAAACAAATCGATACCTTCTTTCATCGACTTAACTGGTGTCTGCTTATAAGCGAGCTCTTGTGTATCTTCCTGTTTAATATCCGACCCGATTCCTGGCACAAACCGGGTTTCTGTATCTTTGAGAGACGCATAGTTTTCAATTAAATCCGGCATATGCGTTGCTGCATTAATAGGCATAATGCCTTTTATCTCCGGATGGTTTTCCGCCAGATAAAGCGTCAGTGTGCCGCCCATAGATAGCCCGGCCACAAATACTTCCTCGCATGTGGCCTGCAATTTTTCCAGTCCGTTTTCTGCCGATTCAATCCAATCATGATATGTACGTTGCTCCATGTCTTCCGGATCAGTTCCATGTCCGGTCAATCGTGGTCCGAATACAGTGAACCCTTCTTCTGCAAATTGCTTGCCAAGATAATGCATGCTCTGGGTTGTACCGGTAAACCCATGAATCACAAGGATTCCCGTGGTATTTCCGGGATAATAAAACGCTTCTGCTTCTTTTATAACTGGAAAAGCATTCGTCATCACAGCACCCTCCATTATTATGGTAATAAAGCTATTTTATCATAAATCAGAATCACTTGTTAGAAAATTACGATCATTAGGAATGAAAATCTATTGTTTGTTAACCGGGTATAATACTGAAATCTGCTTTTTACGACATAATATTACCCAGGGAATACATTTTTTTACAAAAAATAAAAATCGTTGGTTCAAAACGCTTGAAAAACAGCACAAAAATGCTATAATGTACTTTGGACTTAAACGGGGCATTAGCTCAGTTGGGAGAGCGCATCGCTGGCAGCGATGAGGTCATCGGTTCGAGCCCGATATGCTCCATACCTCATACTCCCTTGGTGATAAGGGATTGAAAAAGTGTGAAATCCAAACGGGTTTTGCACTTTTTAATTTTAGTCACAACTTAGTCACATTCGATTTGATTTTCAGTTTACATTCAGCCATGGCAATTTATTATTGCCCCAGGAAAGAAGCTCGGGAAAAATTCCATTCCTTTATCATGGATGGAAACCGCACCTGGTGTGAAAAGGCACCCGTACTGGCATTAATAATCTCAGACAAACAGGACAATACCCATGCGTTTGACACTGGCGCCGCCTGGGGATATCTATCATTACAGGCTGCGAAATCAGGTGTCGCAACCCATGCCATGGGCGGATTCTACAAAGACAAGGCACGAGAGGTACCTGTTGACCCCCACTTATCTTTCCTGATTCCTCTGAAATCTTGAATTAGGGGTTTTACTGCCCGTTAAAGCGGGATAAATAAGCAGAATCATTATACGTAAAACCAAAACAGACCAGCAGATGCTGATCTTTTTTTTACAAGCAGTCTTTTAAATTTTTGATTCTTTTATTTCAAAGAATATTAAATCTGAATATATCCATGAAAGCTAATTATCTGAGGGGGGATTATATGGCTGAGGATTTTCATACAGTATTTTTTCATTTCTATAGATTCTAATACCGTTATGGTCGATGTGTTCTGTCAATTTTTCATTTGTAATACTTTCATAATGCACAATATCAAAAAAATATGGGAGCGGATACTCTTCGTTTGATAACTCCCTTAAATTCGATGCAGTATTTCGGGAAGTTCCCAACCCCGTTACAGCAATATCAATATCCGAACCTTTTTTATAGCTGCCTAAAGCACTGCCGTAAATAAAAGCACATTCAATTTCATCAAAGTGTGTAATTGCCTCAACAATCAATTCAATATCCTGCTTCAGTAAACCAAACATTTTAAAAGTCCTCCGATAACTTCTGATAGAGTGTTTCTATCGCGGGCAAATATGACGTCAGAATTTCATCAACAAATTCTTTTGCTGTATCCTCATCATACGTGAAGAACTCATCATTGCGTCCTCCTTGTCACAGTTTCTTTCATTATTCAATATGATATAATCAATCTACTAAATTTACTCTGCGTAAATCACGGAGGTTACGACGAACAAGTGGTCTTACTTCAACCTATTATTACTTGGTGCTGGTGTGTGGCTAAAAAATATTAAGCGGCTTCTTGGCAGGAATTACTCTGACAGCGATGGTCATTAGCGGCTGGATGCGGCTCCTCCGCTCGATTGCCAGAAAGCGGATAGTTCATATCCGGCTGGGTATATCTCTGTTTATTCTCATCTCAATCCACGTTGTCTTATAGAAAAGTACAAAACCTGCACAAGCGTTTGTGCAGGTTTTTGTAGTCATGGCGTTTTCAATCATTTTACGCCGAATGATGCAGTTTATTCGACAGCCGTTGAATCATTGGCAGTGTGCTGATATCCATGTTGCCGCCACTGACAATAATACCGCAGTGGTCTGACTTAAGCTGGCTGCCGCGGGATAACAGTGCGGCCAGTGCTGCGGCGCCTGCTCCTTCCAGCAATGTCTTATTCCTCTCGAGCATATAGACAATCGCAGACGCAATTTCTTCGTCGCTTACCGTGACAATATCATCAACATACTCATTAATCAGCGGCAATGTCCGGTCACCCGGTTTTTTGACAGCAATTCCCTCGGCAATCGTTGATACCTGTTCAAGCTGTTTCACCCGATTATGATAAAAGCTCTGATACAAGGCCGAGGCACCCGCTGATTGGACACCAATCACCTTGATGTTTTTGTCAATATGCTTTGCGGCTGCCGCGGTGCCGCTGATCAGCCCGCCGCCGCCTACAGGGACAAGAATTGTATCGATTCTGTCTTCCTGCTGCAGCATTTCCGCTGCAGCGGTTCCCTGCCCGGCCATGACATCATAATCATCAAACGGGTGAATATATTCAGCTCCTGTTTGCAGTTGCCTTTTCATCGAAGCATCATAAGCTTCCTGGAAAGACTGTCCGGTCAACACAACTTCTGCGCCGTAAGCACGTGTGGCATTCACTTTGGCTGCCGGAGTTTTTTCCGGCATAAAAATCGTTGCCTGAGCATTCAATTTCCTGGCTGCATTAGCTACACCCTGGGCATGATTGCCGGCAGATGCCGCGATCACACCTTTTTGCAGTTGTTCATCTGACAATTGCATCAGTTTAAACGTCGCACCTCTGAACTTGAATGATCCGGTCTTTTGCTGATTTTCCATTTTAAAATAAACCTGTTTGCCAACGAGTGCATCAGTTGTCGTTGATCTCATTATTGGTGTACGGTGAGCGACTGTTGCTAAACGATTTCTGGCTTCAGCAACGAGGTCACCTGTTAAGCAATTCCCAATTTCTTCACTCTCCTTCATTTAATTGGCTAAGTGTGCATCATTCACTATACGTGAGCGGCACTTTCAAACGCCGTGATTTTATCTTCATGCTTCAGTGTCAGTGCGATATCATCGAGACCATTCAAAAGATTTTCCTTATGAAAGGCAGGGATATCAAAATGCACTTCTTTTTCACTGTCGCTGATGATTTGTTTTTCCAAATCGACTTTCAATACTAATTTACCATTTTCGGCCTGCTTCATCCATTCTGAAACCTGGTTTTCATTCATTTGAACAGGTATGATGCCATTCTTCAAGGCATTGTTATAAAAAATGTCGGCAAAACTTGGCGCAATAATGACACGGAACCCGTAATCCTGAAGCGACCATGGTGCGTGCTCCCTTGAAGAACCGCAGCCGAAATTATCACCTGCGACAAGGACTGTACCTTCCTTGTATGAGGGGTCGTTAAGCACGAAATCATCCCGCTCATTTCCGTCATCATCGAACCGCCAGTTATAAAATAGAAACTGACCAAATCCGGTTCGTTCAATCCGCTTTAAAAATTGTTTCGGAATGATCTGATCCGTATCAACATTCGACCGGTCTAACGGAACAACCAATCCTTCATGTTCCCGAATCGCTTCCATGATCAACACCTCCTATGCGTATACGTTCGAAGCAAACTTGCGGACATCGACAAAATGGCCATTAATCGCAGCGGCTGCAGCCATTTCCGGGCTGACCAGATGCGTGCGGGCATCATTGCCCTGTCTGCCTTCAAAATTACGGTTTGACGTTGATGCACAGCGACCGCCCGGCGGTACCACATCATCATTCATCGCCAAACACATACTGCAGCCGGCCTCACGCCATTCAAATCCGGCTTCTTTAAAAATTGCATCAAGCCCTTCTTTTTCTGCCTGAAGCTTTGTTCCGAACGATCCGGGAACGACAATCGCCCTGACGTTGTCACTCACCTGATGACCTTCGACGACACTGGCTGCTTTGCGCAAGTCAGTAATTCGGGAGTTTGTGCAGGATCCGATAAAGACATGATCGATGTCAATGGACTCGATTGACTGATTTTCATCAAGCCCCATATATTCAAGTGCACGTGATACGTCATCCGGGTGATCTGATTCATTCACAACCGGTGTGTTGCCGCTTACCGGCACACACATGCCTGGGTTTGTTCCCCATGAGACTTGCGGTTCGATTTCTTCAGCTTTAATCGTCACCGTCTCATCATATTCAGCGCCTTCATCAGTAGCCAAGTTCAGCCATTCAGCCGCCTTTTGATCGAATGATTCACCTTGGGGAACATTCGGTTTATCCCGCAAAAATTCGACTGTCGTCTCATCAGGGCTGATCAATCCGGCTCTTGCACCGGCTTCGATCGACATATTGCAGACAGTCATACGGCCTTCCATTGATAAATTTCGGATCGCTTCACCCGTATATTCAATGACATGGCCGGTACCGAAACGTACACCGAATTTGGAAATGATTGCCAGTATCAGGTCTTTGGCTGTAACGCCGGTACCAAGGTCACCTTCCACATGAACATTCAATGTTTTAGGCGATTGTTGCCACACTGTCTGAGTTGCTAAAACATGCTCCACCTCACTCGTACCAATACCAAACGCCAAGGCGCCAAAAGCACCATGAGTGGATGTATGGCTGTCACCGCAGACAATTGTTTTTCCCGGCTGTGTCAGCCCAAGCTGCGGTCCGATGACGTGAACAATCCCCTGGTCTGGATGGAACATATCCGCCAATGTAACCCCAAAATCTTTACAGTTCTTCTTCAGCGTTTCCATCTGCTTTTTGGAAATCTCATCTTCAATGACATCCCGGTTTTGCGTCGGAACGTTATGATCCATTGTCGCAAATGTTAAATCCGGCCTTCTTACGTTGCGGTTATTCAGCCGCAGCCCTTCAAACGCCTGTGGTGATGTCACTTCATGAATCAAATGTAAATCAATATACATCAGATCCGGTTTATCCGGCTCTTGATGCACCATATGATTTTCCCAAATTTTTTCAACAATTGTTTTCGGTTTTCCCATGTCATCACCTCCAAATTAGTACATGTTTAAAAGGAGGATAACAAGGACCAAGAAGTTCGAGGCGGCGCAGTTTCGAGCAGCGGAATGTATGCCTATAGATACATGAGCCGCGGAGAAACAAGCCAACGAAGAATTTCGATGTGTCATTGTTACCGGACTTTTAAACATCCTCTATTAAACATACATACTGCAAATACTGTCAGACACACTCTTAACCGTCAAATTCTCCACAACAGCTGCTGTCATTTGCTCTGTACCGACCATTTCACCTGCACTTATATTCAAGTCGGATGTGACGTACCCTTGATCCAGACATTCGCGGACCGCGCGTTCAACTGCGGCAGCTTCTGTTTCCATCCGGAAAGAGTGACGAAGCATTAAAGCTACTGAAAGAATCATGCCCAACGGATTGGCAAGTCCTTTTCCGGCAATATCCGGTGCTGAACCGTGGACGGGTTCATACAAACCAATACCATCACTCCGGACACTCGCAGATGGCAACATTCCCAATGATCCTGTCAAAACGGATGCTTCATCGCTTAAAATATCGCCGAACATATTTTCAGTTACCATGACATCAAATTGATTTGGCTGTGTGATCAGTTTCATGGCGGCTGCATCAACCAACATGTGATCGACTGTCACATCCGGATATTCATGGCTTTTCTCATTGACAATTTCGCGCCACATTCGGCTTGATTCCAAGACATTTGCCTTATCAACCGATGTCAGATGATTATGTCGCAAGCGGGCGCTTTGAAACGCCTTATCAATAATCCGCTCCATCTCATCCCGGCGATAATGCAAGGTGTCAACAACTTCACGTCCATTGTCCCGCCGTTCACTTGGCCGGCCAAAGTAGAGGCCGCCGGTAAGTTCGCGGATAATT
Source organism: Lentibacillus amyloliquefaciens (assembly GCF_001307805.1). Lineage (GTDB taxonomy): Bacteria > Bacillota > Bacilli > Bacillales > Amphibacillaceae > Lentibacillus > Lentibacillus amyloliquefaciens. The sequence goes on along the minus strand of NZ_CP013862.1, from coordinate 3,575,289 downwards.
AGAATATCACTGCCATCAATGATATGCTCTTTGAGCGGGGAAGCATGGAGCAATGACGGAAATCCTTTAACAGGCCGCAAATTAGCGAACAGCCCAAGTGCTTTACGGATTCCCAGCAAACCTTTTTCCGGCCGTTTCTCGCTGGGCATGGCATCCCATTTTTCACCGCCGACAGCACCGAGTAAAATGGCATCGGCCTCCTGGCTTGCTGCAATGGTTGCTTCCGGTAAAGGTGTATCATACTGATCGATGGCGCTGCCGCCGATCGCGTGTTCCTGAAGTGTAAATCGATGGCCATATTCTCCGGCAACCGCATCCAGAACCTGTTTGGCCGATTCCATAATCTCTTTTCCAATTCCGTCCCCCGGAAGCAAAACGATGTGTTTATTCATGTACTTCCCCTCCCTTTATTTCATATTATTTACCTGACGACCGGTTCTTCTTTCGACGTATACTGATGGATGATATAGCGATTGACGGCGTTTAAAAACGCGTTGACCGAAGCCTGCAGAACGTCTTGAGCGGTGCCTCTGCCGTTCATCATTTCGCCATTAACCTTCAGCTGGACGTGTGATTCAGCGAGGGCATCCTTGCCGCGGCCGACTGAATTCAACTGATAATCAGTCAATTCCAGTTCTTCCGTAATCAGAGCATCAAGCGTTTTATATAATGCCTCAACACTTCCTTGACCTGTTTGAGCTGTCTGAATGGTATTGCCGTTCGGCGCAGTCAGAGAAACAGTTGCGGTTGGAATATTGGAAGTCCCGTACTGAACCTGGAACATTTCCAGTTGATACTTATTGACTGCTGAGGTGTCGGTTTGAATCTCCATTAGAATTGTAAACAGATCATCGTCGGTTACTTCTTTTTTGCGGTCAGTCAATTGTTTAAACATCTTGAAGGCTTCTGTCACTTTCTCTTCTGAAAGATTCACGCCAAGTTCATTGACTCTGTCTTTAAATGCGTGGCGTCCTGAATGTTTTCCAAGGAATAAGGTATCGGCTTTGACGCCAACCATTTCAGGCGTCATGATTTCATATGTTTCTTTGTTTTTCAAAACACCGTCTTGGTGAATGCCCGCTTCATGCTGGAACGCATTGCGGCCGACGATAGCCTTGTTTGCTTGAACATACATGCCGGTCAATTTTGCAATCAGATCGCTTGTGCGCTTCGTCTCTTCAAGATTCAACCTGGTGGTGTATGGATAATAATCTGCACGTACTCTCAGCGCGACTGCGACTTCTTCAAGGGAAGCATTGCCTGCCCGTTCGCCGATGCCGTTAATCGTGCCTTCCACCTGTGTGACACCATTTTCAACAGCAGCGATTGAGTTGGCAACAGCCAAGCCCAAATCATTATGACAATGGCAGGAAAGTTCAACCTGTTCAATGTTCGGGACATTCTCCCTGATATAACGGAACATCGCGCCATATTCTGCAGGTGTCGTATAGCCGACTGTGTCCGGAAGATTGATGACGGTTGCACCGGCTTCAATCACTTTCTCAATAATTTGTACCAGAAAGCTCAAGTCGGATCGGGAAGCATCTTCAGCTGAGAATTCAACCTGTGGAAATTTCTCCTTTGCATAACGGACCATGCTGACGGCGTTTTCCAGCACCTCATCAGGTGACTGCTTCAGTTTGTAGGTCATGTGAATCGGTGATGTGGCCACAAACAGATGCAACCGCGGCTCCTGAGCATATTTAAGGGCTTCCCATGCCGTGTCGATATCTGATTTGACTGTTCTTGCAAGCCCTGTAACGGATGTGTTTTTAATCATTTTGGCGATTTCTTTAACAGCTTCAAAGTCACCTTTGGAGGAAGCAGGAAAGCCTGCCTCCATCCGGTCTATCCCCATTCGTTCCAGCTGCTTGGCGATCTCCAGTTTTTCCGGCTTATTCAGATTGACACCGGGCGATTGCTCCCCATCTCTCAAAGTTGTATCAAAAATTTTAATTTCTGGCATCTGCCGTCACACCTTTTTGTTTATCTTTTTGTTCTTTTTGCAATGGCTGTTTGACAAAAGGCATTAACTCACGGAGCTCTTTTCCGACTTGTTCAATTTGATGATTGCTTTCCAAGGCATTGATAGCGTTGAATTGCGGGCGGTTAGCCTGGTTTTCAAGGATCCATCCTTTTGCGAATTCTCCTGTTTGCACGTCTTTCAAGACTTCTTTCATCCGCTCTTTCGTTTCATCATTGATAACACGTTTACCGGAAACAAAATCGCCCCACTGAGCGGTATCCGATACGGAATAGCGCATGTTTTCAAGACCGCCTTCATACATCAAATCAACGATCAGCTTCACCTCATGCAGACATTCGAAGTACGCCACTTCAGGCTGATATCCTGCATCTGTCAAGGTTTCAAATCCAGCTTTTACAAGGCTGGATAACCCGCCGCACAGGACAGCTTGCTCACCGAACAGGTCAGTTTCCGTTTCTTCCTGGAAGCTCGTTTCCAGTACGCCGGCTCTCGCTGAACCGATGCCCTGCGAATAAGCAAGTGCTACTTCTTTGGCATTGCCGGTGACATCCTGATAGACCGCGTATAATGACGGGACACCGCCGCCTTCTTCATATGTGCGGCGTACCAAGTGGCCGGGTCCTTTCGGCGCTACCATGAAGACATCAACGTCACTCGGCGGTACAATTTGTGAAAAATGAATATTGAAACCATGGGCGAATGCAATCGCATTACCTGCTTCGAGATTTGGTTTGATGCTTTCCTCATAAACTTTTGTCTGATGCTCATCCGGAAGGAGAACCATGACAACTTCCGACTGTTTAACAGCTTCAGCGACCGGCAAAACCTCAAATCCGTCGTCTTCAGCTTTTTGTTGGGATTTTCCCGGTCTCAGGCCAACAGTAACGTCATAGCCGCTTTCTCTGAGATTGAGTGCGTGGGCATGGCCTTGTGAGCCATAGCCAACCACCGTAATTTTTTTCGCTTGCAGTACCTCTTTTTGGATATCTTTTTCGTATAGTACTTTTGACATGTTCATCGTCCTCCTTGTTATTAAGTAAAAGATTCTATTTAATGTTCAAACCAAATGTGAATTAATCTCAGTAACCTCCTGCGGCTGATAGCCTCTCAGGAATGCTGTCATGCCTGTTCTGGCCAGTTCTTTGATACCATATGGCCTGAGCAGTGCAATCAAGGCTTCGATTTTATCCGGTTTGCCTGTCACCTGAATAGTCAGGCTATCTTTGCTGACATCAATGACAGAGGCCCGGAATGGGTTAATCACCCCTTGGATTTCGGCACGCTGCTGGCCGCTCCCGCCAACTTTTATCAAAGCAAGTTCCCGTGCGACAATCGCTTTATCCGTTATGTCCTTTACTTTCAGGACATCAATCTGTTTGTTAAGCTGTTTCGTCAGCTGCTCCAGCTTCTGGTCGTCACCGATTTCGACAACAAATGTCATTTTCGATATGCCGGGCCTTTCTGATTTTCCGACTGTAATGCTTTCGATATTGAATTGCCGCTTTTGCAGCATCCCCGTAATCCGGTTAAGAACACCGCTTTGATTCTGTACATCGGCTGTGATGATTCGTTTCATCGGCTCACCCCTATCATTTCATGAAGCCCTTTGCCTGGTGCAATCATCGGGTAGACGCATTCTTTCTGTTCAACGTGACAATCAATCACAACCGGTCCGTCATAGGTAAATGCTTCGGTGAGAACGTCTTTCACTTCCGATTCACGGCTTGCTTTCATCCCTCGGATTCCATAACATTCCGCCAATTTGACAAAATCAGGATTCTCCGGAAAGATCGATTCGGAGTAACGCTCCTCGTAAAAGCTTTCCTGCCATTGCCGCACCATGCCGAGCGACTGATTATTTACAATGACCACCTTGACCGGCAACTGTTTTTCTTTAATAACCGACAGTTCCTGAGACGTCATCTGAAAACCGCCATCACCAACGACTGCTACAACCAGTTCATCAGGTTTTCCAAGCTGTGCCCCTACCGCAGCCGGGAATCCGAATCCCATTGTGCCAAGCCCGCCTGAGGTTACCCACTGATTTGGTTTCTCAAATGGATAATATTGTGCGGCCCACATCTGATGCTGACCGACATCTGTCGTTACAATTGCTTTTCCCTCTGATGCCTGATAAACCTGCTCAGTCAGCCACTGCGGTGAGATAAAACGATCTGAGCGGTCATACCAGTAAGGGTAATCCGTCTGATTCTGTCGCAAGGATTCGAGCCATTCATCATGATCATTTGCGCTTATGTCTGTATTGTTCAGAGCATTCAGTGCTTCTTTGGCATCAGCGACAACCGGTATTTCTGTTTCCACATTTTTGCCGATTTCTGCCGGATCGATATCCACGTGAGCCACTTTGGCGTTTGGTGCGAAATGTTTCAGGTTTCCGGTCAGCCGGTCATCAAAACGTGCCCCGATATTAATCAGCAAATCGCAATCATAAATTCCTGTATTTGCTGCGTAATTCCCGTGCATGCCACCCATTCCTAAGGACAGTTCATGCGTCCCCGGAAAGCCTCCAAGACCAAGCAGCGTGTTGACAACCGGCAATTGATGATCTTCAGCAAACTTCTTTAGTTCCCCGGCTGCTTTAGCAAAAATAACACCTGCACCTGCTAGAATGAGCGGCTTTTTAGCACGGTTTATTGCTTCTGCCAATTTTACGGTTTGCAGCGGATTCGGCTTTTTGTTCGGCTGATAGCCAGGCAAGTAGCAGTCACCGCTTTTTTTAATGTTCGTGTTTGATATGCTTGATGAAATATCTTTTGGAATATCCACTACGACCGGGCCAGGCCTGCCTGTTGATGCAATATGAAATGCCTCGTTAACGATCTTCGGTAATTGCTCCAAGTCCCGGACCTGATAGTTGTATTTTGTGACTGGTGTTGTAATCCCCATCACATCCGATTCCTGAAAAGCATCCGTACCGATCACATTGCTGGCAACCTGACCGGTAAATATAACCAGCGGCAATGAATCCATCATGGCATCCGTTATGCCTGTAATCAGGTTAGTGGCTCCGGGTCCCGATGTTGCCAGGACAACACCGGGTTTTCCGGTAACCCTTGCATAGCCTTCTGCTGCGTGTACCGATCCCTGCTCATGCCGGGACAAAACATGTTTAAAAGAGGCATCATTTCGGTACAAAGCATCGTATATCGGCAGTACCGCGCCACCCGGATAACCGAATACCGTATCGACGCCCGCGGCTGTCAACGCCTGAATGAGTAAATCAGCACCCGTCACCTTTTTTTCCGTTTGTTGAACTTCCTGCTCAGCCTTAACACTCACTGCAGCTCGCCTCCTTTAGTGTTTAGAGCGCCCCACTTTTCTCAAGTGATTCGCTAAAGTTTTTTGAATTGAAAAAAGACCCTTTTCTTCCCACACAAAACTGTCTAATTACAGAGTCATTGGGGAGAAAAGAGTCTTTTTCTTTCCACGGTACCACCCAGGTTCATAGCATCTTCGCAAATACTATCTTGCCAGCTGAGATTAATCAGCTGATTTGATAACAGGTACATGAGCCTGCACCTGGCCAAGCCTAATGAGAATACCGTTCAGCAAGGCACTCAGAGAAGATGTCGGAACAATATGCATTTCCGGGCTTCCAGCAACCCCGGCTCTCTGTAAATGCATGGGACATGTTCCTTTTTTCCCGTCATCGTGTTTTATTATTGAATCATTTTTCCGTCAAATTCGAAAAATAAATAATTGATATTGCCGATAATCATATACCGTTTTTCCGAATTGGTCAACAGCTTTTTAAAAATTTTTTTGACGAATCTGATAAGCGCGAAACCTTGTATACGCTTACAATGACGGTATGATGCAAAAGTGTTAGAATATTTCAATTTTGTTACAAATGAGGATTGGGCTAAATCAGTTTTGCTCAGTGTTTTTCTGCTCGTCAGACATAATAAACCCCCTGAGCATTTATTTGCCCAGGGGGTCGTCTGACAATTAATTAATCGGCAGCATCCAGAAAATCTGTCACGGCACCTTTTGATGAACACGATACATTGTGTGCATACTTTCCAAGCACGCCTTTTTTATAAAGCGGTGGTGCACTCCATTGCTGATTGCGTTTATCCAGTTCCGCTTCAGACACATCAGCTGTTATTTCTTTATTCTCAGAGTCGATTGTTACCTGATCGCCTTCCTGCAAAAATGCGATTGGACCGCCATCCTGCGCTTCCGGGGCGATATGTCCGACGACAAGCCCGTGTGTACCGCCGGAAAAACGGCCGTCTGTCAAGAGAGCGACTTTTTCGCCCAAGCCCTTGCCGACCAAAAGGCTCGAAACCGACAGCATCTCAGGCATGCCCGGGCCGCCTTTTGGACCGACGTGGCGAATAACAAGCACATCGCCTTCATTGATTTCATTTCGTCTGACCGCATCAGTCGCTTCTTGCTCGGTATTGAAAACACGTGCCGGACCGGTATGTCGTTTCACTTTAACCCCCGATACTTTGGCAACCGCACCCCTTGGCGCCAGATTGCCTTTAAGAACAATCAGCGGACCATCAGCACGTTTCGGATTATCAAGCGGTGCAATTATTTTTTGGTCTTCTTTAAGTGATGGCGCTTCTGCAAGGTTTTCCGCTATTGTTTTTCCGGTTACTGTCAAGCAGTCGCCATGCAGATATCCCGCTTCATAAAGCAGCTTCATGACAGCTTGGACCCCGCCGGCATTGTGCAGATCCTGCATCACATATTGCCCGCTCGGCTTCAGGTCAGCCAAATGCGGCACTTTTTCCTGAATACGGTTAAAGTCATCGATCTTAAGATCAACACCGACAGCATGCGCCATACCCAAAAGGTGCAGGATCGCATTCGTCGAACCGCCAAGTGCCATGACAACCGTCATCGCATTTTCGAACGCTTTTTTCGTCATAATATCTTTTGGATAAATGCCTTCTTCCAGAAGCTTGTACACAGCTTCACCCGCAGCGGAACAATCCTCAGCCTTTTCATCAGATTCGGCCGGATTTGACGAGCTGCCGGGCAGACTCATCCCCATCGCCTCGACTGCCGATGCCATTGTATTGGCAGTATACATGCCGCCGCATGCGCCGGCACCCGGACATGCGTTGCATTCAATGTTTTTCAGTTCCTGATCGTCAATATCACCATTGTTATGTTTGCCAACACCCTCAAACACTGACACGAGATCGATATCTTTGCCGTTGTGCTTGCCGGGCGCGATCGTGCCGCCATAAACAAAAACAGCCGGCACATCAGAATTAGCAATGGCGATCATGCAGCCGGGGATATTTTTATCACAAGCACCGATCGCAACAAAACCATCAAGACTTTCCGCTCCGACCACCGTTTCAATTGAATCGGCAATCAAATCACGGCTGGGCAGTGAATAGCGCATTCCTTGCGTTCCCATCGATATCCCATCAGAGACGGTGATCGTGTTAAAAATAAGTGGTGTTGCGCCCGCATCCCTTGCACCTTTCTTGGCACTGACAGCCAGGTCATCGATATGTATATTGCATGGTGTGACCTCACTCCATGTACTTGCGATACCGACCATCGGCTTTTCGAAATCCTCATCTGTCAGCCCAACCGCACGCAGCATAGCACGATTTGGTGCACGCATCGTATCGTCACTGAAAACTTGGCTTTTTATCCGTAAGTCTTTTTCCATCCGGCAGTCCACCTAACCTTTCTTTTTCGGATAATTATATGCCTCAATTTAATAAAATTCAATGTTTTTATAATTTGAGCTTTATGATATGGCTTTTGTCGCTCAAGTTACTTTTCTACTCGAATCAAGCAACTCAGCCAGCTTTCGTGTCTTCATCACCTTTTAATGAATCACCACTCCGTTTGCCCCACCAGGTTGCCAGAACCGGACCGGAGATATTGTGCCAGACACTGAACAGCGCACTCGGAACAGCAGCAATCGGTGAAAAGTGGGCAAGCGCCAACGCTGATCCAAGTCCGGAATTCTGCATGCCGACCTCAATCGAAACAGCTTTCTGATTGGCAAAATCAAATTTAAACAGTTTACCAAACAAATAACCAATTGCAAGGCCAAGCACGTTATGCAAAATGACAACCGAAAAAATCAACAGGCCGGTCGTGAGAATATCTTCACGGTTAACCGCCACAACAGCAGCGGCCACAGCCACAATCCCAATGACCGAGACAAGCGGCAGTGCTTTAACGCTTTTATCAACTTGTTTACTGAACAACAGACGAACAACGACACCCAAAACAATCGGAACCAGCACAATTTGAACAATCGACATGAACATATCAGACGCGGAAACCGGCAGCCATTGACTGGCAAACAGCAGTGTCAATGCAGGCGTCAATATCGGTGCAAGCACGGTTGATACAGCTGTTACCGACACTGACAGCGCGGTATTTCCTTTTGCCAGAAATGTCATGACATTTGAAGCCGTTCCACCCGGACAGCAGCCAACCAGGATAACACCTGCTGCGACCTCCGGCGGGAGCTGAAAAATGACAGCAAGTCCAAACGCGATAAGCGGCATAACCGTATATTGTAAAAGGACAGCAATGAGAACAGATACCGGCGCCTTTAGCACACCTTTGAAATCATCCAGTGTCAACGTCAATCCCATACCAAACATAATAATTCCCAGTAACAGCGATACATGTGGTGCAATCCACGCAAAACCTCCCGGAAAAATTAAGCTTAACGCAACAAACAGGATGACCCAGACAGCAAATGTATTTCCGGCGAAATTACTGATTCTTTCCAATGTTCGCATATTAATCCCTCCTCTTAGGTGTATTGGATAAAATTTCAGATAACTTGAGATTATAGCAGAATCATCTGCACAACAAAAGTCAAATTTTTAAAACATTATTACAATATCCAAAAAATCAGATTTTGGGCTTGCTTTTATCTGAAATATATCCTAAGATGGTATACAACTTTTTACACAAGGGGATGGCGACATGGAGGAAGAACAACGAGAAATTCGAACTGATATCTGTTCTTCAGGTAAAGAAAAACCTAAATCAGATCAATTGGAGTTTGGAAGAATTTTTACAGATCATATGTTTTTGATGGACTATTCGAATGAGGAAGGCTGGCATGATCCCCGTATTGTGCCTTATGAACCATTGAATGTCGACCCGTCGGCAATGGTTTTTCATTATGGCCAATCCGTGTTTGAAGGCATGAAAGCTTATCTGACACCGGAAAGGGAAGCCCAATTATTCCGGCCGCAGCGGAATTTCAGCCGTATGAATCATTCCAACAACAGGCTTTGCATCCCGCCGATTGATGAGACGTTTGCCCTGAAGGCTCTCAAGCAGCTCATCACCCTGGATAAAGACTGGATACCTGAAGCAGAGGGCACATCCCTATATATCCGACCGTTTATTATTTCAACCGAGGCTTTTCTCGGTGTAGCACCATCAGGCCATTATAAATTTATCATTATTCTTTCGCCGGTCGGTGCTTATTACAAAGAAGGCATCAACCCGATTAAAATTGCAGTCGAACACGATTACGTCCGTACGGTTAAAGGCGGAACAGGCGAAGCAAAAACCGGCGGCAATTACGCAGCCAGCCTAAAAGCGCAGGAAATGGCCGAAGAAGGCATCGCACAAGTGTTGTGGCTCGACGGTGTTGAACGCAAGTACATTGAGGAAGTCGGCAGCATGAATGTCTTTTTCAAGATTGGTGGTAAAGTTGTTACACCTGCATTGAATGGCAGTATTCTGGAAGGTGTGACGCGAAATTCCGTTATCGAGCTGCTGAAATATTGGAATGTCCCTGTTGAAGAAAGAAAACTTTCAATGGAGGAAGTTATTAAAGCACACCAAGACGGCAAACTGGAAGAAGCATTCGGCGCCGGCACAGCGGCTGTCATCTCACCAATTGGTGAACTGGTCCGCGGCGAAAAACACCTTGAAATCAACGAGAGCAAAACCGGCCCCATTGCAAAACGTCTGTATGACACACTGACCGGTATTCAATACGGCAAACTGGAAGATCCATTCGATTGGGTTGAAAAAGTTGAAACTGTCAAAGATTCGGCTCTGAAAGCATCAAGTTAATAACACTTAAAACCCCGGTACACCAATCGTACCGGGGTTTTTAAAATATGCTATCGTGCAAATCTAACAAGTAAATAGACAATTGGTGTGTCTATGAGTGCAACAGCAACTTTAAAGAGATATTGGGAGACAAGCATTCCCAGTAAAACACTGAACGGGACAATGCCCCAAAAGGCAACTGTAATGAAAATGACCGTATCGGCGAGCTGACTGGTCATTGTTGACAGGTTGTTTCGGAGCCATAGCTTCGAAACACCATCCCTTGCTTTCAGACGGTGGAAAATGCTCACATCAAGGTTTTGACTGACAATATATGAAACCAGACTTGCCAGCATCACACGGAAGCTGCCTCCCAAAACCGCTGCAAATTCCGACTGCAGACCAAAATCCGATGCCGGCGGTAATTCAATGACGATAAAAATAAATACAAGTGCGATTACCTGTGTCAGAAAACCCGCCTGCACCGTTTTTCTCGCAGCTTCTCTCCCGTAGACTTCACCAATGACGTCTGTAATCAAATAGGTGATGACATACACAATAACCGTCCCGGGCAGCACAATTTCTCCGATGCTGAACAGCTTGACACCCAACACATTCGATAACAATAACAATCCGACAAATAATGCATTCAAATAAACAAACATCCAATCCTCTCCTTATCAACTAATAGGAAAGGATCATAGCCAGCCCTCTATTAACGATTATCAACCTTTTCGGGATACAAATCATGATTCATTAGACGATGATCAGCCATTTGTTCATACTTAGTACCAGGCTTTCCATAGTTGCAGTACGGATCAATGGATATACCACCACGCGGCGTGAATTTCCCCCATACCTCTATGTACCGTGGATCCAACAAATCAATTAGGTCGTTCATGATAATATTGATACAGTCTTCATGAAAATCCCCATGATTTCGAAAACTGAACAAATATAGCTTTAACGATTTGCTTTCTACTATTTTTTGGTCTGGTATGTAACTGATATAGACTGTTGCAAAATCAGGCTGTCCGGTTTGAGGGCAAAGTGTCGTAAATTCAGGGCAATTGAATTTGACAAAATAATCTCTGTCAGGATGCAAATTATCAATTGCCTCGAGCACGTCAGGTGTATAGTTAAACTGGTAACTCGTTCCCTGATTCCCCAATTGCGTTAAATCCTGTAAATCATCACGTCGTTCTGTCATCTCAGAAAACCTCCCCCATCAAGCATTTGGCATTAAAACTCGGCATTTGTCTCGACTTACAGCGTGTGCCGATGTTTTTCTTGTAAGATCAACCATAATTCATTCTTTCTGACCTTAAAATAAAAAACCACGGCCTAAGGCACATGGTTTAAAGATTGCAATCATCTGTCCTTAGTTTTTTATAGAGGGTTTAAGCTAAGAACCTCTCCCGTATTCAAGAACGGATATATTTTTATCCTATTCACGCAAATTATTATATAACGGAACCGGTCAACTGTCAATTTTGCTAGATTATCCCATAGCCCATACAGCAATTGCGCGATCTGCATCACGGCATGTGTGAAACCCAACATTAAACCTCACTTGTACTTGTTACATCAACACCCTTTAACGCTTGTGTTGCCAAACGGTCCGCTTCCTGATTATGTTTTCGTGAAATTACCTCATACGCCGGATCAATACCTAACCTGCTAAAATCTGCCTCGATTCGGTCGGCCCATTGATTTAAAACTGCTTCATAGCAAGGCCACTCGCCTTTCAGCTGGTTAATCACCACTTGCGAATCACCGACAAATGTAACCGTCAGATGGTGGACACCCATTAACTCCAGCTCTTGAGAGGCCAAATGAAGCGCCGCATACTCAGCTTCATTATTGGTTTCCAGCTCCTCGACCAGGGCATTCTCCCGCAAACGCCATTTCTTGTTGTTCTGCTCATAATAAATGACACAGCCTAACCCGGATTTTTTCGTTTCCCTGTCAAAACCGCCATCAAAATAAACCGTCACCTCATGCGGTTCTGTTTGAATAGCCTCAAGCTGTTTTTTCAATTCTTTCATCGTCCATCTCGAATCATTTTGGTCGATAAATGTGATTTGTTTCGCGCGCTGAGTCTTCTCAAGGTCTTCAGTAATCAACAATGCTTTGGCTGCAGGCATTGCCTCAGAAGTGAAAAATGCTTCAGTCCCTTTGGGCGTTATATAATTCGCTCGTATTCTGACATTCATCGTGCCATCACCTTTTATGCTTAAAATCCCATAATTATTGTTCCCTTATTCCGGCATTTCACACGACAACTGCAGGATTAGTTCGAGACGTTTATTTTGACTTTGGCATAATCATTTGATAGATTTTTATCCTATCAAATTACTTGGGATTATAGGAGGGTACATATGACAAACCACGATGAAAAACCATCAGGATCAAGAAAGTTTTTGTTTCGAGCACTGGATGTGATTGAATGGGTTGGAAACAAGCTCCCCTCTCCACTGCTGCTATTTACATTACTAGCATTTATTGTCATTTTATCATCAGCAGTTTTTTCCGGTGCCTCGGTCACAAACCCAACATCCGGAGAAACAATAGCCGTTAATAATCTTTTTACGATTGAAGGTCTGCAATATATTTTCCAAAATGCGGTCGATAACTTCATAGGATTCGCCCCATTAGGTGCAGTATTGGTGACTATGCTCGGGATTGGACTTGCTGAACAAACCGGCCTTGTACACGCATCTCTAAAAGGAACTGTCTTCTCTGTTCCATCCAAATTACTGACAGCTGCTCTTGTATTTGCCGGAGCGATGTCAAGCATTGCAGTTAACGCCGGGTATGTTGTGCTGCCGCCGCTTGGTGCTGCCCTGTTTCTCGGGCTGGGAAGGCACCCGCTTGCAGGTCTGACAGCAGCGTTCGCCGGTGTATCAGGCGGGTTTGGCGCTAACTTGTTTTTAACATCAACGGATGCTATTCTCGCCGAACTCACGGCTGACGCTGCGGCGACCATCGATGAAGCTTACGCTGAAACGATAGCTGTTTCCATGAACTGGTTTTTCGCAGCAGCCTCGATTGTTCTCGTGACCGTCGTCGGTACATGGGTAACGAACAAAATCGTTGAACCGCGTCTCGGCAAATACGAGGGAGACAATGCAGAAGAAGAGATGGATGCCTTATCACAGCAGGAGAAAAAAGGACTGCTCTACGCTGGCATTAGTTTCCTGGTTACGGCGCTGGTTATGGTTTATCTGTCGTTTGGTCCTTTGCGTGGAGACGGCAATTATCTTGAATCACCGTTTTTCGATTCGCTCGTATTCGTAATTTTCATTCTGTTCTTTGTCCCAGGGCTCATTTATGGTATAACAACAAAGGTGATCCAGAATGATAAAGACTTGACTCAGTTTCTCGGGAAAACAATGGCCAGCATGAGCGGGTATATCGCACTTGCCTTCACCGCCGGTCAGTTTATTGCTTATTTCGGGGAAACCAATATGGGAACCGTCATCGCTATAAATGGTGCGGAGTTTTTGAGTAACACTGGTTTCGACGGGTTCGGTCTGATCATCGTGTTTATTTTGATTACAATGGGGATCAACTTCTTCATCGGAAGTTCATCAGCTAAATGGGTCATTCTCGCCCCTGTCTTCGTACCGATCATGATGAATCTTGGTTACTCACCGGAATTTACGACTGTTATCTATCGCCTGTCGGATTCAGTAACCAATATCATTACGCCGCTTTTGCTATACTTTCCGATGATCATCGCATTTGCGCAGCGGTATGATAAAAAAATTGGAATTGGCACATTGATTTCAATGATGATTCCATACTCAGTCGCTTTCTTAGTCAGCTGGGTGGTCTTGCTGTTTGTCTGGATGCTACTTGGCATTCCGGTCGGGCCAGGTGCAGACATTTATTATTGAAGTGGGTTGTTATGAAGGCCTTTTTTGTCGCAAGCCCTCATAACCAAACAACGGTCATCCTTGTCTGCCGGCAATTTACTTCATGCTTTATCCGGATATGCGACAATCGGAACAAACACCTGTTGACAGCAATTGAATTCCCTTGTAAAGTGATAATAATTATTAAATTCCATAGTGACTTTTTCTTATCCAGAGAGGTGGAGGGACTGGCCCTGTGAAGCCTCGGCAACAGACTCCCTGTTAGTACTGTGCCAATTCCAGTAAGCGTCATGCTTTAAGATAAGAAGTAACAGGTAATCGTTAACCTCTTCTTATCAGGAAGAGGTTTTTTTCATTTATTAAGCTTTATAAGACACCAAACATCAAAGGAGAGAGAGATCATGTCCTGTCAAAATCATCAAAGTGAAACAGTTTTTACCCAGGTTGGCAATCGGAAAGAAGAATCTTTAAAAGCCGTCAGCACCCCAATTTATTTATCCACTTCCTATAGACACAGTCAAGTCGGGCATGGCAATGGCTACGATTATACAAGAACCGGCAATCCGACACGCGATGTTTTCGAAGACGCAATGGCTGATCTTGAAAACGGCGATGAGGCATTTGCAACAAGTTCCGGAATGAGTGCGATTCAGCTCGCGTTTTCACTGTTTACAAGCGGAGGTCATATCATTACATGCCGTGATGTATACGGCGGATCTTATCGTTATTTTGACTTGCTCGAGCAGAAGCAGGGCTTTGAATTTACATATTGGAACGGCAGCGATGAGCACCAACTGGAAACACACATCAAGTCAAACACACAAGCAATTTTCATCGAGACCCCGACGAATCCGCTTATGACAAACATTGATATGTCTGCTGTCTCGCGTGTTGCAAAAGCGAACAACCTGTTATTCATCGTTGACAACACGGTCTATACGCCTTATATCCAAAAACCAATTAATGACGGAGCCGATATTGTCATCCACAGCGCCACTAAATATCTTTCCGGACATAATGATGTGCTGGCCGGAGTCGTTGTGGCCAAAGGGGAAGAACTAAGTGAAGAGCTTACCCATATTCACAATTCAACAGGATCAACTTTGTCGCCATTCGACTGCTGGCTTGTTATGCGCGGTATGAAAACACTGCCTATACGGATGCGCCAGCACGAACAGAATGCGAAACAAGTGATAGAATATCTTAAATCACAACCGCTCGTCAGAAAAGTATTTTATCCGGGCAAAGGCGGTATGGTAAGCTTTTTGCTGAAGGATGAAAACCGCGTCGTTCCATTTCTGCAGGCATTAAAGCTGTTCACATTTGCCGAAAGCCTTGGCGGTGTGGAAAGCCTGATTACTTATCCGGCAACACAGACACATGCCGAGATTCCTGAAGAAGAGCGCAATTCTTACGGTCTGACCAACGAACTGTTACGGTTGTCAGTCGGGATCGAGCATGCGGATGATTTGATTCAGGACCTTGAGCAAGGGTTTTTAGAGGTGGAATAGTTGAACCTCTTCAGTTAACAGGTGCCGCCCGGAGGCAGACGTTCTAATTCTGCATTTTTTTCGCGCGGCATCGACTAGTTGCTGCGCGAATTGAGCAGATAACTACGCGAAATTCACATGTCGCCGCGCGAAAATGATGCGGTACTGCGCGATTTCACCCGGTCATCACGCGGAATTGGACAGAGTTATCGCGAGTTGAAGGCTAATCGAGTGAAGCAATCCATTAACCCAACAAACTACTTTACGGCACCGCATCGATTCGTACTTCACCATCATTTTTTCTGATGCCGATTTGATTTAACACACCAAAAGACTAACGCTGAAGCTGCTGCAACTGCACCACCGACAGCAAGCGGGCCTTTTTTCAACTTACTGTCCTCAGTGTAAAACATATCCTTCATAACAAGATTCATATTTTGCGGACGTTCAGCTAGCCTGCGCATGAAATAGCCGAACCAGTCATCGCCAAACGGAATATAAGTGCAGAAGTTGTAGCCTTCATCAGCCAATTTATTCTGCAGATCATTCCGGAAGCCGTAAAGCATCTGAAATTCAAATTTGTCATGCTCAATATTATTTTCCTTGGCAAACGCTTTCAATTCATTGATAATATGATGATCATGCGTTCCGATTGATGTGAACGTATCCCCCAAAAGCCGCTGTTTTGCAAGCGCCAGAAAGTTCAGGTCGATATCAGTTTTATCAGGATACGCCACCTCTTCACTTTCTTTATAAGCCCCTTTAACGATTCTGATGCGCACATCCTTCAAATCAGCCAGGTCATCTTCAGCCCGGTATAGATACGATTGGATAACGATTCCGACATTACCATAGTCTTTGCGAAGATCTTCAAGCACTTCCAGCGTCTCGTCATAATGTGCATAGTCTTCCATATCAATATTGACGAAAATATCATACTGCTTGGCTGTCCGGAGAATCTCTTTCATATTTTCAATGCAAAAGTCACGGTCTATGTCGAGCCCGAGCTGGGTTAATTTGACCGATAAGTGGCAGTCCAATTTTTCCCTGTCAATCTCATTCAGCAAGGTAATAATCTTTTCCTTGGCCTGACTGGCTTCCGTTTTATCTGAAACAAATTCACCCAGGCTATCCAGCGTACAGCTGATGCCTTGTGCGTTTAATTTTTTAACCGCTTTCAGAACACTGTCAACAGTTGTTCCGGCTACGAATTTGTCAGCTCCCAGTGAAAAACCCCATTTTTTCGCCTGGCTGTTTAAAAAATGATTATTTGATAAACCTATGAAAAAATCCCGTGTTATATTTGCCATCTTAAATCTCCCTCGCTTTAAATTGCAGCAAATGAGTCAGAGCCGCATCTTACATTTAAACCATGATTCTATTATACTATAAAATATAGTTGAAAATAAAATGGCAAATATTCATTTAGTTTTGCTCCGCCCCGGCTAAATTTTAAGAACGGCCTATTGTCACTTCCTGTAATTAATAAAGTGAAACTTCAATCAGTGGGGGGTTTCTTTCTTCCCCCCACTGATTGTTAGATGAACGAATCGGACATTTACTGGAAGCCATCCCCCGACCTAATCTTCATTGTATACGCGAAAATTCGAGGTGGGGGTCTTACTGCCAGTTACATGCGGGATAAAGGGTCTGTCGATCTGCAACCGGTTTTGTTATGATTATGAAAAGATATTACTTAAGGAGACCACATAAAATGGCAAACAATTTACACTTGCGCACACTGGAAAAAGATGACCTGACGTTTCTGCATAAACTCTTCAACAATCCGGAGGTCATGAACTATTGGTTCAGTGAATCTTATATGTCCATGGAACAACTGAAAGAAAGCTTTGATAAAGACAAGGACAATCCCCGTAATAGGGAATTTGTGTTAACAAACGGGAATGAAGAAAGCCTGGGCTTTGTTGGTCTGTTTGATATCGAGCAGCGCCACCGGAATGCGGAATTTGCTATTATGATTGACCCCCTCCATCAAGGCAACGGTTATGCAGGACCAGCGACTGAATTGGCGATGGATTACGCGTTTTCCGTGCTTAACCTGCATAAACTTTATTTAATTGTAGCGAAAACAAATGAAAAAGCCGGTCATATTTATGAAAAAGCTGGCTTTCAGGCTGAAGGCAAAATGATGGAACATTTTTTCGTTAATGGAGAATATCTTGACGGGATTCTAATGTGCATTTTTCAACGGGATTATTGGGAATCAGCCTCGCAGAAAAAATAAAAACAAATCCAAAAAGGTTTCAGAAAGTCATGAAGACTTCTGAAACCTTTTTTAGACGCATTTCGAAACATGGCAATACTAAATCTGACAGTCTCAACCGGCCAATGCCAAAATGCCCGACAATCATTTCGGCCGATGCCGCTTATTTCGCTTGTTATCCAGATTAAGATACTCCCGGTCCTCAGCAAATTCCGTATCAGGATCAGGTTTTTGCTTCACGAACCTGTTTTTATTATTTTGCTTATTCTTATCTTTGTTACGGTTTTTATTTTGTTCTGACATAAAAATTCCCTCCTTACAGTATCTTTTCCGCTTACCTTTAAAATATGACAAACAATCATCGAAATAATTTATAGGATTTATTGACATTTTTCAAATATTCATATACCTTGTACACTATATTGTTTCAAGGGGGAATAATAATGGGCGAATGGTTTGCAGATGTAACTGGTCAAATAAGCGGTTACATCTGGGGATTGCCTCTGATCATCCTGTTAGTAGGGACAGGGTTATACTTAACCGTTCGATTAGCGTTTTTCTCTTTTCGAATGCTGCCCTATGCATTAAGCATCACCTTTAAAAAGCAGGATAAAAAATCGAAAGGTGATATTTCACACTTCCAGGCACTAATGACTGCACTCGCTGCGACAGTTGGAACCGGTAATGTCGTTGGGGTAGCAACAGCAGTTGTCGCCGGTGGTCCAGGTGCTGTATTCTGGATGTGGATTACCGCGCTTGTAGGTATGGCGACAAAATATTCCGAGGGCATTCTCGGAGTGAAATATCGACAAACAAATGCTAAAGGTGAAATGTCCGGCGGTCCGATGTATTATATTGAAAAAGGACTCGGACAAAGATGGCTAGGTATTTTGTTTGCCTTTTTTGCAGTCTTTGCGGCCATCTTCGGAATCGGTAACATGATCCAGGCAAACGCCGCTTCAGACGTTGCCAATGATGTGTTTAACATACCGCTCTGGATAACCGGCGTGATTTTCGCCATTCTGGTGGGCCTTGTTATTATCGGCGGGGTCAAATCAATCGGTCGCACAGTTAGTATTCTCGTACCGGTGATGGTTGTTTTTTACCTGATAGCTGGTTTTATCATTATTTTCTTAAATATCGATGCAGTACCAAGCGCTTTCAGCTTAATCTTCTCCGACGCTTTTACCGGTGAAGCCGTTGCCGGGGGTGCGATTGGAACAGTTATCCGGATGGGTGTTGCCCGCGGGCTGTTTTCCAACGAAGCAGGTCTTGGTACCGGCGGGATTGCTGCTGCAGCCGCACGCACAGATGTGCCGGCACGCCAGGCACTGATTTCAATGACACAGGTATTTATCGATACAATTATCGTCTGTACAATTACAGGTCTCACGCTGACAATGGCAGACCTTTACGGAAGTGGTATAGAAGGCGCAGCGCTCACCGCACAGTCATTCGAATTGCTGCTGCCGGGCTATGGTGACATTATCGTTGCTGTAACACTGCTGACATTTATCTTCTCCACTATTGTAGGCTGGGGCTATTTCGGGGAAAAATGTTTCACATACATGTTTGGCGATAATTTCACCTTGCTTTACCGTGTTATTTTCGTATTGGCTATCGTGCCCGGTGCCACATTATCACTGGAAGTCGTCTGGAATCTTGGCGACATTTTCAACGGGCTAATGGCTATACCGAACTTGATCGGGCTCTTATTCCTATCGGGAGTCGTTGTTAAGGAAACAAAACGATTTAAAGACGTACGGGCCAAGGAGAAAAAAGAAGCTGCCTGAGAACGCTAAAACAGCGCCTCGCTTAATTAAGAGCGGGGCGCTTTTTAGGTTGTTTAAAAGGTTTAGTGCTGGATGAAAGTACACTGTTCTCGTCTGGAGGCTGCACTGTTTGGGGGCGGAAGTTGTATGATCTGAAACGGGCAGCTGTGCGAAGTTTGATGATCAATGCGCGGGAGTCGCGCGAAATCGGTTGGGGACTACGCGATATTTTCCAAGTGCCGCGCGGGACAAGGGGACAGAATGGAGCACCATTCCGGCAGCAGAGCATCTGATACCATATCTCCGTAAAAAAACCGCCGGACCGGGCACTTCAACAGCCTGGTCCGACGGTATTAAAACGCCGGTCATCGCTACTATTGGCAGGGACAGGCAGGGGCAGTCTACTGATCTCCGCCTGCTGTTTGCTGAGCATTAAACGTCCATTCAAGATTTAATGAGTCACCCTGAAATTGATTTTGCTCTTCACCGCTATCAACGAAATTAAACTTGACAACAAGGTCATCCGCAGTATCAGCCTCAAGGCCATCTTCACCTAACGCAGGAATGAAAACCTCTTCATTAACAGCTTCCGGTTCCATATTGCTTAATTCCGCTAACGTTGTCTCATAAATGACTTCATTCAGCTGATCGGCATTGTATAAAAACTCAACCTGGATATGTTCGCCGAAATCGCCGGTATTGTCGCCTTCCGCATCAGTAACGCTGTAATCAGTCTCCAGCAATACTTTGTTAATGTTCAATGAACCACTGTTCTGCAATTCGAAGTTTCGTGTGATCGAATCACCTGGTTTCAGGCTGTCCACCTCAATGAGCGTTGTCGGTTCCACGGCCAGATCCAATGTTCCTGCTGCAAATGTATTGTTTGTCGTCTCGCTTGAACTGAAATAAGCATATGTTCCCCCGCTGACCAGTGTTAAACCTAATGCTGCCGTTATAACTCCCATACCCAGTTGCTTTTTAATACCCACTTAACATTCCCCTCTCATAATTTATATATCACTTTGCTCGATATTTTTCTTCACATCTTTTTTCGGCTGATCGATTGTTCGTAATGCACGCCAAATCGTTATCATGGAATAGATAATGAGGCAAACCCCCGGAAGTATTAACAGTATGGCAGCCCCTTCACTGGAATTGGCGAACGTCATAACATAACCGGCATACGGGATGGAAAATCCGGTATACTCTCCGATAATACTTTCCTGCGTCACCGGTTCCACGTCAGGTGCGTCATTCGCGTCCCCTTTCGTCACATACTGCCCATCAACCACTTCTGTAATCCTGTGTGTCACAAGCGCGTCATCGTTTGTCTGAAACGTTATAACATCGCCTTTTTGAAACGTATTCTGTGCATCAGCAACATCAATCGCTATAATGGATCCGGTTTGAATTTCCGGCTCCATGGATCCTGACAGCACTGACTTAAGCTGATGACCAAAAATAGCGGCTTCCCCTCCCGAAGCCCTCATCGCAATGACCGAGAACAAGGTGACGAGCAGAACAATGAATAACAATGTTGTTATAATGTGACTCATCACCTTCAAAACCCGTTTCCCTTTCATTTACTCATCACCCCGATACCAATTTTTTGTCACGCGTTTGTGCTGTCATCCTTTGTTCCGTCCTGATTTGTGTTCGAATCGGATGTTGAAGACGTACCTGTTTCCGCTGCTTCTTTTCCATTGTCATTAGATTTTCCTTGGTCATCCTGTTTATCCGGGTTTCCTTTTTTAGTTTCAGTGTCCGTCTCCAGCTTTTCCGGATTTTCCTCTTCTGTTTGTCCGTCTTCATCCTGATTTTCCGGATTTGTCTCGTTTGTTTGTTCACCTGCATCCTGGTTTTCCGGATTCTCCTTTTCTGTTTGGCCTTCTTCATCCTCCTTTCCTTCATCCTTACCGGCATCCGGCTGTTCATTGTTTTCCGATTTTTCCTGATCCGTGTCGCCTTCATCGTTCACATCTGAATCCTCTCCGTTTTTTTCCGGCTGAGTTGCCTCGTCACTTTGATCCGCTTGTTCGGATTCACTTTCCTGATCTGTTTCTGACTGCACGGTTTCCTGATCACCCTTATCTGCTTTCGCTTCATTTTCTTCAGAAGCAAACTCACCCGCAGCTATATTTCCTTCAATGACAGTTGAATCGGTAAAATATGCCGTTGTCGGCGAGGTTAATAGTGCCACCGTCAGCAGCAAAAGATATCCGTTCACGAGCACGAACACAATATTCCTTTTCACATCCGGTTTCTGTTTTGTCCGCCAAAAACGTCTCATGATTATACCCCTCTGATGTTAAACATCCCTCCTGCGGTAATTCGCAATTACCGCAGACTGAGAATGTTTAAAAGTTATCTATTGCCATTTTTCGAGCAAATTGTCAGCATGACTCCGCAGTTCAGCTGCAGCCGCTTCTGTTATCTGACCATTTTGCTCATAATGTTTAAGCAGTTGTTTGAAACTGTTCATATGCTTGACAGCTTTGTCTGTTGCCCCGCTGTCATGGAAGTGCCCGACCGTTGTCAGCTGCCTGTTCATTATTCGTGCTGCTTGACTGTCAGTGATTTCCCCATTCGCTTCATATTCTTCAATGAGAGATTTCATAACGTCGATGCTTGATTCAGAATCACCGCTGCCTTTCTCTATTTCGACGGTCTGTTTGGTCACATGTCCGCCAAGATCGACCACTTTGAACTCGAAAGCGTTGCTGCCGTCCTCAAGATCCAGTTCGATATCATCAACCGTCTCTTCAAAACCTTTCATGCCATATGGTTCGGTCTGGTCGTGGCGATAGACCTCACTGCCGTTGACATATAAGCGGATATCATCGAAATTGTCGGTAATGGCTGCTGAGACATTAATCGAATCAGCGTCCGTTTCCTCAGGTGCTTCCACCTGCAATTCCGCTTTTTCTGTATCCACAAAATATCTCCGGCCAATTTCCGCTTCGTTACCGGCGCTGTCGACTGCCCTGATATGCTTTAAAAAGTAACCATCACTGTCATGATTGACGGTAACCGAAAAATCATAGCGGTCTTGTTCTTCGTTATAAACAAGCTCGGCCGTCTCACCATCAACCGTGACTTCCTCGATGCCGGATTGATCGGTTACATAGCCTGAGAATTCTACGTCCCGTTCAGTTTCAACACCTTGGAATTCCGGTGTCTGCAGATGAAGTTCCGGCATGGTTTCATCATTTCCTTCTGATACCACTTCATTTACCTGGTTTCCAGCATAATCAACAGCTGTAACGCTTAGAGTTTGTTCAGGTTTCAATTTCTTCGTCAGCTCATGTTCGGTTTCACCGCCGTTATATGGATCCTCAAGTATGGATTCACCGTCAACCCTCACGTCCCAATATGCAAAACCGGAACCATCCGGGTTATCTTCTGCATCAACGGTCACTGTTTGCGAATCCGTGTTAAATTCCGCATCCAGTTCAGGTCCTGTCGTATCCAGTTCAATCGGGATTTCAAGTGATTGCCATTCGGCCTGATCATGGTCGATAACGGCTTCAACCTGCAAATAATACTTGCCTTCTGATGCCATTTCACCATCAATTTTGCCATCCCACGTTCTTGATGAATCCAGATAATACATCGGTCCTGCGCCGGCACCGTAATAGTTCTTGGCAATATATGACTCGGTTGCAATGGTCCGTACTTTTTCTTTATTTTCATTTAAAACGTTAAATGTCACTTCTTTTGCATTCCTCAAAAACGACGGAACCATTAATGCATCATCTTTGTTATCGTCGCCATTAGGTGAAAAGGCAATTTTTTCAGGATCCGTTTCACCTGTCTCTAAATCCTGACCGAGGAAAGCAAATTGCTCGTTGCCTTGTTCATCTTCTCCACTTGATGTGGCAATCCCTGACATCCCGTAATAAGAATCCTCATCCCACATCGGCTTGTCCAACACTGGTGCATCATCCCACTCGCCTTTAAAGCCGACATATGGAATTGAAATTTCAGGATTCAC
This sequence comes from Lentibacillus amyloliquefaciens, assembly GCF_001307805.1. GTDB lineage: Bacteria > Bacillota > Bacilli > Bacillales > Amphibacillaceae > Lentibacillus > Lentibacillus amyloliquefaciens. The sequence goes on along the minus strand of NZ_CP013862.1, from coordinate 3,551,901 downwards.
ATCATTCGGATCTGTCAGTGTCACAAAGCCTTCAAGCCAATAGCCATTTGTGAATTTATCCATTAGTTGGGCATCCATATCACTGACATCGAGTGAAACAGAAATGGTCGCTTCCCCATTTGCTGGCACTTCGATTTGGCTGACATCTTCACCATTAACAGTTGCAGCCCCTTGGAGCTCCATTGCCGCAAACTGATTGGGAACAACGAGTGTATCCTCACCATTAGCGACAGGCTGATCTGTCTGCGCATTGGCTTTAACGTCATAAGTGACCGCTTCATCTGTCAGGTTTCTTGCTGTCAATTCAAATGTCACGTTATTGTCAGTTATTTCCTTTAAGGCAACACTTGCTTCATTTGTCTCTGCATTTGTCACCACTGCCGGTGAAGACATGGCAGCATGAAGCTGCATCTGACCCGCACCCTGCCGGCGGGTGATACATAAGAACCTTCAAATTCCACTAACTCACTCGTATTCATCATCATATTTTTTGCCATCGATACACGACCTGTACCCTCAAGGCCAAATTCTTCATCAAGCTGCTGCATGACAAGTGCTCCACCGCCCGACACATGCGGTGCTGCCATGGATGTGCCGCTCATCAAGCCGTATTCATCATTATTCAGCGTTGACAAAATTTGTCCGCCCGGAGCCGTGATTTCCGGCTTAAAGTCCAGATTCGGTGTCAGCCCCCAGGATGTAAACGTACTCATTTTTCCGGCATCCGGATTACTGATGGTTGCTGTTCCGTCATTGAAATTCAAGGTGACATCTTGTCCATCCTGCAGGGCAGCGGCAAGCTTGTCCCCGTCATTTTTCAGCATGAACAACTGCGGAATTTCAATTGAGGCATCGGTCGCCATATTGACAATGCCATCCACATTATTGTAGATGATCGCCCCTTCAGCTCCAGCCTCCTGCGCATTCAAAGTTTTCTCAGTAAACGCCAGTTCGCCGCGCTGAATTAAAGCGTATTTCCCCTGTACATCCTTGCCTTCAAAATCTTCCGGATACCCAAGTCCGACATCTGCCACTTCAAAGGACTTTTGCACATAATCGGATGGGTGTGTGCTGCTTGCTGAAAGAAATGGCGCACTTTCCTCTGTTCCATCAATCGTATAGTCCACTGCGTCAACATCCATATATGTGTTTTCGTATGAAGCCACTTGCAGTGAATGTTCCGCTATACCCGGTGAACCATTCACACCGTAATCCGGGTTCGAGGCAAGCGGATAATAGAACCCATCGGCAAATTTATTTGAGTTGCCGGCGGAAATCGACACCAGCACACCATTATCAACAGCACGCTTGACCGCTTGCTGTTCAGGCGCATCAGCATTCACAAAACCTGCCGGAGAGCCAAGGCTCAGGTTCAATGCATCGACTCCGAGTTTAATAGAGTCGTCCATTGCCTTAACATAGATATCGCCATAGGTGTACTCGACTTCCGGGTCGTTGCCAAAAACTTTTAACGCCAACAGCTGTGCTTCAGGAGCGATGCCCATGATGCCGCCATTTTCTTCATCCCCATTTGCACCGACTGTTCCGGCAACATGCATGCCGTGCATCGAAGCACCCGCAGCATTATCAACGATTTCATCATTTTCATCCATATAGTTGTATCCATATGGCACTTTCTCTGTATAAAATTCGCCCGGCAAATCTTCATTTTCAACCGCTTCCTGTACCGATTCTTCAGTGTGGGCCGGTTCCGTTTCGTCTGACAGCACCATATCGCGGTGGGACGGATCAATGCCGGTATCAATAACACCGACTGTCATTCCTTCGCCTTTGTAGCCATAATCCCGCCATGATTGTTGTGCTTGGACCAATTCCTTGCTGTATTTCATATCCGGTGTTGCCTCGGGACGTTTATACTTATTCACGGTATGTACCTTGTCAACGTTGGAAATCTTCTTAATAGATTCAATATCGCCCTGTTTGACCTCGGCACTGAAACCATTCACAACTGTCGAGAATTCCTGGAGGTAGTCCGCCTCGATCTGTTCCGTACTCATCTCGTTTTTAACTGTCTCTTGTGCCTGTTTTGCCTGGTTTTGCAGCTCTTCCTTTTCAGTCGGTTTCAGACTTTTAAACGTTACACCTTTTTCAGTTGCTTTCTCTATCGGTGCATCCTCCTGCAGTTCGACAATAACCCTGACTTTTTCATCAGGATCCGTCGTTTCCTTGAGTGTTTGCGATTCCGAATGATTCTTTTTCGCTGTATTCTCCTGAAGAGTCTTTTCCGTGATTTCTGCGGCACTCACATGAAAGAAATGACTGAATGCCAGCAAAAATACGAATAAAACGAGTGAAACTTTTTTAAACATGTGTCTCCCCCTTAAGTAAAATATCGGCTGCTCGTTTGATCCCTCCCCGCAAGATTTTGTGTGGCTATTATTCAGTTACAATCAATGTTATATAATTTTGAATAGTTGTACTAGTTACAAAAGTACTAATCGTAATACAAAATTAATTAAAAATTAGTTAAAAAGTCTGGTTTCTTGTAAATTGAATGTTAATAAATTCGATAAATTTCGGGGAGAGCTTTCTCAGCCTGCAAAAGGTGACAAGCCATCAAAATTGAGGTTACAATAGCAATTGAGAGTCTGTAACATCCTCTGAAAGGAGCACAGCAATGACACAGTATAATGAACTGCCTGAATCAATCAGGCATTTAATAGATAATAATCGAAATACCAATCAAAACAGTGCATTCAAGGATCTCATTCGTGAAGGCGGATACGTCCCGCCTGAAGAGGATTTATTGACGGACGCCATCACAGCTTTAAGCATGGGGAAAAATGTGCTGCTGAAAGGTCCGACCGGTTCAGGTAAAACACGGTTTGCCGAGACGCTATCCAATTTGTTCAACCAGCCGATGTTCAATGTGAATTGTTCAGTCGACCTGGACGCAGAAAGCCTGATGGGTTTTAAAACACTCGACTATGACGGTGACAAACAAATAATTGATTTTGTTCCCGGCCCTGTCACAAATGCGATGAAAAACGGAACCTTCCTTTATATTGATGAAATTAATATGGCCAAGCCGGAGACACTGCCGCTCATCAACGGCGTACTGGACTACCGCCGCACCATCACCAATCCGTTTACCGAAGAAATCATCACAGCTGGAGAAGGCTTTGGTGTGATTGCTGCAATCAATGAAGGCTATGTCGGGACAGTCCCGCTTAATGAAGCGTTGAAAAATCGCTTTGTCGTGATAGATATCCCTTACCTGCAGGGTGAGCTATTGAAAAAACTGATTCAGGACACCAGCCGCTTGGATGAAGAACGGACAACTGATTTGTTTGTGCAGCTCTCCGGTGATCTGATTCAAGCGGTCACCCAAGGCAAGCTGGCGGAAGATGCCGCTTCCATCCGTGCTTTAATTGACGCCTGTGACTTGAGTGCGATGATCCCGCCAAAACGAGCCATCCAACGCGCCATCGCCGATAAACTCGACGAAGACCGGGAAAAGGAATTCGTCATGACCATAGCTGAGACACTATTTGGATAAAATTTGGGATGAACATGGGGGTCCCTTTTCATAGATAGGAGAATTCATATGTTCCGATTTCGCGAAACCAATTTCGACACCCAACTGTACCTGCAGCTGCAGGATCTGGCGTCAGTCCTGTCAGAAATTCCTGAATTGAAATTTGACTATGCCTATGGGTCAGCGATTGATAACGAACATTATAAAATAACCGCAAGTGCCAATTGGGGAATCGGCAACCCTAAAGCAAGAGAAGCGGGTTTCAAGACGGACATCCTGCTGCGGACGGTCGGAACGCTGCATCATTCTGATATTCCGGCAATGCAGCGTTTTATGGAAGATATGTCCGAATCGCAGCTCCCCAAGTTTGCCGGTCAGTTATTTACGTTGTTTGAGAATATCCGGCTTGAGGAAATCGTCAAAAAGCAGCGTCCCGGAATAGCAAACTTATTTGCTGTTCGCAGAAGCTATTTAAGCCGGTTTTTCACCCAACAGCTTGAGGCGAATGTGACACGAAGTCTTTCCCTTGATGAGTTGTACTGTCTAACTTTTTTGCTGACACAAGCTAAGACACCTGATCCTTCTTTTTCCGCGGCCACTGAAAGACAGGCTAAGCAGCTAAAGGAACTGAAACCCATGATTTTCCAATTGTTTGAAGCCGGCAGCACACGTGATATCGCCCGAATTACCGAACAAATTGTCTTTCGGCTGGAATCCGATTATACCGACATGATGCACGCGTATTTCGTATTTCCAGTCGCCAATCTTGCTGACTATACAGAACAAAATGCATTTGATGAGCTGACACGCACTGATCCGCTGGCCAACGAGAGCCTTGAAGAAGGCGTCAGCGAAGAAGACAGCGAAACATTCGAACAGCAATTTTCCACGTGGCACGGCGAAAACGAAAATGCCGACCGAAAGCAAAATTTCATGCAGTTTGAATTGGAACAGGGAACGCGTTCAAGTCTGGTGGGTGAAGGCGCGCGCGAAACAGAGGAAGGCGACCAGGCTCGTGTAGGTATTCAAGGCACATCCGGCGACAGTGATCAGAATGACTTTTCCAATATGCAAGCGATGGAGAAACGCCAGGACAGCCAGCATGACGAATCGGCAGGCGGTGGTTATGGCCGGGAAAACCAGCACGCTGTAAAAGTGACTGAAAACGCTGAAAAACCATCTGCAGAAGATGAAGAACTGTACCGGCAATACGCAGAGGAAATCGCTCCCTATCAGCGCCGGCTCTCGAAAACAATTGAGAAAATGCTGGAACATAAGCGGCAGACACCCCGCGGCAATTTGACCAGCGGACGACTGTCTAAAAATTTAATTCCGGCGGTGACCGAAGACTATCCGCGGCTTTTCTACAAAAAAGATGAGGAATCAAAAGAAATGGATGCCGCTTTTACATTGCTCGTGGATTGTTCAGCCTCGATGATGAATAAGATGGAAGAAACGAAAAAAAGCGTTATCCTGTTTCATGAAGTGCTTAAAGACTTGAAAATCCCGCATGCCATCATTGGTTTCTGGGAAGAAGCAACAGGTGTAAAAGAACAATATCAGCCCAATTATTTTCATAAAATCCATTCCTTTAACCATTCACTTTACGAGAACAATGGCGCTGGCATCATGCAGTTAGAAGCTCAGGAAGACAACCGTGACGGCTACAGCATACGTGTTGCCGCTGAAGAACTCGAAGTCCGCAGTGAAAAGAACCGCTTCCTGCTTGTCTTCTCAGACGGCGAACCGGCTGCATCCAATTACACTGAAAATGGCATCGTTGACACAAACATGGCCGTGTCCGAAACCCGCAAAAAAGGCATTGATGTTGTCGGCTTATTTCTGGCTGAAGGCGATATCAGTGAACAGGAAGACGAACTCATGCAGAGTATTTATGGCCGCGAGCGTGTGATGGTTCCAAGCATTGCCGAGTTGCCGGATCATTTCGCCCCGCTTTTGAAAAAATTGCTGTTGAAAGTGATGTGATCCTTCAGGGGGGTCAGACCCCCTGGCCTTCGTATAATTAATGCAAAGACTGGAAGAATAAGAAACATACGCATTAATGAATGGAGGCTTCTCCCATGAAAAACAACGACCGCTTTAGACAACAAGTCAGAAACATACAACGGGAAACGAACAGTCCCAATGTGATAAATGATGTTCTGGGCAACGAATTTGAGCAGTATCCCGGCCATAACGAAGATCTGACAAAAGAAAGCCGGTTTAATTCTGTCGAAAAAACCGCCTTAAATAATCTTGATGGCAAAACATGGTCAAACACGAAGAAATAGATGATGATTCGTTTTACACGCTTGATTCCACTCGGCGATCTATGCTCTCTTACAAGGGTTTGAGCACCTCTAGCACAAGTTTGTTGCGCTGCTGCACGACTCAAGCGCACCTTACACTCTGTCCGCTTCTGTAGATAGATATCCTTAAAAACGCGTCTTCTTCCTTCGTTTTAGCAACAGGTATTCCAGAGCGCCGGTCCCGAGAAAAACCCCGCATAATATGAGCAGAAAGCCGGCTACATGATTCAGCGTGATTGTTTCATTTAAGAATATCGACGAGCCAATGACAGCAAATAGTGTATTCATATTGAGAAAAATCGCTGTCTCGGCAGGACCGGTCTTTTTTATCGCATAATTGTACGTCATATGCCCGAATGCTGTGGCCATTATAGCACTGAAGAGAAAAGCCAAGCCCAGCTGCCAGTCAATCAAATTCGTCATCTCTTGAACGCTTGCTCCAAGTACTTGACTTGTCAGCAAAATAACAGTCGCACCGATGACAAGCATGTATCCTGTCGCCAGTCTTGGATCCAATGACGGGTTCAATTTACTGATCAAAACAAAGCTGAATCCTTGCACCACAACCCCTAAAAATACAATGAAATCTCCAAGTGAAATACCTGATAATTCTCCTGTACCCATCATTGTTGTGATAACAACACCGATAAAACCTAACACAAACCCAAACACGCGCAGCCATGTCATGCGCTGGCCCAAAATCAGAAAAGCAAGCATCGCTGTGATAAGCGGGTTCATCCCCAGAATGAGCGATCCATTGATGCCACTCGTCAAATCCAGACCAATCGCCACAAATGAGTGGTGTAACATGACATTAAAGATAGCTATGTAGGAAATAATCAGCCACTCCTGCTTGCGCGGCAGACGGAATATCCCCATGAAAGAAGCGATCACTAACACAGCAACCCCTGCTGTCATTACCCGGAATCCGGTTAACAGCAACGGGTCAATCGCATCAACAAGCACTTTAATCGCTGAAACATTTAAGCCCCACATCAGCATGACCAGTAATAGAAGCGTATAAATTCGAGCCATGAATTTATCCCCCCGGTTCGTTAAAAACAATATGTCTAACTATGATAACAAGTTGCGTAAACTTTTTCCTGCCCAGCACCTTGAAAAACATTTCTCTTTTTTTATGCAAAAATGGTATAATAGCGATATCGATTTAAATTGAGGAGGAACCAAATGGCAAAACGGCTATTTCTTTTTTTACTGACAAACATTCTCGTATTGACCACGATTGTCATTGTCTGGTCAGTTATTATATCATTCACCGACTTAAGCGGATCATTTACGAATGGTGGTGAAGGACTTGCCGGCATCAACTACGGATCATTATTGGTATTCAGTTTGCTTGTCGGCTTCATCGGCTCATTCCTTTCACTTGCCATATCACGGATCGTTGCCAAGAAAATGATGCGGGTCAAAGTGCTTGATCCAAATGAACAGCTGACCGCACAGGAGCGTGCGATAGTTGAAAAAGTTCACCGGCTGTCCCGGGCAGCAGGTCTGATGCACATGCCTGAAGTCGGTATTTATCAGTCACGCGAAGTAAATGCTTTTGCAACAGGACCTACTAAAAAAAGATCGCTCGTTGCAGTTTCAAGCGGATTATTGCAACAAATGGATGATGACGCGGTTGAAGGTGTCATCGCCCACGAAATCGCGCACGTGGCCAACGGTGATATGGTCACCATGACGCTGCTGCAAGGTATCGTCAATACATTTGTCGTCTTTTTGTCAAGGATTGCAGCCATTATTGTCTCACGGCTTGTGCGATCTGAACTGCAGACTGTCGTGCATATTGCGTCAATCATTATTTTTCAGATCCTTTTCTCAATCCTCGGCAGCATCGTTGTCAGTGCATTTTCAAGGTACCGCGAATACCGTGCTGACCGTGGCGGAGCGGACCTTGCCGGACGCGACAAAATGGCACATGCCTTGCGTTCGCTGAAAAATAACACAGGACTGGCTCAAATGAAGGACCAGACCGATGATGCAGCTATCCAAACGATGAAAATTAATGGAAAGAGCAAAATGGTTTCCCTGTTCTCATCCCACCCGCCGATCGATGAGCGGATTGCGCGATTGGAACGAGATTAAAATAGAGAAACGCCATGCAGCCTTGTTTAGGCTCATGGCGTTTTTTGATTGCAATATGATTATACAAGATCATTATGAAGCGCTTTTTTTACCTTGACTGGGCGGGGGCTGCACGAGTTATTGGTGTTCCCGCACAAGTTTAGCTCTTTCCCGCTCGAGTTCAGCTCCTTCCCGCACGGTCACCAAATAATCCAGTGATGGTTCTATGATTTATTGTCTTCCGATTCTTGATTTTTCCTTTTCACGGCTTCTGTATTAGTGTTGCTGTAAACATTCGTCCCATGCCCGCCAGTGGTCCGGGCGATATATTCCTTCGCCTCGTTATATGACATTCCGGATTGGCGGCTCTGTTCTTTGATTGATTCTGCATCGGTCTGATTACTTTTCCTCATATAAAAAACCTCCATTGCACTTTTAGATTAGTTTGCGCAATAGAGGTTTTTTAATGCCATTCTTTTGTATTTCTAAGGCGGTCATTTGAGTGTAAATCACTGCAATTTCATACTCGATTTCACCTTTCATTTATATTGTTTTCCGTACTACCTGACCGTTTATAAAAATTCCAAATCTCTTTTTTCCCGGCAGGACTTACATCGTCTGGGATGAACAAATCCCATTCGTTTATAAAACTGCTGCTCGCCAACGGAAAAAGTGAAATAATTACCGCATTTGATGCATCGCAGGTCGATGTCATGCGGTTCTGCACCCTTCAGTGCTGCGTTGATTGAATCGCTCCGTTCGGTGGCCGTTTGCCGATCAATCGGGGCAGCTGTTTCCAACTGATGGACGACCTCCCGAATCCTCGCTCTCACCTTTTTATAATCAACTTTCTCCCACTCATTTAAGTATGGAATGTACTTTTCGTTTCCGGTTTCCTGTATTTTATCAAGCAGCAACCATATCATTCCGCGGTTCCGGTCTTTTAAGTAACTCATATCGGGGCTTTTTTTACCGGCTGAGAGCCACCTGTCCCATTCCTGTAAAAATTCATCCACCCGCTGATCACGTTCAATTTCCCACCCACGGTCTGTGAAAATGATCATCGGTAACTTTCCACTGTATTGAATATCCAGAAAATCATGATCAATCATCCAGTCGATCTTCTCTAATACGGTATCCAGTTTCTCCGGTTTAAAATAACCGTAAACCGGGCACGCGTCCAATCCTAACTCCAGAATTTTTTTCTCACCAGACCCTTTTAAAATTTTAGCAAGCAGTGTCCGTCCGCCACTTGCAATAATCTCATCAGCTGCGCGCAGAATTGTCAGAATTTCACCTTCATCTAATCGTTTCATTTAAAATGGCAACTCCTCATCCGGAATATACTGTTGGCTCTCCGGGGGTTTTTTCGATTGTTTCCCCGATTGTGCCGGCTGCGGTTTTTCAGGCCTCAGCACTTTCCCAAATTTTTCTTCATAAAGTTCACGCACCCAAACCTTCACAGGTGCTTTCCAAAGCTGTTTTGGTCCGGGGATATTTTTGATGAGGCTTTTCGGTTTCATGCCAAGTTCCTTCGCCATTCGTATATCAGCTTGGTTTAGGCGGCAGCGTTTTTTTGCTTCTGCCCAGGTTGCATGCCTCTTACTTTTCCCCAATGATGTCAGTCCCTTTCTTCTCTACCGAAATGAATCGTTAAAACAAGAATATCACTTTTAAAAATAAATTTGAACCAAAAAAGCCAGGCGCATAGTCCTGACTTTGGCTTAATAAACGCTACATAGCGCGTTTCTTGTTCTCATATAAAACCATAACCATATTACAGTATTGCAGCCTCTTTTTCCTCGCTTCGTTCATTCAACATACTCACCGGGTTAAACAATTCATAATGACGCTTCTCGCTTGAAACACCCCATTCTTTAAGTCCCTGGTCGACGGCTTTCATGAATGGCGCGGGACCGCAGCAATAGAAATCAGCCTTGTTGCCGCACGATAGAATCGATTGAAGCCATGGCAAATCAACAAAGCCTTCCTTATCATAATTCCGGCTTGTCCGATCCGCGTCACTCGGACTATCATAGCAGACAAACGAGGACACATTCGCATGATCGGCGGCAATTTGTTCAATGTGCGCTTTCATTGCATGTGCTGAACTGTTTTGTGTCGCATGAATGAACGTAACCGGACGATTGGGGTCTTTTTCTGCAATCGTATCAAGCATTCCGACCACCGGTGTCAGTCCGATTCCACCACTCAGCAGTACGATTGGCCCCTTCTCGCTCGTGATTGTGAAGTCACCTGCAGGGGCGGAAAGTTCAAGCGTGTCACCTTCTCTCGCCTGATCGTGCAGATAACCGGAAACAACACCATCAGGCCAATCCCCATGGCCTTTTTCACGTTTGACACTGATTTTATAATAATCCTTGCCGGACGGACCGGACAGGCTGTATTGGCGCATATGTGTATGAGGTTCACCATCAATATCAGCTTTAATCGTCAAATACTGTCCCGCCTTATAAGCTGCAATGGGCTGACCATCTTTCGGTTTAAGGCATAATGATACAACATCGCTTGTTTCCTGTATTTTCTCATCCACAACAAACTCACGGAATCCTGTCCAGCCACCCTCTTGTTGTTCTGTCTTATCAAATTTTTTCTTTTCGATTTCAATAAACAGATTGGCGATATAATCATACGCGGCGCGCCATGCCTCAATCACATCATCTGTTGCAGCATCTCCCAGCACATCCTGAACAGCTTCGATCAAGACCTCGCCGACAATCGGATATTGTTCCGGTTTGACACCGAGTGACACATGCTTTTCAGCGATACGTTCGACAAGCTGATTGATATTTTCCATACTATCGATATTTTCCCCTGCAGCATACACCGAATAGACGAGCGCTTCCTGCTGCAGTCCTCTTTTCTGGTTCGTCTGATTAAATATGTTGCGCAGTTCCGGAACCTTTGTGAACAGCAATTCATAGAAGTGTTTGCCGATTTCAATACTGTTTTTCTTTAAAACAGGTGCCGTTGCTTTAACAATTTCGAGTTTTTCTTTATCCAGGCTCAATGAAGTTCCCTCCAGCAAAGTAATGATTTTTCCTATATACACCATGTTAAGCTTGAAAACGTCCCCGGGATGTGATGCAAATCACACTTGGCTGTGTCAGTTTTGTGAAAAAATTTAAGAAAAAGCGTTGTGCAGGAATCTCACAACCCTTTGCCCGCAAAACCAATTGCCACCTGCGAAATAAACGTGCTAAACTTAGATGACTTATGCTGATTTTGGGATGGTGTACCATGAAAAAGTTGTTTGCTGCTTTAACATTTATAACAATTCTATTCGCCTGTTTCATGAAAATACGGGATGATACAAACGACTTCAAACTGGAAAAAGTGACGTTCAAAAGCACAAAACTGCCAGCTCGATCACAGTTTTCCCTTTTGCAGATCAGTGATGTTCATAATTGTGTTTTTGGCACCAACAATGAACAGCTGATCAGTACTGTCCAACATGCCAATGCTGATGTGATTGTGCTGACAGGCGACCTGATTGACAAAACCACCATGCGATTTGACGCTATTTTTTCACTGGTTGAGCGCTTAACGGCCATTAATCAGCACTTCTATTTTGTATGCGGCAATCATGAATGGGAAAACGGCCTGACTGCGCAATTCTTGAATGGTCTGAGCGAACGGGGCGTGAACATGTTGAATAACCAAAATGCCTGTATCTCTCGCGGGAACGCAACTATAACGCTAGCCGGCGTTGACGATTCTGCGACAGAACATGACAATATCAGTGAAGCCTTCAGGAACATGAACAGTGAAAACTATACCGTTCTCTTGTCACATGCACCAGGCATCATAAAACAGGATGTGCCTCTACCGGCCGATTTAATATTGAGCGGTCACACCCACGGCGGTCAGATCAGATTCCCTTTAGTTGGTGCACTGATTGCACCCGGCCAGGGCTATTTTCCGAAATATGATAAAGGCACCTTTCAGCTTGGACCTGATCAGAACTTGTATATTGACAGCGGACTGGGCACAACCAGACTCCCGGTACGGTTTTTAAACAAAAGCCAGATCAGTCTGATAAGGATCATTGGTGAAACACACAGGTAAGACGAAAAAACAGCCCCCTTCTTCCGTCAAGAAAGGGGCTGTTCTAATGTCTGCTACCACTGATTGATCAGTGTATCAGCCATTGTCTGAAGTTCTTCATGTGCGCTTTTTGATATAAGCCCGTTCTCATGCTGATAATTGACAAGCGCCTTAAAACCTTCCATATGCTTAATCACTTTATCCCGTAAATCCTCTTTCTCATAATGACTGACCACTGTCAAATGCATTTTAAGAGCGCGTGCTGCACTTTCATCCATAATTTCTCCATTGTCCTCAAGTGAAGTCACGGCTTCCTGTATATCTTCTGCGTTTATCGGATCGCCCGGATTCTCACCCATCAAATCGACAATACGGTCTTCTTTTTCAGGGTCTACAACTCCCTCCAAATCTTCAACCATATAGTCGACCAGCTGCTGCCAGTCAATTTCACCAATATCCTTGACCCGTCCTTCGTCATAGGCCTGTGCAAATGTTTCAAATCCATCACCGCCCTGACCGGTAAAGCCATTCGTCGTTACCTGATATTCCGAATCGAGCTGAATGTCTTCCAGTTCGCCATCATTCTCAACATACATGTCGACGACACGGCTGCCTGGTTCTTTTTCACTGTCGTAATAGAACTCCATACCGGATACGTGCAAGAATCCCCCGTTCTCAGCGGGCGCCTGACGAACACTGTGCTCCAGAATATCCTTGATTTCCTGCCCGGTCAAGGTGGCAATCACCGGATCATTGCCGAATGGAAGAACATTGATGACTTCTCCGGTGGTTATCGGTCCTTGATCAATCGGTGCGCGAATACCGCCGCCATTTTGAAAGGAAATGACTGTTTCCGGATACTTTTCCTTAGCCTTGGCAAGCATAGCATCGGTCACCAGATTACCGAGCGCTGTTTCATTGGCCCTGACACTGTCATCACCCGGTTCATCCTGACGCGGGTTTGGCAGTTCTTTCATGGCTTCTGCACCAATTTCTTCATTCATAACCTCATCCACTTCATCTTTATATGGCGCAAGCACATCTACGGCCTCAGAATCTTCTGCAAAGCCATCCACCTCAAGCAATTCGCCTTCGTATCCAGTAATCACACCATCCTCATCAAATGTCACATCAAGTGTGCCAAGATTTTCAGCATATTGCCCGGCCTGGACGATGACTGTCGGATCTTTGGCTTCCCCTTCAGAATCCTCCGCTACACTTACCGGTTCTTCCAATGCGGAATGCGAATGACCGCCGACAATCACATCGATACCATCGACTTCCTCAGCAAGACGCAAATCATTTCCAACTTCAGGCGCACTGTCAAAGCCAATGTGATTCAGCGCGACAATTTTATCAATACCTTCAGCTTCCAAAGCGTCTACTGTCTCTTCAGCTGTTTCCTTATAGTCGGCAAAGGTAACATTGGCAGGGCTTGCAATATTCGCCGTGTCCTCGGTTGTTACGCCGAAAATTCCCACTTGTTCACCGTTAATTTCTTTTACAATACTATCATAAACCTGCCCGTCTTCCGGATTGTCAACCAGCGATTGATTGGTCTCAAGATCTTGCATATAAGGATCTTCTGAAAAATCGATGTTTGTGCCCAGGAATGGGAATTCGGCATTTTCAACGAATGCTGACAATGATTCATGACCGCCTTCGTCACCACCCAGATCAAATTCATGATTGCCGAAAACCATCGCGTCAACATCCATCATGTTCAAGAGAGCCAAGTCTGCCTGTCCTTTGAACTCATTGAAATACAGCGTTCCGGAAAAGACATCCCCGGCATGCAGAAGCAATGAATCAGGGTTTTCCTGCCTGAATTCTTTGACCGCGGTCATCATTTTCGGCAGTGGTTCAACACGGGCATGTGTATCGTTCATATGCATGACAGACAGGTCAAAATCGCCCTCAGTTTCATCAGCCTGCAAATCAATCTGGCTCAACACCGGATCGTGATCACTAGCGCGTCCGTGCATATCCGTGAAGTCGGCATTGACATGCAGCACGTCAGTCTCTGTCACATCAGCCAGGTTATCGGACACAAGAATGTGATCAAGCACCTGTGAATTCCCCTGGTAAAGGTAGGTGTACCGCTCTTCATCAGGCACGGACATCATTTGATTTGTTAGTTCGTCACCTTTAAGAATATCTAGTGTCTCTGTGAATTCAAAATCATTCATATCCCCCAGAACAACGACATTTTCATCCGGATTGTCTGCTTTGATATCTGCAACAAAATCATTGACGATACGTGCCAGCTCATGACGCTGGGACTCACTTCCTTTTACCGGCGGCTGATTCTGTCCGAACGCACCATCGTCACCGCTCTTGGAGTTAAAATGAGTCGCTGCCACGACAACACTTTCGCCATTAAAACTGAACTGAGCCGCCAATGGCTTCCTTGTTTCCGCAAACGCCTCATCCTCAGGGGCAATGCGTCCCGGGTTCAGTGTTAACTGTCCTTCCTCATAATCAGTTGCTTCAGTAGATGTACCCGCCTCACCGCTCATCAGCGACACACGTTCCGGATTGTAAAGGAAGCCGACACGGATATTGCCATGCGGTGCGCCTCCATCCTGATTGTACTCGGGGTCAATATTGGCATATTCGTACTCCGGTCCGCCCTGATTTTTGATTTCATCAATAAGCCGTTCATAACTTTCTGAAGCATCTGCATCTTGAGGTCCTTCATCCTGTCCGTTATTATCCATGACTTCAACAATCCCCACAATATCCGGACTTTCCATGTCACTTACAAACGCGCGTGCAATATTTTCCGCTTTTTGTGGAGATGTTTCACTTTCATTTGCCGAAAAATTTTCCACATTATAGGTAGCTACCGTCAGTTTCTCCTCATCTTTCTCAATGCTTGTCTCTTCCGGCTGTGTATCGCCCGCTTCAAAGACCGATTCCATTTCGTTCAATCCGGCATATACTTTATAGTTTCCATAGCCGTAATTGACGACGCCGTCAACGGGCTCAGTGAACTTGTCCCCGGTTTTGACCGCAAAGTCCCTGGCCTCTCCATTGGGATGTAATTTATATTGGATTGTTTGAGCATTCGGGCCTTGTTCCGTTAAACGGACACCGCCATTAGTCGTTGTATTTGCCGGTGTAAACTCTTCTGTCGCAACGACAAGATCGCCATGCTGCTGCGGCGCCACTGCTCTC